>NZ_JBIWGL010000045.1:0-31419 GCF_044763535.1 Lysinibacillus sp. NPDC095746
CTCACTTTACTTTATTTTCGTGGTTGAAAACATTGTAACCAAGAGGAAAGAAAATGACCCCTTTTCTTTTTACACAATTATACGGACTCAATCGAATTGCGCCGCTAACTCCTGCTTCCTCGCCGCTTAATGCTCAAATTGCGCCGCTAACTCCTGCTTTTCCGCCGCTTAATGTTTGAATTGCACCGCTAATTCCTGCTTTTTCGCCGCTTAATGCTCGAATTGCGCCGCTAATTCCTGCTTTTTCGCCGCTTAATGCTCGAATTGCGCCGCTAATTCCTGCTTTTCCGCCGCTTGATGTGGAAACTTCGTAGGTGCTCTATATTACGTCCTTCTTCATGTTAAAACAGCAGAGTTGAAATCAAGATATTTTTAATGATAATCGTTAAATAATTAACCATTATAAATAAATATTAAATGTTATTCAGTAAACAAACATTTAAAGAGCGACTAGAAAAACTCTAGTCGCTTTTACTCTTTATTTGGATTTCGTTCAATAAATTCTGTAATGTCATCTTTTAAATCATAAACTAAATTAAAATAATGACGCTCATTCATTGCACCCTTCTTGCGCCACTTTTGCATTTCTTGATAGTGGAAAGTGATAAAATAACTTTCAATCTCACGACGTTCTATCCCTTCCTTTTTTGCCATATCGACAATAGAAAGGCCTTCTTTCCAGTATTGATCATAGACGTCTTGCGTTATCCCAAGCACCTTACAAATAGCAGCATAATCGTATTTCACATGGTAAACAAGCTGTCCATCTTCACCATTTGCATGTTGTTGAATTACATTATTTGCATAACAAATTGGTGTAAAGCTCATTATAAGCAGGCTCGTGAGAACTATTTTTTTGAATGGTGCTTTCATGTTAAACCTCCTTCATGTTTTCACTAGTGTGTGAGGTTTAAAAAAATCATATTCCTTTGATCACAATGTTTTTCGAAAAGAAAAGCACCATTTTTCATATCCTAATCGATCTTCATAAAAACGATGCGCACTAGTCCTCTGAATACCAGACTCTAAAGCAATATAGTGCGCGCCATTTTCTTTGCCCCATTTGTGAAGATAGTGCAATAATATTTCTCCATAACTTAATGAACGATACTTCTCATCCGTCACTAAATCATAGACAAAAATATGGCGTTCACTGTAAAAGTTGACTCTCCAACTTAATCCGGCGACAGCCACAATGTTCATATTTTCGTATAAAGCAAATAACAAATAGCCATCTTGGGTCATTTCTTTTAATAATTGGAGGTATTTTTCTACTGTTAATTCCGTACGAAGCTGCACCAGAACGTAATATGCTTCCATCCACTCCTGCTGCGTTGTTAATTGTTTGATTGCTACAGTCATTATTCGAAGCTCCTCTTACCAATATTTAATATAATGAAATACTCCATCGTTTATTTTCATCCCGAGCTTCTCATATAATTTTTGAGCACGAACGTTGTCTGTCGCTGTTTCTAAAGCTATATAACGCGCTTCTTTCTGTAAACAGTATGAATAACACTTTTCAATTAAGCCCTGTGCTACACCTTGTTTTCTAGCATACTCTGCCACAAATAAATCGTTTAAAATATACGCTTGTTTCATTGCAACAGATGAAAAAATAGGATATAGCTGGACAAAACCAACTGGCTGCGCATCCAAATAAGCTAAAAAAATTACCGATTCCTCCTTATTTAAACGCTCCATTAGAAACTGCTCAGCCTGTTCTAAATCTGATGGTTGACCATAAAATTCTCGATAGGCATTAAATAATGGCACAACGTCTCCAACAGTTGCAAAGGTAACTGTACAAATCTCCATAATCGTTTCTCCCCATTTCTTTTACTATGTAATTCTTGTATTATGATAAAAAACTAACTGACATTTAAAAAGAAACAGTTTTCTACATTCCAACATGTCAAGGAGGAACTTTATGGAGGATTTTATTTTCTTATTTACAGATAAAGAGGCAAAATATAAACAAATTTATCAACAAATCAAATGGTTAATCGAACAACGCAGATTAACAACGCATGATTCGCTTCCTTCTATTCGAAGGCTAGCCGAAACTTTACATGTTAGTCGGAATACAACTTTAACTGCCTATGAGCAACTCGTAGCGGAAGGATACATACGTGGTGAAAAACGAAAGGGCTATTTCGTGAATGAATTTGAAAAAGTTTTTTTTCAGGAGGAGGAATGGCCTAGCCTTAGTCAAGAAATTAAAACTAACAGTGGAGATGTCATCATTGACTTTCGGGCTGGAGCTGTCGATCAACAACATTTCCCTTTAAAAATATGGCGACAAATGGCTAATCAAGTGTTACCTTTACAAAAATGCTATGAATATGGCGACCCTTTCGGTGAGCCACTTCTAAAAGAACAGCTTGTACATTATTTGCTTCAAGCTCGTGGTGTACATGTAAATGAAGAGGACATTATTATCGGTAGTAGCACGCAACAAATGTTAATTTATCTAGGCTTTCTATTAAAACAACATTTCCCAAGTGTTATTTTAGAAGACCCTGGCTACAACGGTGCACGAGAAGCGTTCAAGCTGCACGACTTTCAAATAGAAACTTTACCTGTGTCGGAAAAAGGTACAAAGCTTGAGCATTTAAAACATTTACATTCGCGCTTACTCTATGTCACACCTTCTCATCATTTTCCATACGGCGTTTCCATGAGCATTCAGCAGCGTCAAGCTTTAATTCAGTGGGCTAAAAAAGTTGATGGTTATATACTTGAGGATGATTATGATAGTGAATTTCGTTATACGCAACAGCCATTTCCTGCTCTCGCCTCACTCGACAAGTCACGTGTTATTTATATGGGGACATTTTCAAAATCATTTTTACCAGCTATTCGTTTAAGCTATATGGTACTACCGCAATCACTTGTACAGCCATATAAAGAACGCTTTGCTTATTTTGAACATAACGCCTCGTCCTTACATCAATTAACAATGGGGAAATTCCTGGAACAAGGTGAATGGACACGGCATATTAAAAGAATGCGTATCACCTATAAACATAAAATAAATGCTCTTGTAGAGGAGCTTAACAAACAGTTCGGAGAAAAAATTACGATACTTGGAGAACAATCTGGGCTTTATATATTAGTGAAGGTGCAAACTCAATGTTCAGAAGAGCAGCTCATTCAAAATGCACAACAATACGGAGTCAAGGTCTACCCTACTAGCCCATATTTTCTACAACAGCCAAGCTCTACACCCATTATACAATTAGGCTTTAGTAAATTAAAAATGGAGGACATCATTCTCGGTGTACAACTGCTAAGAAAAGCTTGGATTACAGAATAATACGCCATAACTGCAAGGGTTATGGCTACTCTTTGTCTCAATCGTCATATGTTGAAAATCAGGCACATTCAACATACTCGCTCCAGAAAATATATGCTCCACTTTCTCGATATTGCCAATATATTTTTAACCCGAGCGAGTTCTTTGGGTGACCTGATTGCGGTTTTCTCTTGGACCCGAGCAGTTTTTGCAATGACCTGAGCAGTTTTCTCTTCAACCCGATCAGTTCTCGCGCTTACCTGAGCAGTTTTCTTTTGGACCCGATCAGTTCTCAGGCTTACCTGAGCAGTTTTCTCTTGGACCTGAGCAGTTCTCGCATTAGCCTGATCAGTTCTTGCACTTACCTGAGCAGTTCTCGCGCTTACCTGATCAGTTTTCTTTTAAACCCATAAAAAGGAATCTGCACAGCTGTCTCTGTACAAATTCCCCCAAATTTTTTTAAAAATAATCAATAAACGTTGGAATGCCTACTGGTAGTACAGTCTCTAGTAGTGCAATTTCAATGGCATTGCCATGTAAACGCTCGATTTTTTCTAAATAGCTCGGTCGTTTATAGCCTAGTAACATCGTGGCAAGTGTTTGTACCGTTAGCTGAATAGCATTTTCAGACTGTGTCTCACTCACTTTTTCAACTGCAACTTTTCCGTCTTGCTTCGTTATAAAAAATGTACCATTATTCCATGCAACAATGCGATCACGAACAGCTAGTCTAAGCTGAAAATCATTTCCCGTGAATGGGTAGCGTAACAGAAATTCTTTTACGTCAACAATTCGTGCCATAAAATAAGGGGATACCTTCTGAATAATTTCACTATCCTCTAACAGAAAGGCAACGGCTTCATTGCCAGTTGTTTTACCATAGACATTGTAAATCATTGAGTTATGCGCTGAGACAAAATTCCATAAACCTTTACGTGCTTCTTCTTGCAAGTAGACAATTTCATCGATGTAATAATTCTCCTCCATAATACGGTAAAACATATAACCCTGAGGTATATCATCCTCATCATAATAAACCGCTGCCTGGAGGTTCACATCACTATCGATAAATTTTTCCTCCCAAAAATCTTCCTGAAACTTTTCATTCCAAGCGATACTATTACGAACCATGACACCGTGCGTCTTCTTTGAATAATGCGCATAAATAGTCACAACGTCTTCATGTTTCGGATCGACACGACGGATTTTTCCATTTAGACCACCATAGCGAGGAAGCTGCGTATCTTTGATTTGAAATTCCACAATATCACTCATAATTTCCCAACCCCTTTTACGGTAATACGGGATAGAATATGGAAATAAATAGGATATATATTGTCCTTCGTTTCGCATCCGCTCCAAGCTATCAATGATAAGGCTCTCCATCAAACCATGCCCTGAATATTCAGGGTAAGTTCCGACCGCAGTAATGCCTCCCATTTCATAAATCCTACCATGAACATTCACCTCAAAAGGTAGGCTTAAAATTTGAGATACAAGGTGTGACCCATCGAACCAACCAATAGCATGTCCTTCGTTAAATTGCTTACTTTTAGCATTCACAAAGCGGCGGTCCTTATGAATAGACATGGACATTTGAAAAACATAATTAAGCAAATCGATAGATTGTGCCATTTCATCTAATCGAATTTCTCGCATGACTAAGCCTTTACGTTGATTCATGATTCTCTCTCCTCATCAAATAACTCTGAAAAAATGGTTTCCGGTGCATTTAAAAAACGCTTCGTAACAATATAATGTATAGTATCCTCATAACGAATAGCTTCAATCTCCCCATTATCAAAACTATAAATTGTAGCATTTGGATAGCCAAGTAAAATAGGTGAATGTGTGGCGATAATAAATTGTGCCTCATGCTCTAAATCTTTGATAATTTTGAGGAGGCTTAGCTGTCTCGTTGGTGACAACGCCGCTTCAGGCTCATCTAATAAATAAATGGCCTTCCCTTTAAAGCGATTCATAAACAACGAAAGAAAGGACTCCCCATGTGATTGATGATGTAACGACTGACCACCAAAAGCGGCATACTTATTTGGATGATTATCCAACAAATCAATATGACTCGCAAATTGATAAAACGTTTCCGAACGTAGGAAAAAGCCATTTGAAACCTTTGGCCACCATGATAAACGAATGAATTCTCCAAGTGCAGATTCCGCTTTATGTACTTCATATATATTTTGACGGCCGCCCCCCGCTGTATTAAAATCACAGCGATCAGCTATAGCCTCCAATAGGGTTGATTTCCCAGAGCCATTTTCCCCTACAAAGAAGGTAACGTTCGTAGGAAACTCTAGCTCCTGTAAATCCTGCAAACATGGTATATTAAAGGGATATTGATCTTTCACTGCAATTTCTCCCTGTAATACCTTACATGACTTTAAATACATTTCGTTTCCTCCCTTATTACTATTATAACGTGCCTACGCTTTTTGCCAAACATAAGCCACGCATAGCTCTAAAGGAAATCAATGCCGAAAAGTCAAAACATTAATACAAATCATAAACTCATCATTGAACTTGACCTATAACAATACCTAATCCCTAGGTACAAAAACTATAATTATGAGCATTAAAAACACCGTTGTAACTACAAATATCTATGAAATATTTCCCGAGAAATAAATAAAAAACATGTCGAAAGTTGCAATAAAAAATAATAAAATTATGCCATAATATAGCGATTTACAAGAAATAATGAAATAGCATAATCAGACTGACTCCCATTTTGAACTGCTATTTTTCCCGCTACAGCTAATATTAAACATAATCTGTTAATCTCGAAAATAATTCCCCTTAAATTCCGTCTATATTGTTTTTGAATCTTTATTACAACTCCCTATTTTTCTATCCTTAAAGATTGTCTACCAAAAAGATATACCACCTTATGTTTTGGGATGCTCAATTCAGTCAGCTCTTATTTTTTTAGCGTCAAAAAAATAGACAAACCGAAATTCTCAGTTTGTCTACATTATTAGTAGTTTTACTCTAAAGCTTTGGAAATAAAATTAAACATATAAGAGTTCATCTTAGGTCCTCCATTCATCGGGTTCCCATTAATAACAAATGAACCTCTATGAACGCCTATAATTTGATTATCAGTGTT
This sequence comes from Lysinibacillus sp. NPDC095746, assembly GCF_044763535.1. Classification (NCBI taxonomy): domain Bacteria; kingdom Bacillati; phylum Bacillota; class Bacilli; order Caryophanales; family Bacillaceae; genus Lysinibacillus; species Lysinibacillus sp. NPDC095746. Next base: position 6,426 of record NZ_JBIWGL010000045.1, read on the forward strand.
TATTAATGCTGAACCCGATTGTCCTGGTGCAGTATCAATTGTATAAAAGGCTACAGATGCATCCTCTCTAGAAATATTTCCTCTCGTACCAAATTGAGAAATTTCACCACTCGCCTGCATTAAATCTCCCGGATAACCATAAATACCGATATTTTGATTAAGAAGATTATTCACCTGTTTGATTCCAAGAGTTCCTGCAACATCTCCCGCCTGTTTATTGTCTTTTGATACATCCAAAACAAGGATAGCGAAGTCTTCAGAGCTCGAACCAGTTGAAGCCCAATTAGCAGCTACATAATAATCATTAACTTTATAAGAACCAAATAATCCAACACTATTACTTACGCCAGGGTAAACCTTTGCACTAGTTATAGTTTCTTTTGTTTCTGGGTTTATTACACAATGTCCATTTGTTAAAACTTTATTTTTGCCAACTAAAGAACCTGTACAAGAACCACCTTTTCCATCAGGCCAATTTATTTCGATATACGTAATTGCACTATATGGCAATTCTTTAGTATTCTCTACTTTTTTTCTACTATCGTCACCGATGACAATGCGTGGTGATATTTGTAATGGTCCTCTAGCAGTAGAATCATTAATAACAACTGGTGGTGGTGTAATATCGATAAACGAGTGACCTTCCATTATTGAATCAATCTGGATGGGCGAAATTTCTCCCGAACCTTGAACACTTGGTATTTCATTAATTAATGGCGAATTGCTAACATTAAACTCCTCATATTTAATGATTTCACCTTTCGAGTTTACCATGTCATAAGGATGTGACATTTTACTTGGATCAAATGAAAATTCACCTAAAGACTCATCTGCAAAAACATTCATTGGCACTAATAAAAAGATAAGCATAAAGAACAACCTAATAGTAATTTTTTTCATTTTATTCCTCCCTTTGGTTTAAGTCTATTTATAGTTTAATAGAAATGGAAGGAAAAATAAAGATAAAATATTAAAAATTGGCAAAATATAAATAATTCTGAATATAATTAAAAATTTAGTGATCTTAATACATTTCAATCTTCAGGATTCAAATCTTTTCTCTATGCTCTACCCCAATTAAAAATGTTCTAGATTTTTAGCTCTTATCATACATTGAGTAAAACCTTCCCCTTGCTCATTATCCTCAATAACCCCTGTCTCTTTTACATTACATACAAGCAATAATAAAGGAAGGTTTTTTTCTAAGCTTAATAAAACATTTATAAGGAGAAGGATTATGTTTGTAACTCATTTCTATGAAAACAAGACGTCCGTTTTAAGTCAGCTGCTCGTAAATTTACCTACTGTCGAAGAGAACATTAAAATTAAAGGACGTAAAGCTAAAGTTGTTCAAATTGTTCAAATAGACGACAACAACTATCAGGTAAGTATCATTTTTGAAAAAATAGCTAAAAAACAACCATTAAAAGAAATTGGCAAGAAAAAGAGATAGCTCTTCCCTATTCACCTTCCGACGCTATCATTTAATGATAGCGTTTTAACTTTAAAAAAGCGGGAATCGAACTATAAGAGAAAAATCCACTGCGAATTATTCTCAACGATAAAATGGTCTTCAAGAAAAGTATTTGACTTTTTAATTGATAACAATTATCATTATCAATAAATTATTTCTTACTCCGAAATGCTTAGTTCAGCATCCCCCTATTTTTTTGAAATAAGCATGTATCAAACGGATATTCTTACATCAGACTAAGAATATCTTTTTTTAACTTCTATCAACAGCTGTTTGATACCCGTTGAAAGAAGTTTAATTCTCCTTAATTGGAGAGATTTACATAAATAAAGGAGCTGTTTTACATGGATTATCGTATTGAAAAAGACACTATGGGTGAAATTAAAGTACCTGCAGATAAAATTTGGGGTGCTCAAACGCAGCGCAGTAAAGAAAATTTCCAAATCGGAACAGAACAAATGCCTATTGAGCTAGTTCAAGCAATGGCCATTTTAAAGAAAAGTGCTGCGATAGCCAATAATAAATTAGGTAAGCTTTCAGATATAAAAGCACATGCGATTGTGCAAGCAGCAGACGAAATTTTAAAGGGTCAATGGGACGATCAATTCCCTCTTGTAGTTTGGCAAACTGGTAGTGGTACACAGTCAAATATGAATGTCAATGAGGTAATTGCTCACCGTGCAAACCAACTTTTACAAAATGTTGGCGAGGCTGAACGCATCCATCCAAACGATGATGTCAATAAATCTCAAAGCTCAAACGATACCTTCCCAACGGCTTTGCATATTGCTGCAGTGTTAAAAGTTGAAGATTATTTACTGCCGCGACTACGCTTACTAAAAGAAACACTTGATAACAAAGCAGAAAAATTTAAAGATATTATTAAAATTGGTCGTACACATTTACAAGACGCTACACCTTTAACTTTAGGTCAAGAAATCAGTGGCTGGGTAGCAATGCTTGCTAAATCTGAGCAAATGATTGTCCAAAATATAGAATATATGAAGGAATTAGCGATTGGTGGAACAGCAGTTGGTACGGGTATTAACGCACATCCCGAATTTGGTGAGCGTGTAGCAGCGGAAATAAGTCAATTAACAGGAAAACATTTTACTTCGGCTGCAAATAAATTCCATGCACTGACGAGTCATGATGAAGCTGTTGTCGCACATGGCGCATTAAAGGCTCTTGCAGCTGACTTAATGAAAATTGCCAATGATGTTCGCTGGTTAGCGAGTGGTCCTCGTTCTGGTATTGGTGAAATAACGATTCCAGAAAACGAGCCAGGCTCATCTATTATGCCTGGTAAAGTAAATCCAACTCAAAGCGAAGCGATGACCATGGTTGTTACACAAGTTGTTGGTAATGATGCAACAATTGCCTTTGCCGCTTCCCAAGGTAATTTTGAGCTAAATGTCTTCAAACCAGTCATTATCTATAATTTTTTACAATCAACCCGTCTACTAGCAGACACAATGAAATCATTTAATGATCATTGCGCTGTCGGTATCGAGCCAAATACAGAAGTACTTAACCATAATTTACAAAATTCACTAATGCTTGTAACTGCATTAAACCCTTACATCGGTTATGAAAATGCGGCAAAAATTGCGAAGAAAGCACATAATGAAGGCACAACATTAAAAGAAGCCGCGATTGCATCTGGTTTACTAACAGAGGAACAGTTCGATGAATATGTGGACCCTGCAACGATGATTTATCCAAATGTAAAATGACATGTGTGCAAGTTAATCACTTAGTATCTTCAAATCAATATTTTTAGATAATGCGTTCCATTGTATACTTGGCTAATTGGGGCTAGAATGAAGCAATTAATAAACGACTTTGGTGAGCATATTTATAGAAAAAAGTAGGATTGGGGATATACCTCAATCCTTTTTTATGGTTTTTGTGCATACCTCAAGCCTATTTTGGTGCATATTTAAAATACTCCCATTAGATAAACAATTTTAATCTGTCTACCTAATTGGGAACATTTCATTTCGAGTGACCGGGCTTTAAATTTATTTATGTAGAACAAAATTAAGCAAGATAATATTCACACATATCTCAATTTCTATATTCCTCTCTAGTAATTGATCTTCTTTAAAATCTATAAGTTCTTTTTCTGCAACATTTATAATTTTGGACAAGCTTTCTGTTGTTATCTCGTATTCCACTAACAAATTATTCAATATTGACTTTACCCTATCTTTAGCCTTAAAATCATTAAAACCAAAATTCAACATTGTTAATTTATACTCAATCTCTTCAAATTTTTCATTTGTGATGCTAATTGAATCATTCATTATATTTTCTATGTCATTTATGGGTATATCAAACATTTTAGAGAGTTGTTGAAGCCGTAAATTAAATTTTTTAATAAAATCTTGAAATTGTTCTCTAAAATAATCAGATTGGGTCGGTCCATCAGTGAGAAAAGATATTTCTACTTTTTTCTGATTTTCATCCATACTATTTCACCTCTACTTTATTTTAGTGAAAATATTCAAATGTTGTTATGAACAAAGCGTATAAATTTTTTAGCAATGTAATATCTACAATTGATAATAGTGGCTTGTCGCAAAAACAAATTTCTAATAAAAGCGGATTTATTTTCATTGTACAATATGTCGGTCATGCTTTCCGTTTAACAATAACTGGTGCTGTTACTTCAGCAGATGATCTCTATAAAAAGTACCCTCTAGGATAGACACTAAAAAAGTCTCTCTTAGAAGGTACCTTTATTTACAATACATAAAAAACAAGATGGAGCAGCGTTTTTGTAAATTCCTAATTACTTATCTACAACTTGTTTTAATAAATTTACTGGAATCCAATGTGTGGATTCGTTGTTGTCATCTTTTTTCCAAGTTACATTTAGATAACCATTAATTTCTAGACCTTCTGAAAATAAAATACTTCCCTTTTTCAATGTACTTATCGTTGCAGATCCTTTAATTGGATCGAGTTTAAAATCTGTATCTTTTGTTAGCTCAAAACGCACGCCTTTTTCGCTTCTTTTCGACTCAGAGATTTTAAGATCTGTACCAGGATACTGTATACACTCTTTAGAACTAACATCATTGGGACCGCAATAAGAAATTATTTGTCCATTGTTTGTAAAAGAAAAACCAGGGTTGGTTCTTTCATTGAACCACATTCCGTAAGTTGCGGTATTACTATCACGATTAATAAAGATATAAGTTGGATTTTTATAAAAAGTTGAACGAATATTTATTGGTACTTCTTTGAAAACTACCAAATCCGTTGCTTGTACCCGATATTGCCCCATCTGGTAAAATGTTTTGCCATCATATTTTTCAATATCATACGTTCTAAAGAAATTATTTCGCTTGACCACTAACGAATCAAACGTACCATTTGGATTTTTCTTGTACACCTTGATGTCTTTTTTAAAGGTCATTTTTCCGGTTTGGTCTTTTACAACTTCTGCTCCATCATACATCACTTTCGCTTCCGATTTTGTTGGATGTACTACTGCAAAAACAAATGCTACTAGTAACAGCATAAAAAATTTTTTCATGATTCTCCTCCTACTTAGCTTTATTTAATTAACACACTCCAATAAACATTATATACTAATATATCCTAATATTTCAGATCATTACCAAAATGTGTGGTTGATTTCCGTTCCGACTGAGTGCTTTGTTGCTTCCGCTTCGCTTTCGCTACAGAAAACATTTGGTGCTGCTGCTACGTTAAGCTTTCGCACAGAAAACATCCGCTACGCTGCAGGGTTCGGGCCAACACGATGTTGGTCACGAAGGTGTTATGACAGGATGTGATGCTTTTAGCCTTCGTTCCTCTATTGCTGATCCCCGAGGAGTCGCCCAGTCGGAACGAAGATCAACTATTTATATAGTAGACGTTTTAACAAAGTCGTCCGCAAATTTTGGTGATGAATTAATTTTTCACCAAAAATAAAATGTTTTACCAATAAGAAAATACAAAAAAGATTGAAGCTACATGTGTCAAAGGCTTTTTCAACTCGAGCGATATTAGTGCCCTATTTTTAACTAGACATAACACTAGTTAATGTTTTATTATAAATCGATTAGAGAATATCAGCCGATTAAAAAATCGTAGAGGGGTGTTCCTTGATGACAAATAGCAAAATGAATCCAAAGGTTGATGAATTTTTAGGTAAAGCTAAAAAGTGGCAGGAAGAATATTCGGCGTTGAGAAATATCGTTCTTGATTGTGAATTGACTGAAGAATTTAAATGGATGCATCCTTGTTATACGCTTGGGAAAAAAAACATCGTGTTAATACATGGTTTTAAAGATTATTGTGCGCTTCTGTTTCATAAAGGAGCCTTGTTAAAGGATGCCCACGGGATTCTAATTCAACAGACTGAAAATGTACAGGCAGCGCGCCAAATTCGTTTCACCAACGTTCAAGAAATAGTTGGGATGGAAACGATTATAAAAGACTATATTCTTGAAGCCATCGAAGTTGAAAAAGCAGGTTTAGAAGTGCCCATGAAAGAGCATAAGGAATACATAATTCCTGAAGAACTTCACCATAAATTCAATGAAATGCCTACCTTAAAAACGGCTTTTGAAAAATTGACGCCAGGACGACAAAGAGCATACATTCTACATTTCTCTCAACCTAAACAATCCAAAACTCGCGTGTCGAGAATTGAAAAATACACGCAACACATCCTTGATGGTAAAGGATTAAATGATTAGTTTATTAAATGGGAAAATAAATAACTCTGTTATAAAAAAGGTCGAAGCAAATGGCTTCGATCTTTTTTATTTCGGCTTTAATAGAGATTCAAAGAAAAAAGACTATCTGTTTTGTAGATAGCCTCTTCGATAACATAACGACAGTTTTACTCCTCCCAGAACAATTCATCTAGGGTTTTATTTAACGTTTTACATATCGCGATACATAAATTCAAAGTCGGGTTGTATTTACCTAATTCAATTAAACCGATTGTTTGCCTAGTGACCCCCACTTTATCAGCCAATTCACCTTGTGATAAATCATGTTCAATTCGAGCCATTTTTAAGCGTATGTTTTTCACATTGATCACCACTATCTTCATCTTCTAACATTCTTTGAATAACTCGATCACTTTTCTTTTTAGCAAGACCATAAAATAAGAGTAAAATTCCGGCAATACATGATGAATACAATAACAGTGATACAAAAAATACCAAAAAGAAAAAATATATTGCTTGTGGTGTACTTTCTGCGTAGTTGAATGCACTGTTAACACCCATAATAATTGCAATAATCATACCAATAGCAACACCGAAAATAATAAATTTAGTACTTAATTTAAACTTACTTGTACTATCGTGAATCTCAACTTCATCAGTAAATATGCCGAGATAGGCTACTCTACCACAATAATAAACTGCTGAGAATAATAAAATCAACCGTTCTGTTAATACATTTTCTGAGGACACTCCCTCTGTTATAAATTTTATTAGGATCGATATTAAACATATTACAATTACAAAGAAAAAAATCTCCTTGTAAATTTTATTTTGCTGATTTTTAATTCGTTCATCGACGTGTTTACTTTTCCAAAACATCCATATTTTCCTCCCTTTATTTTATGATTTTAATTATACAGAATATCTGTCTTTTTGCAATGTATATATTGCATAAAGTTAATTATATTTTTCATCAATAAAATGATACCCTTTGTGCGTACGTCTCCCAGACGTTGGTTTTACAAAAGACAAAACAAAAAACCACTCATTTGTGGAGTGGTCATTATTATTATCTTTATCAAGTTTTAAGCCTTCGATCTATCAGTTAAATCTGAAATCAATATGCTCAATCGGCCAACAGACGATACTTGTTGTACCCATTATTTTTTCTTTAGGGATGAAACCTAACTCAGGATTTCTACTATCATTACTTACACGACGATTATCACCTAATACAAAGTAATGCCCTTTAGGTACAGTAGTTTCACCTAAGTCTTGTTCTAACGTAAAATCATATGTAAGTGACCCAGGATCTTTTAAATCCTTCTTGTACTGATCTAAATAAGGTTCACTGTACTTTTCCCCGTTTATGTATAATTGATCATCCTTATACTCGATTTTATCTCCAGGTAGACCAATGATACGTTTAATAATATTTTTTTCTTCATTGTCTATCATCATGTTATTAATAACGACAATGTCAAATCGATCAATTGACTTAAATTTCGGACCGATTTTATTAACAATAACACGATCGCTTTCTTCCAATGTCGGTTCCATAGAAGCACCCTTTACCAGTACTGGCGTAAATAAAAACTGCTTGACTAAAAATGCCACCAATAAAGCGAAAGCAATTGCTTTTACCCATTCAACAAACTCATTTGTCTGTTTTCCCTGTATTTCTTCTCCCAAAATTCCACCTCCTAGTATTTCTCTTAATTAATACGTAAAAAAAGGAAAATAGTTTCAATTTTCTGTTCAAATGATTATATTTTTTGAAACTCAATTACAAACAAAGGTCAAAAAAGCCATTTTATACGTTTAACGACGATATTCATTTCTTTAATCACTGTCGCTATCAGAAACGATTAAACGGCCAAGCCCTTTAAAATTCAAAGCTCAAGCCGCATAATTCATATTTATTGCTGAATTCGCCATAATATCTGCCCTAATTTTTATCTTTGTTTATACTAGTCGACACCGTGGCTCTTTAAAAGCATTTTTGTTCTAAAAAAGATGAAATATAAAAAATTTAATTGAATGAACTATCAAGTTGAATATTTCACACTTGTTATAAACTAAATTTTTTCATCGTTGCAGTATATAACAATGGACTAAAGAATCTATATGCTATCATTTTCTTTTAGATTTTCATTTTTTTCTACAGGCAACTTTTTAGGTAAATGACGATATTTGCTACCTGTCTGAAATCTTAGTATTATCGGTACAAGAACAAACATTTTGTAAGTATGAGAAAAGCGTTTAATTACTTTTTGTAGCTCGTATGGAAGTTGTTGTGAAATATTAAAGAGTTCTTGCTTTCTTCATTTAGATACTTTTGACAGCTTGCATTTATCGAACTTTAATATTCTATAAATAAAATTGAAATGGTTGGTGAAATCATTTGAACCTTACTAAGAATAACGGTTATGAATTTCTTGATTTTATTAGTATAAAAGAAGAAGAAATGAATTCCTACGAACCCATTGCAGGCTCTTTTGCAGTGTTAAATTGTTCAGGGAAATATCTTATGTGCTATAACACTTGGAGAGAACAATGGGAGTTACCCGCAGGACAAAGGGAAGAAAATGAAACGCCAAAGGAATGTGCTATTAGAGAACTTTATGAGGAAACAGGACAAATCGTAAAAGATTTAGATTTTACCGGCTTACTAAAAGTGAAAAACCTATCCAACGGTAACGTAAAGTATAATCCTGTTTATTTTTCTTTCATAAAAAAACTGCAACCATTTCTGAAGAACTCTGAAACGTCTGAAATAAAATTATGGGATTTAAAAGAGAAGATTGGATTCATTGACGAAGTTGATATTAAAGTATTCGACTATGTTCAGTAGCACGGTTTTATACTTTTATTAAAAATCAACTTCGTACTTTAACTGAGCTACCAAAAACAAATAATCATCTGGATTATTGAAATTATACAATGTAGAATGCTTTACATACTCTTCAACGAGCTATCTCATAGCTTTTTTAAACCCTTCAATATTGAGTCAGTCTGTATCATAACCATTGTACTATTTCAATTTTATAAAACTGAAGATGAACCAAATAAGAACATAAAAAAGCCCTCTACAGATAATGTGGAAGGCAATAGAAAAATTTATTTAAAATAAGCACATCTCTCGGCGTATTTTCCTCTTAATACAGAGTTCCAACACTTCTACCGCCGTCATTCTCCCAACGATCAATGTCCCAAACAACATCAACATCTTCCCAGCCGTCTTGTATTTCTCCGTTAGGAAGGGTACCATTTCTTACTATAGAAATAACACATCATCCTTTTTAATAATATTTCATGTTTCTATATTATGTAATGTTATTTGTTTTGTTCATCGCCAAATACGGGGGATGTAAAGAGGAAGGATTACTTTTAGGTCTGAGAGTATTTGTTGCAACTGGATCAATGTTATGAATTTTTATAGCTAATAGGAATTTCCCCAAAGTTAAGGTAGTGAATCGTTAATGTAGTTAAACTAACTGATATGTTTTTTCTGGAAGAAAGTATACTGTTCATGAAAATAAAGAGGCTTAATTGAAATAAATTTTGTTTAACCAAGTACAATTGTAATTCCCTTTGTTTTTACAACTATACAGGGAGTGGCGAGTATGATAGCCTTGACGGGTTAGTCAGCCATTGATATAGCTAGTTTCTAGGCTAGCGAATCATGCGAGTAGAGGCTCCGTGTCAAGTGTAATTATTCACGCATATGTATAGAAACGTAGTTAATTAGCGAAAGTGTACATGATTAGACTAGCAAAAATGTACCTTGTTATTTTGACATTTACAGAGGCTGGGACAAAAGGTTTTAAGCAACTAGAAAAGCCGAACAATTAAAAAATGCTAACACAGCATTCTACAATAGTTCAGCTTTTTGTTTTCAAATAAATAAAAAGTGAATTTTACCATTCGCTTTGGACACAGCCTCTTTATAAAAAGAGTGAACTTTGAGGGGCTAATAAGATAGAAACTTTCGTTTTATATTTTTCCAACCTAAAAATTCTTTTAAATATTCAGCAGGTGTTATGACAAGTAAACTTTTAAATTCTTTGTAATAATGGGAAGGATCATAGTAACCATATTGGTCAATGTTTACAGGTGTCTCTTCAAAAGAAAAATGTTGAAGTAAGAGTTGAATACGAATGAATTTGCTTAGTTTTTTTGGTCCAAAACCTGTTTTTTTGTAAAAAAGTTCTCGGATATATCGCTCAGAATAACCTGTTTTATGCTGAATTACAGCTGGTAAAAACAGCCCATTATTTTCAATAATAGAATCAAAACAAGTAGCGAATATTTCATCACCCAAGCTTTTATCCTTTTTTTGAGAACCAAAATACTCATTACAAATCTGCACCCTTTGTTCGAAATCTTCTGCTTCAAAAACAGCTTGTATAAATTTAGAGTCTAGTGTGCAGCCTAATTCAACATTAACAAACGGTTGTTGAACAATTTGTTTTAATGCGCAATTGTATTGAATAACTGTTTGTTTTGGATTTAGACGAACACCAAAATATTTACCTTTTGGGGTAAATGAATAAATTTCACGTGTAGTCGGGGTATTCCCTAAGACAACCTGTTGATTTTTGCCCATGTAAAACATTAAATCTTGACAGGCATCAGGAATGACATGAATATCACTATTAATGCCTATTGGTTCAAACTCATAATAAAATAGTATATCCTGGTTTAAATGGCTGTTTGGAGCAAGTTCTCTATAAGAATACGTTTTTTGGACCAATTCAGGTTGGATTGGATAATAGCTACTCAATAAACCGCCCCCTTTAGTTCACTCTTAGGTAAAATTAAAAGAATCCTTGCGCTTGTTCATTGTAACTAGCTAAGACACATTTAGTTGATTGATACGATTCTAAAGCTTTTAAATGATTTTCTCGACCGATACCTGACTTTTTATAACCGCCAAATGCTGCACCTGCAGGGTATTGGTGATACGTATTTATCCAAACACGTCCTGCTTGGATCTCTCGACTTGCTTTATAGGTAATGTTTGTATTACGTGACCATACAGCTGCCCCTAATCCATACATCGTATCATTTGCGATTTCAATCGCTTCCTCAAAGGTTTTAAACGTAGTCACTGCCAATACAGGACCGAAAATTTCTTCTTGGAAAATACGCATTTTGTTATGGCCTTTAAAAATAGTTGGTTGAATAAAATAACCATCTAAATTATCAAGGTGATTTTCGGCACCACCGATTAAACATTCTGCACCATCTTGTTTGGCAATTTCAAAATAAGAAAGAATTTTTTTATGTTGTTCTTCTGAAGCCTGTGCACCCATCATTGTTTCAAGTTCGAATGGATTACCAACTTTAATTTGCTTTACTCGTTCAATGGCTTTTTCCATGAAACGATCATAAATAGACTCATGGATCAAGGCTCTAGATGGACAAGTGCAAACTTCACCTTGATTTAAAGCAAACATAACTAATCCTTCAATCGCCTTATCTAGATATCCGTCATCAGCATCCATGACATCTTCAAAGAAGATATTAGGCGATTTGCCACCTAACTCTAGTGTAACAGGAATTAGATTCTCAGATGCATATTTCATAATTAGTTTGCCGACAGCTGTAGAACCCGTAAAGGCCACTTTGCCAATACGTGGGCTTGAAGCTAACTCTTTTCCTGCCTCTACACCAAAACCATTAATGACGTTTAAGACACCTTTTGGTAATAGGTCTTGAATAAGTTCAACTACGAATAAGAATGATACGGGCGTTTGTTCTGCTAATTTTAAGACAACACTATTTCCTGCAGCAAGTGCTGGCGCCAGTTTCCAAGCTGCCATTAAAATAGGAAAGTTCCATGGAATGATTTGGCCAACTACACCAATAGGTTCTTGGTAATGGTAAGCTACTGTATCCCCATCAATAGGTGTCACTTGCCCTTGTTGTGCGCGAATGGCACTTGCAAAATAGCGGAAATTATCAATTGCCAATGGAATATCAGCATACATTGTTTCACGAATCGCTTTCCCATTATCCCAAGTTTCTACCCTTGCAATTTTTTCAAGATTTTCTTCCATACGATCAGCAATGGCTAGTAAGATTCGTGCCCGTTCTGCTACGGGTGTTTTCCCCCAAGTTTTTTGGGCTTCATGAGCGGCATCTAATGCTAGCTCTACATCTTCTTTTGTTGAACGGGCTACTCGTGTAAATACTTCTTTCGTGATAGGTGTACTATTATCGAAATACTCTCCATTTACAGGTGCTACCCATTCACCACCGATAAAATTGTCATATTGCCCTTTGAATTGAATGCCAAACTCTTCAATACTCGGTTTAACATTTACCTTTACCATAATGATCGACCCCCTTAATGATGATTATAATGCTGTTGTTCTTCTTTTACAGGCACCTCATGTTGAATCTCAAAACTACTTACTACTAGTACACAAATCATTACACTAGCCACAATGTAAATATGCTTTGGAATGGCTTTTATAAAGACAGGAAACATTTCACGATTCCATACACCGATAGAAATGATAGCACTTACAATAAACATCATTGTAAAAAAGATAATGCTTAATGTTAAATATTGAGAGGTCATTAATGTTAGCATCACGCCCATCATTGCTCCCATAAAGCTAGATCCTACACTTTCCATGAATAGGTACAATGGTAACCCTATTGATAGTAAATAGCCTAAGGCAATAGAAATAATAATAGATGCTATTGCACCTAGTACCATATCGGAAAGCCAGGTAGCCATATTCATCCCAACAGCAGTACTCATTGTCATAGAAATCAGCATTATACAGCACTTGGCCATGCCATGATTGGCAAAACGCTGTTTTAATAAACGGTTAGTGATTACCGTAAAAGTAACAATTACCAACATGCTTAGGAATGGTAGCATATTATCACTCCTCGTAAGCGTTTTATTGTATATGACAAGGCGACGTTGTATGACACTTCTTGGCGGGTCTAGGAACGTCTATCGCTGGGTTTCGATCAAAGAATCCAACCGGTTTTAATTGGAAATTGATGTAAGCAGTTGGCATGACAGGCCAATCTTCAGGTCGCGGAATATGATGATGGCCCATTGTGTACCAAACGACGATATCTTCATCATCAATTGAACGGTTATTCTCAACGTATTTTGGGAGTCCATCTCCTCCAGCATGTTGATTTGGATACATACCTGTTGCATATTTTTCATTTTCATCAAATTGCGTAACGTGTAAATGATGTTTAAGGAAACCAGCACGTTTCATAACGCTTGCTTCGTCATGAGCAAATGGGAAGCAATTTTCACCAGGCAAAATTTTATATCCAACCGGTTGATTCACCCGGTTAAGTGAGTTTTTATTGATAATTTTCCAAGTACGCTGCGTTTTTAAATCTAAATTACGTAACGCTTCCTTCTCCGTTTTAAAAATACGTGAAATAGGATAGAAACCATTGCCGTTCGGATTGTGTTCTCCCAATGTTTCTGATACTGTTTCTGTTTCAACTACTGAGTTATTTTCACCGTCTAGCATCATATCAAGTCGGAAATTAAAGAAGTGTTGATGATGTGATGCGTTTAATCCTGGAGAAATCTCAGATCCATATTTTGTTTGAATGCCATCCTCACATGTACCAGTGTTTAAAATACCTGTTAGTTTGACTTCAGCTTCAATCGTACCGTCTTGGTAGAAGCTCCAATAGAAGCCATAATCATAATTGCCAACTGTACAGAAAAATGAAATCACTAGACGACGTGAGCGCCGTACTTCTACATGGCCTGTACGCCAATCTGTATGTTTCCAACCAATCCCGTAATCTTCTTCGTGTAAGCAAATGGCATTTTTGATCGTACGCGCCTTTCCTTTAACATCAGCTACAACACCATCAAAGTATTGAATTTCTCCTAAGCAGTCGCAACCTAGCTCTAACGAATTGGCTAATTGACCCATGCCATATTCACCAGCATCAAAGGCATTTTGTGTGTTATGCGAAAATGTTGGTTCACCATAAGGGACGACCATTTCTGATAATGCTGCACGATAAAGAACTGGACGATCCTTGCCTTTGTCATGGTAATTAATTGTGTATAATACAAGGCCCTCTCGTGGAGTAAATCCATAGCGGAAACTCCACTTTTGCCATTTGATCAAATTACCTTCAACTGTAAAGCTTGGACCTTCAGGTTGAATGATTTCCAATGGTTTTAAGTCATTTCTAAACACAATGGATTCATCAACTTCAGGATGGTAATTCCCTGATGTTGTTGGAATTGGACGTACCCCATGATCTTCTACTTTGTAAACTTCCATTTTGTTTAGGTCTACATACGATACAATACCTGTTAAAGGGTATGCATATCCGTTATCTTCTAATGATTGTTTTTGCCAACAAATCGCACGAAGTAAACGTTTACCTTCATGTTCCTGAACGCCAAAATTCCCTGCTGACCAAGGATCCACCATAATTAAATCAGGATTGTCAATGCCACGTTTCTGTAAAGCTGCTACAAAATCAGGGTGGCTCTTTACTAATTCTTCACATTGCTCAAATTCCTCTAGGGCAACATTCGGTTGTACACCAGGGATATGTTCGTAGGAATCAACTTTTTCTGAAGTTAAATTTACAACTGCTTCAAATGTTTTCAATTCTTTATCATCTAAAATCACTAAAAATACTTGGCGATCTACCGTATTACCTGGTTTGTAATTTAGTACTTCTGATTTTTTAGGTTCATGTAACATGACCGACATAAATCGTACATGTTCAGACAACTGTTGCTGTTCCTTGACAATTTGAACAGCTTTTTCAATTTCTACTTCAGATAATGGTGATAATGGGTGGCTTAGCTCAACTTTTGGATTAACCTTTACTGACATCCTATCAACCCCTTATAATTTGTTCCCCTTCATTATAATCAGAAAATTCAGTGAAGTGATTGTAAATAACGGCATTATTATAGATAGGTTGATTTTTAGCTAAAAATATACGATATTTTCTACTTTACGTATTACCCACCTTCGCAAAATCGAGCTGTTTTTGTTATAAGAAACAGCTAAGCACCTATTTGCTTAGCTGGGTTTATTTTAAAGTTATTCCTTTATTCTTCCCATAACAATTGTATTATAATAGTTGCCATCTGAAAGGAATTTATCACTTTTTAAGACGCCTTCAACTTCAAAGCCAAGCTTTTTATAGAGCAAAATTGCTTTGTCATTTGTCTCTACAACATTCAAGGCCATT
The DNA here is from genome assembly GCF_044763535.1 of Lysinibacillus sp. NPDC095746. Classification (NCBI taxonomy): domain Bacteria; kingdom Bacillati; phylum Bacillota; class Bacilli; order Caryophanales; family Bacillaceae; genus Lysinibacillus; species Lysinibacillus sp. NPDC095746. The sequence goes on from NZ_JBIWGL010000045.1 coordinate 21,831, forward strand.
TTTTTTATGTCATTCGTGTCAGCCCATTCAATCGATGCTTCTAGGAGGTTTTTTCCTATTCCATAACGCCAAAATTCCTTTAAAACACCTACACCAAACTCTACTTTATGAGCAAATCTTTTTAATGGAAACCCCTCACATCTAGAAAATCCGACAATGCGATTATCAACTACTGCTACTAAACACAAATTCCTTGGACTTACCGTGTCTTCCTTTATGATTTCTTCAAATCCTGTCGTATCGATAAAGCCTTCCCCTTGTTCTCTATCGAAGTTTTCCGTCTCTCCATCAAGTTGTAGCCTCAGATCTGATAATGCTTGAGCATCTTCTATATTGGCAGATCTAATTGTATAATGAAGTTCCTTTATATTAAATTCTTGGCTGTTTATGCGCATTATTGAAACCTCTTTTACTTAGTTTTAAAGATAGTACTTGGCTCAATGTTCACGAATCGATTGTGCCAAACGGACTCGTGGTGCTTTATAATTTGTTGTGCGTTTAATACGTGACTATCTAGGGTGGTATGTGCACCTTCCACTAAAATATTATGATGGTATCCATGACTATAGGCATTTCGGATGGTCGTATCAAGACAAAATTCTGTTTGAGCACCAGCGAAAATAAGCTGCTCAATTTGTTGTTCCTGTAAGTATTGCGCTAATTCCGTTTGATAGAATGCATCCCATGTTGTTTTTTGAATTACTTTATCATCTAGTTGTCGTAGAAGTCCGTGATATAGATCCCAGCCTGGTTTGCCAAATGCAAAATCGTCATCTTTATTTGAATCCGTATGCTGGATAAAAATAATTGGAACTTCGCTGTGCCGTGCCCAGGTTAGTAACATATTAATGTTTTCTAGTACTTTTTCGTAATCAAATAAGTAGTTTTCACTATCCAAAAAAAATGCTTCTTTGCATATCCACTATCATTAATGCCTGCTTCATATAGTTCTCCTTTTGGAGTCTGACTTTAATTCTTTCATTGTACAAAAAACTTTTTTCCATTTAAAGAGAATTATGAAAAGAGAGGGAGATTTCCATTTTAGATGATCTTGTTCAAGTGGGTGAATGATGAGTCACGATGTTGGTACGAAGGGATATCACAGGACGTGATGTTTTCCTCTACCCTTGGGTGGCAAGTACTAATTTGTCAGCAAGTTTTATATTCTCCTTTAAATAATTTGGTATAGAAGAATTATCGAGTATTTTGTTCAGTTGTCATCCACACGACACTGTCAACTTCACCAGGACTCTTTGCAAAAGCTTCTCCGTGCTGATGTTGACAAAGAAATACGATGTCTACTACACTAATACCAGCATCTGTCAAGAAGGAGGAACTATTAACATACCTTAGATTTGAAACCTCCACCCCAACTTCTTCGGCAATTTCCCTTATAAGTGTTCTTTCTAAAATATTTGTTGTGAACCCTTCCTTTTCGACCTTCCCACCAACAAGAGACAATACTGCCCCTGCATGTTCCTCTTTTTCACTACGTTTTATTAACAGCCATTTTTTATTTTTGTATATTGCAGCTTCCACATTAACGATAAACATATTATCGCCTCCTAAAAAAGTATTTTATATGTATTTTCTGCATCAGAAGAGTCTTCTCCTTTTTCGATTTTTTCTACCGCAAGTATTTTTCTGCATGGTAGGACGAATGTTAGCAAAAACGAATAAACGGCTTAAGCCCATTAGTTTAAAGGGATTAAGCCGCTCAAAATATTTTCCACTATTTCCTCCGTCACTTGACAAGAAGAAGTTCAATTGTTTTATTTCATTAACTCTTCAACAAATTCAACTGGTACATATGTTTTTGTTGGTTCTAATAAAGCTGGTGCTACTTTAAAATAACGAAGTGCTTTATTATAGCCATATTCTTTTTGATCACGTGTAATTGTATAAGATAATGCGCCTTTAGAAATAATTGCACCATTTCCTGTTGATTCTACTTTAAAGCCCAACTCTTCGGCAATTAAACGTAGTGGTACCATTTTAGTACCTTCGACCTCATAAAAGTCTTTATTAATAATTTCTTGTACTGCAGCTTTAGATGGATCCACTTCTCCTGGCTCTTGTGCAATCGTATCTAAAACGACAACTTTTGAAGGTGGTGTTTGTGCTGGGATACTCATTGTTGCAATTGTATAGAACACTAGTAAATGTTGTTCTGCTAAATCCTCTGCCTTTACTTTTTTACCAGACAGGCTAAGTAATTCCGTTTCTTTACCAATATTTAGTTTTAACGTATTATCAGTATTCACTAATTCTTTATTGAAAAAGTCTACTTCTACAGTTCCCATTTCTTTTGTTTCAACAATAATTACCTCTGGGTTATATTGTGGTGGATAAATCATCAGCATTGGCTTATTTGCATATGTGTATGCTGTTACTTTATCACCTTTTTGTAGTTTAACTTCTTTACCAGTATTATCGAAAACTAGTGTTTCGTCATTTACGACAAAAACATTTGTATTGTCTTCCTCTTTTACAGTGTAATATGTTGAATCGTCACGTTTTTCAACACGCTCAATTGTTCCAGCTATTTTAATAAAAATAGGTTGAACTTGTGGATTTTGCTCATTATTATCAGTAGCGTTCGTCACAACCGCTTTTCCTTCGTTTGCTGATGCAGTTGGAGCTACTACAGCGCCCCCGATTAATAATGCTGACATGGCAAATGGTACGACTTTCGTCATTTTCATAAAAAAGCATCTCCTTCATTTCACGAATTCATAGTAGTAGTCGGCTATAAAAGAAAAAGGTTACACTATTGCCATCATTTATTTTAATCCGCTAAAAAAGCCGTGATTCTTTTACGGTAAAGAATCACAGCTTTCTCATATGCTGGCTGGATGAGTATTTTGTTCGGTTCGCGAGTATTTCCTTGCTTCGCGCACGTTATTGCTTTAATCGTATTAGTTTAAAACATAAATTGAAGAAGATTTAATATACGCTGTAAAAAATATTCCCGCTCGTTTTGTTTCTTCCTTATTTTCAAAGCCATATCTGGGAGATCGGTAATGACGCCATTGACATTTTTCCGAATAAAATTGTGTAATGACTGATCTTTATTTAATGTCCAGACAAACAGTTTAATTTTTTGTTGCTTCATCTCTGAAATCAGCTGATCTGTTACCCAAGCTTCCTCAAGTGATATAAAATCAACTGTTTCATCCATCGGCCCGATATTTAATGCATAGACAATCCCTACACGTAAATTCGGCGCCAATTTTTTTAACTGTGACATCATTTGTGGGTCTGATGATTGCACATAATACGTATCGAGCACCTTATAAGCTTTTAGTTTTTCTACTAACTTGGGCAATACATCTTCTGTTTCTTTACCATGAACTTTCAATTCAATCAGTAAGGAAACATTTAAAGCTTTTGCTATTTCAATAAAATCATCTAAAGATGAAATTTTGTCATTAAAACCATTAGCATGAATCGTTAACGTCTTTAATTCACCGAGTGTCATATTGGCTATAACGCCATTTTTACCTGTAAGTCTTCTTAATGTTCGATCATGAAATACAACGAATTGTCCATCTACCGTTTGCTGAATATCGACCTCGATTAAGTCTGCACCTGCACTTGCTGCGCTGACAAGGCCACTGATTGTATTTTCCACATTACCCTCTGTGTAGCCACGATGAGCAATAATTTTTGTATCTGGTGCATAAACACTTTTCTCTAACGAAATAATATTCATCACACTTAATGCGATAAAAACAAACAAAATGATAAATAACAATGGCTTATAGCGCCTTCTTCGAAATTTCGGTGTAAACCTTGTCTTGCTTAAAGGGGTGTAATAAGTAAAGGCCACCATTACTTGTGAAATCATTGCTTGCAGTATACTAAATAGCACGACGAAAACCATTTCTAAAAAAGCAATAGTAATCCCCGCTGTGACAAGTGCTGTACTCGGTATCAAACGCTCCAACATATATAATGGCAAAGTACTTATAAGTGTAATTCCAAGCATCACAAGTAAAAGAACTGTAACTAGCATAGCTAATAATCCAAGAAGTTTTAACAAGTCCCGCTTTGAAAAACGCCAGCTGTATATTAATGAACGACATAGTGATATTTTGGGCTGGATTGTAAAGATCGGCAAAGCCAATATACTACGTATGCCCACTATTACTAAAACAATTACCATAGCGAAATAAAGTAAACGACCCGAACGACTACTCATTATTTCATCTGTCAAAAAGTGCGGAATGGTCATTGCTTGTGTTAACGTTAGTGGAAATATAAATGAAGCTAATGGCAATAAAAGTGCAATATAAATAAATAAAAAAATGATTTGAATACTAAAAAAAGAAAGTACCTTACGATTGAGCTGTTGCCATATGTGTAGATATCGATATCGAATTCCCCGTTGTTGATAAAAAGCCATTAAAAAAAGAAAGCCCATTTCATAATAAATAAATAGAAAAATAAGCACAATCAAAAAAAGAAACATCGAAATGACAAAGGGATGCACCATAAAACTTTGAATATTTTGCTCCGTAATATGTGTGTAGCCCGTTACTCGTAGCATTAGCTTAAATACGATAGCCGTCATTGGAACAATTAATAAAAACTGAAATAACTTAATCAGCGCGAAAACCTGTATATAATCGATGCGATACATATAAATATTGTAGACAGCTTGTCGCATTACTTGTCCCTCTTTATGCATTTACTCACCTCAGTCATACCTATCGTATCCCCTATCTTAAGCATCTTTCGGATTTTTATAAGCTCTTCCTATACGATATGTAAAGTCATTTATTTCTAATTATTTTCTGCTCTTGAAATACAATTTGTTCCATATAATATGCAAGGAAAAATGATAAGATTTCTGTATTTTTAGTGTCTATAAATATTTTTTTGAAACTTTTTTGTATGTAACTCGGTAAATAATAGAATCGATACAAAATAAGGGGGCTAATAATTATGAGACAAACAATGTTTCATCTTGGTGATATTATTAGTACAACCGTACTTTTTGTCATTTTCCTAGCGATATTTTTCGTGATGATTCATACGATTAAAAGAATGAAATCGACTGCTCCTTCGCCTCCACAAGAAACACTTCAGCAACAAGTAGAGAATTTAACAGTACGAGTGACAATACTTGAGCAACAATTGGAAAATTTATCAGAAAGACGCTAGCTCCTAAGGAATGAAAAAGAGGCTCGGAGAAATGTGTTTCAGCCAACAAAAATACCGAACTATCCAATGAAACGCTTATGAAGTGTTTCGGTATAGTTCGGTTTTTCTATTCGGCTTTATAAAGAAACCATTTAGTTTGTCCCAGCCTCTTCATGTTCTTATAAAAATATTATGTCAATGAATTAAGATGTTATAAAAGACTCTACGGCAAAACACAGGTTGATTTCCGTTACGACTGCGCTCTTTCCAGGGGGCATCGGGGCAACAAATGCTTTTTTTGCGCGAAAGCGAAGCGACAGCATAATAAGTTTGCTGTGTGAAAGAGTAAAACACTTTGAAAACACAAGCCAGAATCATTTCTTTCACTTGTTTTAAACGAAGTCTTCACTTCTTTTATATTATTTCTTCTATAAGTTAGATTTCATATAGTAACGTTCTTTGTTAAATAGATGCATTAAAGTAAAATACAATATGGTTCATTTTTCACTCATTATTACGTTTAACGCTCCAGCTGCTTTTGGCCATCCCACATAAAAGGCCATTTGTGTTATCAAAGCAATAATTTCCTTGTCATTAATTCCATTTTTTTCGGCCAATTGTAGATGAAATCGTAGTTGTTCAGTATTACCAATACTCATTAGAGCAGATAGTGTACACAAACTTCTTTCTTTTAATGTTAACGTAGAATCTCTCCATACTTTTTCGAATAATATGTTTTCACTGTAATCAACAAAATCGGGAGCAATCTCTCTCATTTTCTTTGATATGTTGGATTCGATACGATCATTCACTACTCTTTTTCCTCCTTTGTAATAACCATTTGTGCCATTCCTTGGCCAAATGACCAGTTTTCTGCTGGTGACTCTATCAATGTAATAAAAATATCAGTTGTAGAAATGTTTAAATGATGATAGAAAACTTCCGAAATAGATTGATACAAATTCTTTTTCTGCTTTATTGTTCTTCCTGGCGCACATGTAATGGAGATATGTACCATTTTATCGGATCTCTTTTTCTCCCCTTCTAAGAGATAATCCGGATCGTAAAAAAATTGATTAGATGGGTAAGATAAACACATGTGAAAATAATCATCTTCCGGAATTTTAAAATGTTCAATTAATGCATGATGAATACCATTGCTCACCTTTTTTAAGTCTTCTGAATTGAGTAGATCTTCTCGATAATAAATATGGACAAACGGCATATATTCACTCCCTTTCTTATAAGCTATATTTTACTTCCGTGACTTTGATTTGTATAATTGAAAAAAAATCACATTATTATCAATAAAACCGATGAAGATGAGGTGTCAAAATGGAAATAAAAGAGTTAAAGACATTTAAAACAATTGTTGAAGAAGGAACTTTTTCACTTGCGGCAAAAAAATTAAACTATGCTCAGTCAACCGTAACAACGCATATAAAAAAACTAGAAAAGGAACTTGGCTTTCTTTTATTTGAACGAGGGTGGGATGCCAAATTAACAGATGAAGGTACTTTATTTGTAGAGGAAGTAGATAACTTAGGTTTATCAAGACCTAATTTTAAAAAAGATAGAAAATTTAAAGGGTTCTACATATTAGATATGACTAATATGTAGAACCCTTTCTTCTTTTACTAAAGCACTCGTTAGTTTAAGTACATTTATTCACAATCACTAAGCTCATCTATCACTTTAGGATTTATTTTGCACCTTTTTTAAGTGCTATATTGCACATATAACTTTAAAACCCAGTTACTTTCACATAAGAAGATTAGTTGGGTTTCTCTTGTCTAGTAGATGAAAATCAACTCTGTGAGTTAAAAAGTATTTACTTTCATATGTAATTCGATTACATTAAATAAATAAGCGTTTATTTATTTAATGTATTGTGAGGGATGATGAATGGCAAGAACAGTCAACAATCAACAGCGACTAGAGAAGCGAAATGTCATATTAAAAGAAGCGAAAAGGCAATTTCCAAGAGAGGGGTTTTCTAAGACTACTCTTTCTAGTATAGGACAGGCAATAGGTATTAATCCTGCTACGATTTTACTGTATTTTCCTAACAAGGAGGACTTGTTTGAGAATACCGTTAAAGAAGCAGTTCAGGAGACTAGAAAAGGACAATTTTATTTACCAGAAAGTCTAGAACTGTCAGAACACTTAGAGCAGATGGTGAGGCATCACGTGAAGCAATATCGTGAAGATCCATCAAACCTACGAATTTTACAATACCTGTTTTCCCAATCGGGTAGGTTCCCAGAGTTACAGCAAGAAGCAGTTTCCATCACTTATGAGTTTGTGGAGAGAATGACTGGATTGTTGAAAAAGCGCTCTAGATTAAATGAAACCGAACAAGAACTTCGCGATAAAACGTGGGCTTATTTATCTTTCCTAAGTGGATTTACGATGATTATGCTTGAGCCTGAAAAATATCCATTATGGGAAGGGATTGTAAAACAAGGAATTAAGCTAATTGAAACATAAAGGAGTTAAAGAAATATGATCCATAACGAAGTCAAGAAAGTAATGACGCTATATAGTAGAAGGTTGAACGAAATGTTTCCAAATCAAGTTCTTGGAGTCTATTTATATGGCTCAAATGTTATAGGTGCCTTTCATCCTGAAAGCAGTGATATTGATTTTGTTACAGTTTTTAGTCGGGAATTGACAGGCGAAGGGTTAATAAAACTATCGTACCTTCATAAGGAGGTTAAAGCTAAAAGTCCATTGGTCAAAAAGTTTGAATGTGAGTACTTATCTTTGGATGAGCAGAATCAATTACAGTTACATAAATCTTTCCCGTTTTTTGAGGGTACAAAGTGTAAGGGAAAAAGAAAGCTTATGAAAATTGCGGTTTATCAGCTTGTCCATGATTCATATGCTGTTTACGGTCCGAATTTTTCTACTTATTACTCAAATATAGATTGGAAAGATGTTATTCAGGAGATGGAGTACAATCTTAACTACTATATAGCGAGTAAAGCTTCCCGAAGCTATTTGTTTTTATTCGATTTTTGGATTGAGTTCATTGTATTAACCTTATGTCGAGTGTACTATACATTGAAAACAGGAAAGATTACATCAAAGGAACTGGCCTGTGCAGAAGTGATCAAGGACTTTGATTTAAGGTATTCTGACATTCTTCATGAGGCGCTTAGAATTAGAGGGAGAGTTCAAGTCAAGTCCAATTATAAAAATCGATGGGAACGAAAGAATGCAACGATCTATTTTATAAATTCTTTGAGAGAGTATTGTAATCAAGCTTTTTTATCTAGATAATATGGAATCGGTCCCGTTCTATTCACAAAAGGCAATTTCATTAATCCTGCTACTTTAACTAAACTGCATCGTTAGTTGAATAAGAAAAAGATGGGTTCTCTGTGGAATCCCATCTTTAAGTAAAGCACCCCGTTAGCTCAATAAGAAAAGCTGCCTTTGACTTCGGCAGCTTGATCTTAAACTCTTGAACCAGTTACTTGAAAAACACCATTGATTGAATAAACTTAACTGTTGCTCCCTTTAATATCATTACTTGTCTTTTCAAAACACATATTAACTGTCCTTTCGTTTGAACGAGTCCGATGCATTGTATTGGCAGGTACAGTAAATATTTCTCCAGGTTTCAATGAAACTGTTTCAGTGTTTTCTAAGTCTATGAAAAGTTCACCTTCTAATACATAAAATAACTCATCGCAATTCTCGTGTTTATGCCAGTGAAATTCTCCATTTATCACAGCTATTCTAAGAGCGTGATCATTTACTTCACTTACAATAAAATTTGTGTAGTCACTTTGGTTTTTTATTAATTCATTTAGGTTGTATACCTTTAATTGACCATTTTTCTGCATTCTCATTCTCCTTACCTAATCTAATCCTCTTTAATGACTAAATTCGACAATAGAACTAAAATTCCTTTTTCTTCTTCAACTATTCTGCCTCGTTAGCTCAATAAGAAAAGCACCATTGACTTCGGTGCTTGGTCTTAAACTCTGTATTCGTTTCGTTTGTTTGAGTGTATTTATTCACATTCTTAATAGTATTTAAAACTCCCTCTATTATGTAATAGTTTATTTGATTTTTTAGTATCTCTTTTGAATTTTCTATATTCCCGAAAGAATAATACTGTATATCCGGTAATACACCCAATAGGACCTGTCCACATTACTGGTCCATTAACAAATATATAACTTGAAACACATCCAAGAATCATAGCTGATGAATAAATTAATATATCTGTTTTATTCTTTTTTAAAAATGCTTTAAAATACACTGATTTCACCTACCAAGAAGTATTGATACTTTATATTAAATGTTCTAACATCGTTATTCCACTATTCTGCCCCGTTAGCCATCCATGTAGCGCAAAAACCAGCGCTACACCACAGAAGATGAAAATGTACTCAGAACGGGTATTGAATACTACGGCTGGGAGAGG
>NZ_JBIWGL010000046.1:0-21972 GCF_044763535.1 Lysinibacillus sp. NPDC095746
GCTCGGCGCTCGCCCGCGGAAAGCGAGCGGAATGCTTCGGAAAACAACAGTAGAGTCACAGTGCCAAATGAAAAAGAGAGGTATTCAACGATTTACTCGTTAAATACCTCGCGATGTGAGAAGATATAGACTTTTTCAGTGCCCTCGTATTGTACTGGGGAGTCGGTTTGTCAGGAAATAAATATTATTTTTCAGTTACTGTATTCCCCATTGCAATAGAAATTCTATTCCAATTGTTGATCTGATTGATGATTAAAACAAGATCAACATACTGTTTCTCGTCATAGTATTCACATACACGCTTATATAGTTCATCTGGAACTCTTTTAGTAGGAATTAAAGTAATATGCTCAGATAATTCTAGAGCAACTTTCTCTTCAGGTGTATAAAAAGTACATTCATTCCAAGCATTTAAACAATAAATACGCTGTTCGGTTTCACCCATCATACGAGCATCGGATGTATGCAAGTCTAAGCAGAACGCGCATCCATTAATTTGGGAGACTCTTATTTTGATAAGTTCCCGAGTTACTCGATTAATTGTAGACTTCTTTGTGTATTTTTCCATATCCATCATAATTTTCATACCATCAGGTGCAACATCATAGTAGGAAACTCTTTGGCTCATACGGCAAAACTCCTTTTGTGTTTAGGATAAATTTATTATAACACTACACACGAACATTTGTACTGATTTTAACTTTATGATATTCGATTTAAATGGGAATTTAAGAAAGAAAGGATGAGTTTTTTTGAAAAAGGTCAAACGCTCTATTTTTTAAAGAGCATATTTTTTACAGAAATAAGGTTCTTGTTGAAAGTGAAATTTTAAACGTGGGACGAAAATAGATCACTGTTAAAGGAAAAGACATTAGAAGAGAGATTAAATTTGATAAAAATACTCTGCTTCAAGTAACAGACTTAGGAAATAAAGGGCGTTTGTATTTAACAAAACAGGAATATATGGACGAGATCAAGTTACAGTCCAATATAGCACAAATTAAAAAACATTTTTCATCATGGGGGAAGCAAAATAACTTTAGACAAAACTCGGAGCATTCTGGCCATTCTAAAGGAGTGACTACAGAACAATCTGAGGAAATTAATAAGTATGGTGTGATCCGCATTTTCAATGCCAAAATCTAAGGATTTGCGAAAAATTACACTTAAACTCCCATGAAAGAACTTAATCATCTTTCATTTTCTGTGATGAAGAGCTGATTTTTGCGCTTCATGGATGGCTAACGGTGGCTTTTTAATCTATATGTAATGACGGTGGAACTAAACAACCTCTAGTTTTATTAAGTCGTAACAACCAAGTTGAGTTACCCAGTGTGGAACTGACCTTACATTAGAGCAATATCATGTCTACAATTTTAGGATTTGGTCAAAAAACTCCCATCAACCACTGCTATTAACATAATAGTTAGACCGTATATTACACTCCATTCAAGTATTGTTCGAACCGTAGGCTAAGGGAATATAGTGTTATTGTATTGGCTATGTCATTAAAAAATATTCTCTGCTGGCAATATACAAAAAGCGTTTACAAATGCTGAAATGGATTTTGTGTATCACTGGATTTGTTGCCTTGCGGTTGATTTTTTCTACTAAAATAAAATATAACTCCATTGGAATTGAGGGTAAAATGCATTTTAATAATAGTATAGGGAGTGAAAAGGATGAGAGAAATAAGTATTGCAAAAGTTATTACAGCAAAAAGAAAAGAAAAAGGTATCACACAAGATAAACTTGCTGAGTATGTCGGTGTATCGAAGGCTTCCGTATCCAAATGGGAGACGGCTCAAAGCTATCCGGATATTACCTTGCTGCCACAATTGGCAACCTATTTTAATATAAGTATTGATGATCTCATTGGTTATCTCCCGCAAATGACAAAAGAAGATATAAAGAAGACATACCAACAACTGGCTGAGGATTTTAGCAACAAACCTTTTGATGATGTACTTGATCGATGCCGTGCCATTATAAAAAAATATTTCTCTTGTTTTCCTCTGCTACTACAAATGGCTAAATTATATGTCAATCATTTTGTCCTTGCTACGGAAAATGGAAAACAAGAAGCACTGTTACAGGAAGCCATTGAATTATGTACCCGGATTAAGAAGGAAAGTAATGATGTATGGATCGCGAAGCAGGCAAATTCATTGGAAGTACTATGTCATATAATCTTAAATCAACCAATGGAAGCCTTAGAATTACTTGACGAAACAATGAAGCCGCCGATTAGTGATAACTTTTTACTCTCCAATGCCTATCAAATGACAGGAAATATAGAGAAGGCAAAGGAACCTTTACAGGTCAGTCTGTATCAACATCTCCACGGCCTTCTTGCGCCAGCACAGTCATACTTGCTGTTAGTTGCCAATCAACCTGAAAAATTTGAGCAGGCCCTTGAACGTTTTATCGAAATTGCAAAAATCTTTGAAGTAGAAAAACTGGACCCTAATTTGGTGTCGTTGCTATATTTGGCCGCATCACAAGGTTATATGATGCAAAATAAACCGGAAAAAGCATTGGAAATGCTCGGAAAATACACATACATTTGTACGAACGTCCTTTTACCGTATGAATTGAAAGGAGATTCCTTTTTTGACAGTATTGAAAACTGGCTGAAGGATTATGATATTGAAGCTCCTAGAGACGAAAAGATAGTAAAAGAAAGTATCGTACAAAGTGTTATAGAAAATCCTGCATTCTTCCCATTGCACAATGAACCGAAATTCAAAAGTATTGTTGAAAAATTAAAAGCACAAATTTGAAAGTAACTGATAGGGCCAACTTGATGCATTCTCTTATCTTTAGTTTTTAATTAAAGGTGGTAATCATAATGAGTAATGAAAAAATTGTTTTAGGTGCTGAAACAAAGTACCCACTGAATGGAATATTAACTATTCCTGATGAAGCAAAAGGATTGTTTCCTGCAGTTGTATTGGTACAAGGCTCTGGTCCAAGCAACATGGATGAAAAAATCGGAAACATTTATCCTTTTAAGGATCTTGCTGAGGGTTTGTCTGGAAAAGGAATTGCAGTACTGCGATATGATAAAAGAACATTCGTATATGGTAAAGAAATGAGAAAGGATATTGCGATATCAGTGAAAGAAGAAACCATTGATGATGCAATCCTCGCTGCAAATTTTTTGCGAAGAGATTCACGTATTGATTCAAACAAAATATTTATTATTGGTCATAGCTTAGGTGGGATGTTAGCTCCGCGAATTGATGCAGAAGGTGGTAAGTTTGCTGGAATCATTATTATGGGTGGTTCTCCACGCAAATTTGAAGAAATTCTAATGGATCAAAATAACGAAGTTTTAAATTCATTGAATAAGTTTTTGAAAGTGATTGCCGAAAAACAAATATTAGCAATATCATCAAAGTTTGACAACATCTATAACCTAAGTGATGAAGAAGCAAAATCAACTTTAGTTTTAGGAAAACATGTTAGAGCCTACTACCTAAAAGAAATGGGCGAACATCCATCTGCCAATTATCTCAAGGTATTAAATAAGCCCATTTTCATTCTGCAAGGAGAGAAAGATTTTCATGTATCGGTGGAAAAGGATTTTAATGGTTATAAAAGAATGCTGGGAGATAGATCAAATGTAACGTATAAGCTTTATCCAAACCTGAATCATGCTTTCATGCCTTTTGTTTATGGCGAGATACGAAAAGCAAAAAAAGAGTATACAGTTGCACAACATGTCGATCAACAAGTGATCAATGATATTGCCGATTGGATTCATTCGGTATCGGAATAGTCATCAGGAGGTAAATAACAATAGCTATTTCTATTTACAAACTAGGCACGAAATAATTTCTTAGGAGAAAACTAAATCATGAAAAAGATAATAAATTGGAGACTATTCTTCCTACTTATTGCCGTATGCGTCGTGACGGGCGTAATGGTTATACCGTTTACGTACGCGCTTGCGCCGCTGCCAGATAACGCACCTATGCAGCTCATCATACCTGCGCAGATTGCACAAACACTGGTGTTAGGTGTGCTGGCAAGCTTTTTCGGATTGCTTTTGGCGCGACGTGTTGGATTTGGCGCACCGATTTTGGAGGGAATTACAGGCGGTGAAAAGCGGAATGGCTATCTGAAATCTATACTCGGTGCATCTGTCCTTTGGGGCATTTTGGGCGGTGTCCTTGTCGTTTTACTGTGCATCCCGTTCTGGAATATGTCTGTTGAACTAATGAAGGCGGAAATGGCGGTGCCGGTTTGGAAATCCGCGCTTGCGATTTTCTATGGCGGTACGGCAGAAGAAATATTATTCCGACTTTTTTTGATGACGCTTTTGGTTTGGATTGCTTCCAAAATCAAAAAGGCGAAAGATGGAGGACCAACTAAAATCGGCGTGTGGTTGGCTATTATTATAACAGGGGTTATTTTTGGCCTCGGTCATCTCGGAATCACGGGCGCAATAACCGCCATCACTAGCGACGTAATCCTCCGAGCGGTATTGCTTAACGGCTCTCTCAGCGTTATCTATGGTTGGCTCTACTGGAAAAAGGGTCTGGAGTCGGCTATGATTGCTCACTTTTCTACCGATTTTGTGTTGCATATACTCATTCCGCATGTAATAGCGCCATTATTTATCTAATCGGAAGTATAGGACATAACCAAAAAGTAATCATTGGTAGTGGATCAAAATTCCATTTCAATAGAATTTTTGGAAATAGGGAAATTTCATTAAAATAACCTTGTGATTTTAGAGTTATTGATAAATGAATTATAAAAAGATTCTTTTGTTGGCATTCAGTACTCCGAAAGTGTGCATCAAAAGAATCTTTTTATTTTCATTTTTTTGTATCATTCCATCTGAGAAGGTCTAAATGAGTATCAATTGAACGATTGATCATAGAAAAAATCTATGGTCATCATCACACACCTCATTTATTAGAAGAGGCACTGTCTTGGCATGTTCATCTAGCGAACGCTAAGACAATGAAAAAATAATGAAATGATGACCAATATTTTACCTGCATCTGTAATTGCTATTTTTTTCCTAGACGATCGAATAGTGGAATACCTTGTTCATTTTCCAATACTTTAATTTGATGGCTAAGCGTCGGTTGAGAAATATTCAATTTTTCGGCAGCCTTTGAAAAATGAAGCTCATTACACAGTACTAAAGTATTCAAGCTCTCATATCTCCATATACGTACGTTCTTTATTAAAATTAGAGAACCGTATAAATCCCCTGAGAATTTAAACTTTAGCTAGTTATTAAAGAACCAACAGCTTCTATTTCAATGTTACATAGAAATCTTAGAATTAGTTATGGTCGAAAAATTGTTTTTCTTATTCTACACTGGTATAATTTAGGTGACTTTTATGTTGAAAAATCGTTATATTTTGGAGGGGAAATTTGTTTAAAAGAAAAATCTGGAGTAGCATTTTATGTTTCGTGTTAGCCGTCATAATCTTCATAACATGGTCATTAAAAGATGATGACAATAAAAAAATTGAACCTAAAGAGAGCGTTTCACTAGAATTACCAAACTCCGCACAATTACATTTGGAAGCCAATGGTTTACTACTGCAAAAAACCAATAGTTCAAATAAATCACATATTCGTTCAACAGATCAAACAACGATTTATAATTTATTTGAAAATGGGGAAAACATGGGTTCCATCAAGGTAACTGTTCGAGAAATCGATAATGGGGATTTCTTCATTTTCACTCAATTACAAAACAAAAGCAGTAAAGGGTATAGTGCCTCGATATCGTACCCCATAAGCGGAAATATAAAGTATGATTTGACAGATTTCGAACGCCAGGAAATTCAACATGAGCACGATCATGTATACGGTGTAGATCCAACCACCTATCCTATCGGCCTGTTAACAGTAAAGGAACACGAAAACTTAGTGACCAATATGATGATAAGCCGAAACTACATATCGAAAGAACTAAAAACCAACTATGAGAACGGGGACAACAGTGTTGTCCGAGAATTGACGAGTGAAAAAAAGGACTTAAAATTAATGCATGATGATAATGGCCTTACTGTAACGCTTCCACTTCAATCAGTTGGAAATGATATATCTGAAAACTGGTTGTTACTATCTAAAGAGCCTCTATTTAAAAAACAAGAAGCGCTTGATGAATGGATTAGCCAAAGTACTAAACAATACAAAGAAACGAACAAATGGTATACAGCAGAAGGGCCTTATTCAAAACTTCCATGGTCGATCGAACCAGAAACAAAATTAGGATATGGACGAAACCTGGTGAGGGTCCAAGATAAAAAAGCGTTAAATTACTATGAAACTACACAGGAGCGATACTACTACGATTTGCTACTAAATTCTGTTGCGAACTTATTTATTTTTCAAGGAGATCACAAAGGGTTATGGGAAACGGAGTATACGAGTACGTGGTTGAAAAAAGATTATGGCATCCAAGCTCCCTATACCGATACTAGGCATAACGAGAATGTCGCGCTATTCCTAAAAAAAACAGGGGACATGCTTGACATCAAAGAACTTAAAAACTCGATGATCACCTACGCAGATTTTTTGGTCGATCAGACGAAAAATGGCAACATAATCGAAGTTCCTGAAGGTGGTTACCTTGTGACCGATTATTATTCTCCCCAGCAGACAAAGAAGACACATACATCTTTAAATCATGCTTTAGGAGAAATGAATTTCCTGCTAGAATCTTATCAACAAACAAAAGAAGCATCGTATTTAGACGTAGCTAGAAATATGAGACGGGGTATTGAAAACATCGGAGAAAAATGGTTACGAGAGAATGGAGATGTCTGGTATCAAGTGAATGGTGATTTCACTTTTGACGGAATTGATTATCCTCTCTTGACGTTAGGAGATTTACTGAAGTCTCAACAATGTTGGGAAGCTGTTGGAGAAAAACGAAGTGAAATGTTTGATCAACTCATTCGCTCAAAAGCTCAATATCTCGTGGAAAGTAAACAGGAAATTCTTCGACCAGTAGCGGACCTTCTCATTAACCAAGGATTTGGGGATATCATCGAAGGATACAATAATATTCCTAAGTTTTAATAAACCTGCAAAGAAGCTATTTTGATTATCTTTTTCAAAATAGCTTCTTTTCATTCATCTAGCCGCCATTTGACAGTGTTTACACGAGCGACGTGTCCTTTGTGCATAGAAACAAGCGGCTATACACAGCATAATACCCCAAAATAAGAAACATGTATAAATGATGATGAATATAGGGAAAATCAGTCCACCCATAGCAGTTGGAAGGTATGTGGAATTCCCTATTTGAAACAGTACTGTCGCAAGACCAACGATTCCACCAATTGTTAACAATGTACACGCTACAAAGGCGATGAAAAGCACAAGCCAGCGTGGCAATTTCTCACCCCATGGTTGAATCAATGCTAGAGCAAGAACTACTGCAAGAGCGGCTAAGATTGCGGTGAAATCAAACTGGCCCACATGTCCTGTAGCTAGTGCGACTTCTCTATTAATGTAGCCTAACGATCCCCCTGCACTCCAATATACTTTTAATCCTCCATAGAACAAGGCGGGAATACACGAGAGATAACCGGCATTTCTTGCAAATCTTCTCCATCGAGTAGATGAAGGCGTAGTGACCCGACCACAGAAAAGGCAAGCATGACGTAGCCAACGCTGATAAATAAGTGTTCTTACGCTCCATAAAATTCCTCCTGTTAAGAAGAGTCCTCTAAGGATAAAACCGGGTTTATCCACCGACAAAGGAATGAAACCAAAGAGACGAAGAGCATCAATGACAATTAGGCCCGTCGATATTCCAAATAGTAATACCGTACACGTTGACCAGGCAACGATGAGGAGAAGCCAGCTTGGGAGGTTTTTACCCCAAGATTGTACCATGGCAAGTGCCCCCGGGATGGAGAGGATACAAATGCTGCCCGCAATCAACGCATATCCTCGGAAGATAGAACTATGGAACAATTCACTGATTTCGTGACCATAGCTAACAGGAGGAAGACCGACCATTCCACCACTCGCCCAAAAGAAGTAGACGCCGGCTAAAATTAGTGCCAACACACACCAACCATAGGTCACCCATATAGTCCAGCGAGGCTGACCACAAAAAACAGAGATTGGAATAACATTATTTTTGTTAATAGTTGATATTTCAATTCACACTCCCGACTCTCAAAAATACAATATATACCAATTGTAAAACCTAACGTTAAAGTTTGCAATAACACGTTAATAAATTTGAAGGATATTCGAAAGAGAAAAGAACAGTAAATACGCGTTGTTTAATTTGGTCTGAGGCAACTTATTTTTATAATCTAAATTTATTTAGTAATGGTAAAAAAGGTTGTTGTAGACCCACTCGATATTCGTCTGATATTATAGTTGAGTATTAATTGAATGAAGTAGGTTAAGGGGATTTGAGGAGAATTTCTCCCCTCATTTTTTAGTTTTAAAACTCTTAATCGGAGGAGAAATAAATGGTTAGTGAGAGAGAACAAATTAGCAAAAAAGTTGCATGGATTGCACTTGTATCCAACCTAATGCTAATGATAGGTAAAATCTTCTTTGGTCTTTTTGGAGGTAGTGAGGCTGTATTCGCAGACGGAATTCACTCTGGGGCAGATGTAGTAGCTTCGATTGCTGTGCTAGCAGTTGTAGGTATCTCTAATAAACCACCCGATAAGGATCATCCCTTTGGGCATGGTAAGGCAGAGGTGATAAGTGAAGCAATCGTTGGCATTATTTTAATATTAGTTTCACTCTATATATTCGTAGAAGCAATTTTAGCATTTTTTGACCAACCCGGTGTACCACAGTACAGTGCATTGATTGTAGCTTTAATTTCTTACATAGCGAAAGAAATATTATATAGATACTCCATAAAACAAGGAAAAAAATGGAATAGTAAGGCTATAATAGCGATCGCTTATGATCATAAAGGAGATATTATTGCTTCCCTTGCAGCATTTATAGGCGTCTTTTTAGCGATTATAGGAAATGCAATTGGATGGACATATTTGTTATACGCGGACGCAATCGCAAGTGCTTTAGTAGCTTATTTTATTTTTAGAATCGCAATGGAATTAGTTAAACCTTCTGTTGATATTTTAATGGAAAAAAGCGTGGATCAGTATCTTTTAGATGGTTATGAAGCCACTATTCATGAATTTTATCAAGTTAAACGAATAGACAAAATCCGTGCAAGAGAACACGGTCACTATAAGATTCTAGACGTTCGTCTTTCACTTAATCATGATTTAACAATTAAACAAGGCCATGATATAGCTCGTGATATAAAAAATGAACTATTAAATAAATACCCAGATGTTGGGGAAGTCCTTATTCATATAAATCCTTACTATATAGAACCTGATCAAAACTAATTTACAAAAAAGTGCTGGTAATAAAGTGGCTGAATGCTATCGATGAATAGCTAAGGAGCATACTGACGAATTCAATAAAAATAAACGTAAATCAGACTTTTATTACATTATAAAAATAATTACTTAAAGAGCATGCTTTTTACTTCATAAAGTAAAGAACATGCTCTTTTCTATTACCTCTTCCAGAATCGTCGATATATCCCCATATATAACTTCTGCACTGTAAAAAAACATCTTCTTTTTCTACTAAGTCAACATCAAAGAGTAACAATCTATATTAAACGATCATTGAGAAAACATCCTACAAAAATGCTTTGGACTTAAAGTGGGGATTTATTTAAAAATGACCATTAAACAAAGGTAAGCTCTTGGAGCAAGATCATTTGAAGAAAGAGGATTGACGTAATATATAGGTTAGAAAGAAAAAGGGTATCGCCTTCTTGTATTTAAGCGCAGAGAGTCGCTGCAGCATGGGCTTTGATTTCAAATCCAAACAGTATAAATAATAGTAGCTTCAGGAAAACAGGTTCCAGATGGATAAATTTGATGTAATCTTAAAAAACGTTGAAAGGATGCCAAAAGCGGGATTAAATGTGGGTGAAGGGGCAATATCCGTTCTTTTTCCTATTTCCATCTATTATCTTCTTCCATGTTAAAGAAAACGAGTTCAGATCGTCTCAGACTTGAAGTTACTAACAATGGAAACATTACCTCATTAGCTGTTGTAGATCCGTTAAGGTCATTAAAGATATTTATGAGTAGTTGAAGAACCACTCTATTATAAATAATTGTAGTTTACATAATATTGTCATAACTTATTCGAATTATCGGATAGTGCTCCTAATTTATCGTTCATAAAGGGATTATTCATATAAATTATGGTAATTACTATTTAAAGTATATTCACCCAATGTTTGCAACATATGTAATACATACATTAGTTGCAAACATTGTGTTAACTTTCTGGTTTGTGATTTTAAATGAGGAATCCTTAACATAAAAATAAAGAAACAAAGTTATTATTTGAAATTGAAATTTTACAGTAAATAGAACATTTAGATGACCATATATCGGGAAGGGTGATGATCAATTATTAGAGTAGATATTAAGAAAATTTTATTGCTGATTGGAAGTCTTATATTAATGATGCTACTTGCTGCTTGTGCAAATGAAAAAAAACCAAGTCAGCCAGAATTTAAAAAACAATATTTTGAAGGAAAAAGTGATAATTGGTATGTAAAAATGGTAAGCGAAATGGATAGCAATAGACGCTATATCATCTCTTATATTGGACAAGAAAATAAACCATTAAATTTTAAATACGAAATATATGAAGCTTCTCACAACCCAACATTTGGCAATGGCGAATTTAAAAACGAAGAGGAATTTGAAATTCATGTAAAATGCGGCGGTCCGTGTGATGCCCTTCCTAATAATGTACCTATTCAAATTCAATGGGAAGGAGAAGAAGAAAAAGTAGTAATTCGTAATAAAAAATAGAATGTTGTCGGTAACATCGTTCTACTCTAAAAATATTTTCCATTCATTGAATCTTGGCAGAAAAACAAGTTAGACTATCTACCAAACTGATGGAACGAATGCTCTACAAGTGGATGATATTGAAAATCCAGCGGTTTGGACTACATAGAACAGCTATACAAAGAAGTACGTTTCCAGCTCTTACTATAGTAAATATAGATAAGATGGTGTGAGATATAAATCTGCGCCTTTATATATACGGTACAGATTTATAATAATATTTTAAGATTAATTAGCGATTCTCGTTTACGTTCAAATTCTAGTGTGCTGTCTCACGCTTGTATTCAAGCCATAGGATGCTACCGTGATAAGCTTTAATAGAACATTGAAAAAAGCCATAGAGAAAACATAAGAAAGGGCTTGTGTGTAAATGCCTCATAATTACGACCGTCTTGCTTGAATTAAGGTAAACCAATCATTTCCATTATACTTTCCAGAAACTCTATATATTGGCTGATAGAAATCTTTCGTATCATACATATAAGAAAGCTCGATTAATTCTATATCAAGTTGATCTCCTTTTTTTATAACAAGATCATCCTCATTCACCAATGCATTATATTTTATTTGGGGAAATTCCCCATTTTTTATTCGCTCATACACTTCTGCAGGAGACAGTATGTTCACTTCTCGTTTAAATTGATTCATATGGATATTATATGCTAACGAAGAAACATTGCCATCTTGTTTAAGATCAAGCATTATGTCTCCAGTCCAATAATCAGCGTTTAAATTAGTATTATCCTTAAGATTCCATGCAAATTCTCCAGTATCCAATACAGTCATTTCAGCGTCTTGGGGTAGTATATCAAATTCGTCCATCATGACCTTTGCCATGTCAAACAATGACTCTTGCCCCGATAAAGTAGTTTGCCCTGGCGTATAATTATTCTCCTTTAATGACCAGTATCCATCTGAACCAACAAACAACGTGTATTGGGAACCTGCTTTATTCTCCAATAGAATCTCACAATCACCACTAGTAACATGTTCATCCAACACTGATAATCCTAATTTCTGTTGCAATAGGGCCTCAACTTCATTATTTTTAATGACTTTCTTATATACTGGGGCAATTGTCGGTAATGTGCTTAATTCCAGTGAAGTTGATATTTGTACATCTGACATATTCGATTTTGTATAAGCGTTTATTGCTAAATGACCAAACTCCTGTTGAGCGTAGACAATATTCATCCCAACAAAAATCAAACCCATCAATAGCGGTATGGCAAGGTTTCCGACTAGACTTTTTATTTTTACTTTTTTGTGATCAACGATGGAAGCCCCTAGTCTGTAAAACTGGTATCCCATAATACCACCAAGTGAGTTGTTCATTAAATCATCAAGCTCAAAAATTCCGGCTCCTGAAAGTGTCTGATACGTTTCTATAGATAACGTAGCACTTATAACAATAAGAAGAAGCCACTTAAATTTTTTGAATTTAGAGCTAATTAAAGGTAAAAAAATGCCTAGAGGAACAAACATCAAAATATTAAAAATACAATTTTGAAGATCACGTAAAGAGTATTTTTTCCATGCATCAATATAACCACTAAACGGCTGAAGGTTCATCTGCAGGGAATGGGAAGTGCCACGACCAAAAACAGTTAACTCCAACACAAAAATAATATATCCGATGAAGACTGCACCAAGAACAAGTTTCTTTATACGAATCTGTTTTTTTCGATCTGACAGCTGTTTTCGATAATAAAAAAAATAATATAGTGCGATCAGTATGAACTCAATTCCAATAATTATTAATACAGGCAACATTAAATACCGAATATTACTAAAAATCTCTGTCATTCCCAAAGCGAGACTCTCCTAACTGATGATATTTGCGGTTCTACACGACTAGTCGATTACTATTAATTCCATTGGCTTAAATTGAGGTGTTTTTTGTCGACCTATTAATTGTAAATGGAAATTATTAATATTTAGCTAGGCTATTTATGAAGAATTTCTTAAGAACTTGCTATGCCTTCTTGCGCTTTAAATGACAAATAAAAGGACTCAAAAATTTAATGAATTAACGAAAGGTACAGCTCAGGCGTTGAATACAGCAATAACCAAAATATCTTATAGAAGAGGTAGGAAATAACCCAAAATTGTTAGAACGAAGCTGGAAAATTAATGAGCTGTACAACAATTTATATTTTGATAAAAATCCAGGAAAAAATAGAAAGGAATCACCGAATAAGATGATTCCTTTCTAAATAAAGTTATTATTATTCAGTATAGGACACGCCATAAATAAAAGGTAGCGTATGATTCCCAGTTTTTCCACGGAAGCGATATTTCTAAGATTTCATCTTTCGTCGGCTTTCGATCCATATTACGTAAAACTTTTATCGAATTAATAAGACCCACATCATCGATTGGGAAAGCTGTCTGGAACCTTAGGCAGCGCATGAGAACATAATTGGCTGTCCATGGGCCGATCCCTCGTATTTTAATTAAGCTCTTCTCAGCATCTTTAAAGTTCATGTTCATTAATTTCTCCCTCGATAATTCTCCACTTGCCATTAATTTGGCAATTCCAATAATATATTCACTTTTTTTCACCGTCATTTTAATACCTGCTAGGTCGGTAGTTGTTAACTGTGCAATTCGTTCGTACGATGGGAACACCCAATACTTTTTGCCATTCCATTCGATAGAATCGCCAAATCCTTCTACAAATTGCTTCTTTAAGGCGTACGCGAAGGCTAAGTTAATTTGTTGCCCTAAAACTCCCCAACATAATGCTTCAAATAAATCAGGAATGCCTATAACTCGCATTCCATAAAATTTTTCGGCGGGCATTTTAAGTAATGGGTCTGCCTTTGCGTTAAATCGTTATCAAGATCAAACCATTCTTGAATATATTTGACAATCTTTTCCCGCTTCCACTTTTCAATAGGTCTACAATCATTTAGGAATTGAACAACCATTTGTTTATGATTGATTACGCTGATCTGTACTAAGGACCGAAATTCTCCTATGGCAATAACTTTTGTAATTTTATCGTTCTCTATTTCATACATACATTCATTTTTTTCTCTTGTTAAATAGCCTAGGTTAGCATTCATGTCGAAATTTCCAGGTAATGTGATTACAATATCATCATTGACTTCATGCCATGTCATTTTTCCATTCTCCTCATCTAAATACGATTTTCTATTGTAATTTTACTTTATCACATAAGTATCTTACCTAATTTTGTTATCTTGCTATTACATTCTAAACACCTTATTTTTTTCTATTTATGAGGTTATAGTGTTAATTATTAAGAATGCTAAATAGGAGTGGATAAAGATGGTCCAAGATATAAAAACACGTGTCGAAAACTTAAATTGGGATTCCATTCAAAATGAATTAGATGAGCAAGGATTTGCAAAGCTTCCAGCGATTTTAACAAAAGAGGAATGTGAATTATTCATAAAATTGTATTATGAGGTAGAACCATATAGAACGACAATCAATATGACGAGATATCGCTTTGGGAATGGGGAGTACAAATATTTTTCCTATCCATTACCTGAAATCATCCAAAGTTTAAGAGAGTCCTTCTATCCGGAATTAGCAAAAACAGCTAATCGATGGTTGAGTTATTTAAAA
This sequence comes from Lysinibacillus sp. NPDC095746, assembly GCF_044763535.1. Lineage (NCBI taxonomy): Bacteria > Bacillati > Bacillota > Bacilli > Caryophanales > Bacillaceae > Lysinibacillus > Lysinibacillus sp. NPDC095746. The sequence goes on from NZ_JBIWGL010000046.1 coordinate 14,524, forward strand.
AAAACAGAACAGTTTCCAGATCATCTTCAAGATTTTTTGAACACTTGTGAAAAATATGAACAAACGAGACCGACACCTTTACTCTTAAAGTATGAAACAGGCGGGTTTAATTGTTTACATCAAGATATATATGGCGACATATTTTTCCCGTTTCAAGTAGTATTTGTATTAAATCAACGAGATAAAGACTTTGGCGGTGGAGAATCGCTATTAGTGGAACAAATTCCTCGTGCTCAGAGTAGGGGACATGTCATTACTTTAGAACAAGGCAGTGCGCTGATCTTTCCTACAAATTACAGACCTGTTCTAGGCAAAAAAGGATATTATAAAAATACGGTTCGTCACGGCGTAAGTACGGTTACTTTTGGAGAACGATACGGTCTTGGAATCATTTTTCACGACTCTAAATAAAAAATTAAACTTCAAAATCTTGCGATTCTATTCCCAGAATTGTACATTCTGAAGTTATAGGGAGTATATTGTAAGGAGAGGTGAGATAAATGCCGGATAGAATTAATAACGGACATCAAGAAAACGATGGTTATAGCACTTTGAACGATGCAGAAATGATAACAGATGAAAAGTGGCAAGCAATACTAAATAATGATACAGCGTACAATCATCAATTTTTCTACGCTGTAAAGTCGACAGGGATATTCTGTAAACCATCCTGTAAATCTCGCGTTCCAAAAAAAGAAAATGTATGCATTTTTTCAAACGCAGAACAAGCCCTCCGCGCAAATTTTCGCCCTTGTAAACGGTGTAAGCCAACTAATGAAAATCTGCCAGATAGCGAGTGGGTTAATTTAATTACTGAATACATTGATAAAAATTTCACAGAAAAATTAACGCTAGAGTCGTTAGCAACTATTTGTCACGGGAGTCCGTATCATATGCATCGAACATTTAAAAAGATTAAAGGCATTACGCCGGTTGAGTATATACAACAAGTGAGAGTACGCGCGGCAAAAAAGTATTTAATTCAGACAAATAAAGCGATTGGTGATATCGCCATATGTGTGGGTATGGCTAACGCGCCTTATTTTATTACTTTATTTAAAAAGAAAACTGGACAGACGCCAGCACAATTTCGTCAAATGAGTAAAATGGGGGAAAAGTACAATGGAAACAAAGAATAAACCAACCCTTTATTGGTCTTTATTTAAGTTTAAGGATTGGAATTTTTATATTGGTTCAACTTCAAAGGGGCTTGTGTTTGTGGGTTCACAGAACAAACCATTCGAGGAATTGTTCGAATGGGCTAAGAAACGCTTTCCAGGAAGTCCTCTTGTTGAAGATGATGAAAAGCTTGAACCTTATGTTATTGAAATCACTCAGTATTTAGAAGGAAAGCGCAAAACCTTTACTGTTCCATTTGAGTACGTAGGTACGCCATTTCAGCTAGCAGTCTGGAATGCACTTTGTGAAATTCCATATGGACGAACGACATCCTATTCCGACATTGCAAATAATATAAAAAAGCCAGCAGCTGTTCGTGCTGTAGGAGCGGCTATTGGAGCTAATCCGATATTAATGACTGTACCGTGCCATCGTGTAATAGGAAAGAATGGCTCATTAACTGGCTATCGTGGCGGTTTAGAAATGAAGACACAGCTCCTGGATCTAGAAAAACGAGGTTCATCTAGCAATGAGTAATTATTGCCGTTTAACTTGATTCAGCAGAAGTCCCCCACTTCTATAAATGGAGGAATGAATACGAAGATACATATAAATCAGGAGGGGGTCCAAACTCCCTGCTGATTCAAGTTAAGCCTCCAGCGGATGTCACAAATTTTGAATGGAGTTAATTGTGCAAGCGCAATTCAAAATTTGGACGCAATTACGCCGAGGCATTAGATTGAATGGAGGTTCATCATGAAAAGTGAAATATTTTATAAAAGTCCGAAAACCATTCTGAATAAAGGGACTGGCTTTCTTTCTGGATATACACATTCCCTAAATCCTTATACAGGCTGTTCATTTGGGTGTTCCTATTGTTATGTACGCGAAATGCCTGTAGCTCTTTTTCGAGAAGGAGAATGGGGAAATTGGGTTGATGTTAAAAACGGAGCTGCGAATTTATTAAAAAAGGAGCTCCATCGCGCCAAATCTAAAGGAAATGTAACCATTTTTATGTCCTCAAGTACAGATCCATATCAACCAATTGAGTATCAGGAAAAAGTGACGCGATCTTTACTAGAAGTTATGGTAGAAGATCCCCCTGACTTCCTATTAGTACAGACTAGAAGCCCATTAGTAAGTCGAGATATTGATTTACTGCAACATTTTAAAGATAAAGTTCGGGTAAGTATGACAGTAGAGACAGATAGGGAAGATATTCGTAAGCATTTTACGCCCTTTGCTCCTCCTATTCCGGCAAGGCTTACAACACTCCAACAGCTTACTGAAGCCGGTATTCCTGCACAGGTTGCGATCGCTCCCGTATTACCAAGTAGCGAGCGATTTGCGGAAATATTACGTACATTGGTTAACCGAGTATGTATTGATGATTATTTTATGGGGGACGGCAGTGGCGGTAAACGCACACACAGGATGGGCTTACAAGCGTTATATAGAAATCTGGAAATGGAAGAATGGTATCATCCATCCGTCTATCAAATGGTTTATAAACGAATGCGACAGTATTTTTCGGAAGATGAACTTTTCATTAGCCAAAAGGGATTCGAACCTTAGCAGTAAGTAGTACCTGCATGGTTACGACTCATCATGAGCAGGAAGAATTAACAGAAGAGAAGAAAGCCTATTTTGCACAAGAACGTGAGCAAATATTAGCCAAGTTACGAGATCTCTAATTAGATGAGGAATAGTAAAAAACCATTATAAAATAGATATATATATATATATATATATATAGATTTGTATATCGCAAGAAAAAGGGGTAATTCTGTTCCATGGACAGCCATAAAATTGGCTATCCCATCTAAGCACGTTCGAAAATTAGAGCGCTTAACAGGCATAAAATCCGTAAAGGCTTTTTTCGGGTTTCAAATAAAAAAATGGAAGGTAGATAATCCGTAATTAACACTTTTAAAACCATATGTGTTATAAATAAGCTAATAATTTTTTGGAGGTGTATCACATGGATTCAAAGGAAACACCAGAAGAAAAAAGAGAACGTTTAAGACAAAGTGAACTTAAAAATAATCCTACTGGTTCTTTAAATGATGGAATTAATAGAGGAATTGGCGGTAATTTAACTGGTATGGGTTGGAAAGAGTCGATTGCATTAATTTTATTGTTATTTATCGGATAGATCGTATATAAGTTATTTTTCAGTAAATAGTATTCGGAAAATTCATATTTTTTACATTGATCAGTCAATCTGGAGAAAATAGACTAAATTTGGCATTTTTAAAATATTCCATGTCTCCGTAAAAAACGGATGGCAGCTTTTATTTTATGCTGTGAGAGCGATCGAAATGGGTAACGGTACGTGTTACTGAATCTAGATCGCTCTCACAGCGTTATTTTTATTGTTTTAGTAAGCTCAAAGCTGTAAATCGTAATTTAAAATTCAAAGCATCTTCATTTAGTTTCAATTTCACCAAAAAGTTTTCCTACCAAAATCTAAGAGATCAAGGATTTGGTAAAACTTTAGCCTTTTACAATTTGAGAAAAAAATTTTAAAAGGGTCACTGAGTTAAGGTGACCCTAAATGAGGGAGGATGTGACGGTCAACCAACGCCACAACCGAATAAGTGTGTGCGATACACTCAATATTAATTTGTGCAAGTAGCTGTTACTTATACATATAAAAACGCATCGTGTCACACGCCTATAAAAGTCGCCATGCGTAAAGTGCGAAACTTTGTTCAATTTGCATTACTACCATTGGTATACTGATATGTACGTTTTAATGGAGCAGCCGTTAGAGTGTGTCAATTTAAAATAATGTAATTATCATCAATTGCAAAACATACTTTTGGAAGAATTTTATTATTGTCGAATATTGACTTTATTATCACTTAATATGTGAGCTAACAATAATAAGAGTAATTCCTGTAAAAAGGCAAATAATTCTCGTCACTGGAATTTTATCAGCTAGTCCAAATAATGCAATAGCAGTCGTTACAATTAAAACTGTTGGACCAACCAAAGCAAGCATTGTATTAATATAGAATGCTTTTTCTAAACTATTAAACTTTAGCATCAACAATCCAGCACTTACTTCAATACTTCCAGACAATACCCGTAAAATAACCATAGCAAGAACCGATTTTTCAATAACTGTCATCATCCAATCTTTATAGATAGTTTTTAACGGTGAAAATAAAATTCTCTTATATTAATTTCCATCATTAGGATAGTTGTAGACTTCTGTTTTAATATGAAATACTAAAATCAATATATGTATGATTCGTGTTAATTATTCTTGTTATATTATGCTTTATAGTGTTCATTTAATAAGCGATTTTCTAGTTAATAGTTCAAATAGAATCTGTTTTTAGAAATCCATTTTCTCCATAGTTTTTTAGGGGTTATATTTGTATTAGCAACGGGTTAAATTATTATTAAAAACAACTATCTGTAGCGTATGCTAGCCAAAAATATTATGAAATTCTTCTTAACGAAAGAAAGTCCATTCCGAAACAAGTAATACTAATAGCATTCATAACAATTTCTATTTTCCTTAAATGTTGTATCGCAAAGCTAGTCGTCCGTATAGGAACAATAAACGACGTTGCTGAACACAAATTTAAAACCGCATATGTCAAAAGAAAAACGAGACGCCAGGATCATTGGTAATCATTGATCCTGGCGTCTTTAATAACCAAAAAGGTAAAGAACTCACTTCCTCTATAGTTTCTTTTAGGCCCTCAGATAACCGCTGATTATTATTGCTGTAACACTTATAGTCGGACTACTTCCTATAAATTTTTGTAATTCCTAAATGTACCCAATTTCTCACGCCTAAATAAAGCTCATATTTAAAAGAGATCGCCTTTCTTTTAAAAAAACTCTCTAAAACCGGTTCGGCGGGATCCTTTTAAAAATCTTTTTTATACGAAATATTGCTAAAAAATGCAGAATAGTTCACCAAGAAAGAAAAATAGTTAACGGTAGTCTGTCTTTTCAGAATTTTACCTATACCAGGTCTCGATGGAATCATTGCCGCTGAAACAAAGCTATCTTTTTTAGACACTGTAGAAAGTCAGATTGTGATTCGAGGCTATGATTTGATTGAGTTATCACAAAGATATTCGTATTTCGACATTGTCTACTTATTGTTGCATGGAGAAATACCAACTACTGAGCAACGAGCTGATTTACAGGTTAAGTTGAAATCTAATTACCAGGTTCCACAAGATATTTTTCAAATTTTCAAGTTATTACCTGATGGGACGCATGCTATGGATGGGCTTAGAACAGGCATTTCTGTGTTAGCAGGCTATGATCAGCAAATCAATGATCGTTCAACTGAAATGAATTTGTCACGAGCATATAGACTTTTAGGTGGTATGCCAAATATTGTAGCGAATAGCTATCGTGTATTAAATGATCAAGATGTCGTGGAGCCTGATAACCAGCTTTCCTATAGTGCCAATTTTTATTACATGATAACTGGTAGAAAACCAACTGCTTTAGAAGAAGAAATTTTTGATTAATCACTCGTTTTATATAGTGAACACGAGATGCCAAATTCGACGTTTACGGCTCGTGTTATTGCCTCAACACAATCTAATTTGTATGGTGCTTTAACTGGGGCGGTCGCATCATTGAAAGGGAATTTACATGGTGGGACAAACGAGGCAGTAATGTATATACTTCTTGAAGCCAAAACAGTAGATGGCTTTGAATTAGTATAGGAAACGAGAAATATACAATTGATGATGACGGATTCTTTGCTTTATTGAAGAAGGAAGTTTAGTAACGATGGCTTTACTTGAAGATCATTTAGTTGCATATGCAGCTCTTTTTTTATTGGTATTAATGATGCAGGGTACTTGAACATGCAGGTTATTACCAAAGCAAAATTTTAACTTCCGACACTATATTAAATAAATATCCAAACTATATTGTGCAGTAGAAAACCGGGTAGAATATTCCAATCAGCTTCTGTTTTTTAGTTTTTTTTCCATTTCAATACCCACACTGAAAACAGCGAAAATCATACTAAAAAAAAATACTATTTGAACGAATCTGTCAGCTGTCCAATACCCTAAAAAATTCATGAAAACAATGATGACAAATAAAATTGTTGAAACAATTTGCGTATAGAAACGTAAATTACCAGACATTTTATCCCTCCAATTTATGTGAAAATACATCAAGCTTTAAGGTTAACATGTGCAATAAAAAGAACAGCTAACAATTAAGTAAACTGTTCAAATGGTATTATTAGTGGATTTTTATTAGGTGTTAGGTGTTCATTTCAATAGATTTTTCTTCTAGAAGTATCTACAACAGCAGATATTTTCATCATAAATAAGTGTTATTGAAATACCAAACCCAATCGAGATAAGTATTGTTCAAATCTTCAGCCAATATTATTTTTCTTTGTCAGATAACTTCACTGAAAATGTGCCGAGATTGTTTTCTTTTGAAATAGTATTAATAATGTTAGTTATTTTATTTATTGTTTTATCATCCCTATCAAAGTTAGATAGTGAAATTGTTAGAACTTTATTTTCAGGTGAATATATTGTATAGAGGATTCTTTTGTCTGGAGAAAATCCGTGTTCTACGAGACCATTTATAATTTTTTTAGTTAATTCAACTTCTCCAATCTTTTTGTTTATCTCTTCAACTTCGACACAAATGCATATGAGGAAATATCTGTAACAGATTGGGAATTATGATTATAAAATACGTAGATGCCAATTGTAATTAATAAAAGAATAATGGAAAATATGATCTTTTTGATGTTAATTCCTCCTTACATGCAAAGTATGTATTATTTTTAAAATATATGATTTTAAAGAGGAAAATGTACAGGAGAAAAGAGAATAGGAGGGATAGCAAAGTCAAAAAATGAGGGAATGATATATGGAGTGATCCGAAACAATGCGATGGACTTAGATATTTAAAATAAATAATAATACTGACGCTAGGTAGAGTCTATATGCTTAGAGAAATAATGGAGAAAACCGGCAAAAAAATTGCCGGTTTTGGAATCATAATCAATTTATTTTGTATCGTTATTATTTTCAAATCGACCAGAAGCTAGCTTTTTGTTAGCTTCTGCTTGTTGAATTTGTTGTCTAATTTGATTAACATCAGTTTCATTTCCGAATTCTTGGCTCATCGAATTCATTGTACCAGAAGCTTGTTTTTTGTTAGCTTCTGCTTGTTGAATTTGTTGTCTAATTTGATTAACATCAGTTTCATTCCCGAATTCTTGGCTCATCGAATTCATTGTACCAGAAGCTTGTTTTTTGTTAGCTTCTGCTTGTTGAATTTGTTGTCTAATTTGATTAACATCAGTTT
>NZ_JBIWGL010000046.1:22069-30501 GCF_044763535.1 Lysinibacillus sp. NPDC095746
TTTCATTTCCAAATTCTTGGTTCATCGAGTTAAAATTTTGGTTGTTTTTATTCATGTATTTCACCTCCTAAAAATTAGTTTGTACAAAAGATGCTTTATTATTCGCAGGGATTCACCAAGCATTATTTAAAGTGTTTTTCATAAAAAATAATATTGGGATAAGAAAAAAAGCGTTGTCCAATGCAACCGTATAATGAACAATTTAAGAAATAAAAGCAAATAGAGCATAAAAAATGCTCTAAAAAAACCGTATAAAATCCCATATAGAAAATAAACCTTAAAAAGGACAACAGGTACGTAGATTCTCACATAAAATAAATTGACAAAAATAAAATCATCGAAGGTAACAAGCCTGTTCTTTTTTTATAACCATGAAAAAATGTGCATTACCTCGTAATTAAAAGGACAGTTAAAAACCCCAGCGTTAAACTGGGGAACGGTTTGTCAGGTTTAATCAAATACTATTTTTCTGGATAAGCCACATGCATCGGTGGGGGAACTAACCAGCCTTTGGTCTTATTAAGACGTAACAGTTTTGCACCGAGTTGAGCTTTACCTGTGTGGAATTGAGCGTACATTAAAGCAATATCTTCCCTAGTTGACATGCCCATAACTTGACTACATGTAACTAACCCCGCAGCAAGGTCACCTGTTAGGGCTGCACTAATTTCGGGATCATTGAATTTCGCACCAGGGGGGATATCCTCTATTCGTGCAACTGGTCTCTCCGGTGGTGCAGGGGGGAGAGCAACACCGTTAGTTTTTAATATTTTTTCTAACTGTTTTGCTTCTTCTTTACAAGTGTCGATGATATCTTCGATTATTTTTCTTAAATCTTCATCACCAGAATGATTGTAAAACGTTTGATATCCTGCAATAAAGCCATAATTTACAGTGAGATGTGTCCAGATACTAAAGACTTCTCCGTAGTGTAATGGCTCGTCTTTTGGGTTGCCACTAAGTATTCCCATACTTGCTCTTCCTCTCTTATTTGAACATTTTCAAACATGGATAGTATGGGTTAAAAAAGAAAAATAATTCGATTTTTATATAAAAAGATCATTTGTTCGAAGTAACCTTGAAAGAAATGAAGGAAAGATAAAAAGGATTTGTATACCACTATGCTTGTCGTTTAGAAAAAAATTATAAAAGGGTCACTTGGGATGGAGTGACCCTTAGAAGGAAACGGGATGCAAAGCAAATTTACTTTACATATTTAGAATATGATTTAGAAGTTATGATTATATAGTTTATTAACCATGAAATTGTATTTAAAAATATAAATTGGGAATTGATTAAATTATTATGATTGGAATAGCGTAGTATTTTTAAACATTGGGAGATGCAAGTGCAACGCATAGCTATCCGGAAGATAATGTATGTTCTAGTATTTAAAACAATACAACTAAAAGAACATCTCCTAAATAATTATTATCTGATCAAAATCATCCCATTATCGTTAAAAAGGAGCTTCAGAAATACAAGTCGAAAAGTACAGATATTGGACGACGACATGAATATAAGGACACCCGAAAAGTCATTAAATAAGCAATTCTTTAGAATTTATTTAGGAATTTTCATCCAAATTCAGAGACAGAAATTCCTATTGAATTTTTTATTTAAACCAAAAAGAAATAGTTGTTGATGGATAAGACCAATCACAGTTGGATAAAATATTTGTGAACTTAAAAAGTTCAAATTTCAAGGATTGGGAGGACTAAATATGTCATCTGAAATGGGAGAAATACATCGTACTGGTCGAGACATTAACAACGTAATAGTACATTTTGGTGGGCAAGCTGAGAGTGTTTTTAGTTCATTGGCTGAACAAGGTCGACTTTCAATACAAAAAAAAGCAGACGAATTAGCTGCACAGTATCTTGAAAGTAATCCTAATCCAGACTATTATGATTGTGTTGAAATTGTAGCGGAAGGCGTTTTGACAGCAGGGAACGAAATAAAGGCTAGCAGTGGTTCTTGGGGAGAATCAGTAGATGCCGCACTCGGTGCTGGTGTTGGAATTCCAGCTGCAAAAGTAGCTTGTAAAAGAATAACGATGTCTTAACATTAATTTTTGAAAAAGCGTAGGCGTAAAAAGCTTATGCTTTTTGTTATTTATTGATTTCTTTTATCCTTCCCTCGATAGTAATTTTGGTTGTCAAGACATACTTGTCCATAATATCTGTAGATTCTTGTTCATTAAAGATATTATGGTTAGTTGACATATCTAAGCCTCCTTTAGCATTCTTAAATTACATTCGAAAAAGGATATAACATGCAAATAAATCGAAATTTATAGTAGGAGATTGTTCGTAGTATCATTAGTATTAATGGGAAAAGAAAATAACAGTTTTAATGAACCCCTCAACCATTTGCGGAAGCGGGGATTTTAATAATTAACTAAGATTTAACTATTATGATTTTGGATTTTTTGCGTGAACGGTGCAGATTAGGTTTACATTTGCCGGAAACACAAATGACTCACTTCTAACATTCACGCAATGTATATAATTAACCGTATCTTATAAAACCTTTAATGTTAAGCGTTTCCACCCATTAAACGTTTGGCAATGGTATATCCAATTAGGTATGCAGATGCAGACGTGTTACCATCTACTGTAAAAGGAATGATTTGTGCATCAGCAACCATTAAATTATTGACTCCATGGACATTGCCGTACCGATCTACTACGCCACCTTTATTAATAGGGGCCATTCGAAGCGAGCTTTGTTGATGGTGATTATGGTCAAAATTCTCTTTAATAAAGTTTTCAAGTTTATCATCATTATCAATGGTCTCAAATGTTGGATTTACAAGCTGATAATTCGGGTCGATTTTTGAAAGTTTTTCGGCAATGCCTTTAATATAAACTCTGTAAATAGCCTTTATTGCTTCTAGGTCATATTCATTTTCTAAGAAACCTTCATCCGCAAGGACAATTTTTAAGGGGTCGTTATTTTGTATTTTAATGGTTCCTCGACTTTTTGGTTGTAAAAATAAAATAGCAATATTTAAACCTTCTTCTGCAACAATCCCAATGAGTTGAACTCCTCGGCGGTGATTGATACTACTATTTAGTGGATTTGGTAAAAATGCACCGCCTGTATAAAGGGCAAACGGATCGTTTTGAAGCTGAGGAAGATCTTTTGGATTTACACTAAATGTAGCTGTATTTAAGGTATGATTAGTCAAATGTTTCCCAACATTAGGATTGTTAAAAATAACGGGGATACCAGTCCGACGTAGGTCATTTGAAGGTCCGATTCCAGATAACATTAACAGTTGCGCACTGTTTATACCTGCTGAAATAATAACTTTTTTGCGGGCAAAAGCTTGAACCTTTTTACCTTCCTGTAGATATTCAATACCTATTGCTGTTTTCTCCCTAAATAAAATACGAAGTCCGGTTGATTTATAAACAACCCTTAACTTACGTCCATTCACCCCGTATCCACCAGGAGTCATAATGTCTGGAGATAAAAAAGCAGTAGAAGAGCTTTCACGTTCTCCATTCATCTTTTGAAATAGTTGCCATTGAGTAAAAGGACCAATAGGGGTTTTTGGGTTATTATAGTCAAGAATTTGTTTATAACCTGTTGCTTGTTCGATCGCTGAAACCAATTTTTTCGTTATCATTGGTGGATTTTTAGGGGCTTGCCTGATATCTATACGACCATTGAAGCCATGAAATTCAGGATTACTTGTTTCTCCATGAAAATTTTCTAACTGTTTAAAGCTACGATTTGCTCGTTCGGGGGACCATAAGTTACCTAAAAGACGTTCCCATTCTTTTAAAACAGCTGGTGTAGGTCTGACATACTGTTCACCATTAATTGAAGACCCGCCCCCAGAAAGCCGCCCCGTAGTCCATTCAAATGTTCTGTCATCTACTTCAGGTTGAGGCACTCCTTCACCTTGCCAAAAATATTCTGCGAAAAATTGCTCTTCTAATACAGGAGCGAATCTAGAATCTCGAATTGGTTTATCTCTATCATCGTTTTCCCCTGCCTCTAGGACTAAGACTGAGGTTTTTTTATCGTCTGTTAGTGTTTTAGCTATAACTGCTCCAGCTGGTCCCGTCCCGACAACAATAAAATCAAATGTATTATTTGAATGTTTAGAATCCACTTAACTATCTCCTTATCTATTTTTATTTATCTTATGTAAATTTGTGTGGAAGAAATAGGTAAAGTAATCATACTATTAATGTTAAAAAGGGTTTGGCAGAGGGTTTAGGAATAGATAGAAAAAATTTTAGAATAAAAGGCGCTTGACGGTATAATTCCCAGTCACATTACGCACTTGAGAATATATTATTACTATTAAAATAAAAGGAGGTGAATAGATTGGAGCATGATAATCATTCCCAGGAACAAAATAAGTCAGAAAAATTAAGCAGTTGCGTAGGTCCAATAAAATGTCAACAACTTGCGAATATCATCGGTGGGGAAGTTATTACTTCAACACCTGTTTGTGTTGTACAGCGCCTTCGCGATATTAAAGCTACTATTCTTGGACGAACTACTCGATCCCCTCTCGCACTTCCTTTTGCTCTTTCTTTTGAAGGTATTTTGGCTAATACACTGAACCTCGGTGAATCTGTAGTACTGCAGGAAGAAATTAATCCATTTATGAGAGAGCTTCAAAAGAGAGGTCTTATTGTTACAGCAGTGCATAACCATTGGCTTTTTGATAACCCTAGATTAATGTATATGCATTGGGAGAATGTTGGGGATCCAACAGATTTTGCAAGAAGAAGTTTTAATGCTGCAGTTGCAGCAGGCTTATTCAAAAAGTAAAAGTGATAATATCTTTTCTTAAACATGAATGAAGTTATTAATGGTATATAAACAACAAAGCTCCATTGTATATTCCTGTTAATCTCTTCACATGTTTTAAGAGGCTACTAATTTGGTAGCCTCTTTTCAATTTGAATTCCACTTATCCTTTATAATTTTGAGGCTTAGTTCACTTTTCAATATAAGTTCCTAACATGCTATAAATGGCCTTAACAGTTTTTTGTTAGGTTTAGTTTGCTTTGAAGTAAAACGAAACTAAATTACAAATAAGGGATAAATACTTTAATTAAAGGGGCATCTGAATTAGGAACAGCGGTAAGAGTTTATACAGCTGGCAAGAGACTTTCCGATGAAAATATAAGAAGGACTTTACTGGAACATACAAAACTTGTAAGGGTGAGTATTGATGCTGCAAATGAAGAGACATACCAAAAAACTCACGGAGTAAAAGGTTTAAAAGAGCGATTACTTAATATAGAAAAAATGGTAAATGAAAAAGCTACTTCTTCAAGTGATACACTTATAGGACTGCATTTTGTTATCCAAAAATCAAATATGAATGAAATTGTTCCATTTGCTGAAATAGCTAAAAATATAGGTGTTGATTATATCGTGTATAGTCAGGAAACATTTGGGAAAGTAAATGGTGGCTTCTCTACTGAAGACTACGAAAAAGTGGTTAATGATTTGAAGAAAGTAGAATTGATGCATTCTGATAATTTTAGAACTGTAGTACCTCATCTTGTACGACGGCAAACATATACTCAGTTTGATAGAAATTATTTTGCCAATCCTGAGATCCTGAATAGATGTCATAATAGTAAACATAGAATATTTTTTGGAGTTCAAAATGATTTTTCTGCATGTTGGCTTGCTACATTGGACTCGCAATTTAGAAAAGAATCATTGATTGGAAAGCTCGACAAAGAAGGTACTATGGATTCCATATATAATATTATTGAAAATGGTGTAGGTAGTGAACTTAATAAAGGTGCAAAATTAAGTTGTAATACTTGTGTAGCTAGTAACTATAATTCAATGGTAGACCAAATTGTTAATTTTCTAAATAACGAATCTCATTATAGTACTCGCTTAGTAGAACATGTTCCTGGTACCTACAATGAGAATAATTATAAGTTTATACTGAAAAATTGAGATTAGGTGAATTTTTGTGACAAAAGGAAAACTAATTGCATTAGAGGGATTAGATGGGGCAGGTAAAACAACACAATGTAACTTATTGGTGAATTTATTAAAGACTAAGGGAAAATCTGTTTCTATATACCCATTATATAGAAATGACCTTGTAGAATTAATGCTTGAAAGGTTAGATGGAACTGATTATATATCAAATCTAGGAAGCCGGTATGCTGTTGTATCAAAAGTATTATGCAGGCAAGAATGGGAAATAAAGAATAAAATATCTAAAGGGGAGTATGTAATTTTAGATAAGTTTCTTCTTACATTTTTTGCAACAGAAATAGTGAGAGGTTGTTCAATAGATGAGTTAATGATTATGACTACTGATGTCATAAGCCCTGATATAACCTTTTATTTTGATATTGATCCCAAAAATTCAGTAAAAAGAAAAAATATAATAGGTTACCGAGAGTCTGGATTAGACATTGCCAATTTTGAAGGTAAATCAGTGGAATATAACCTCTTTAAAAAGAATTTTTATCCTACTGAATGGGTGGAAAAACAATATATTGATTTTCAAAATAAATTAAGAAAATCAATAAAAGAATTAACTATTCATCATAAAAATAAATGGGGGAGTTTGACCAAACTTAACAGCGAAGAGGAACCCCTTGTAGTTCATGAGGTAATAAGAGATAGGCTATTGCTATAAATATAGAGTATTAATATAAGGAAGGCAATAATATGAAAAGCCAGTACAGTGAAATCGAAGGAAAAAATATCCACAGTGACACTATATGGAAGAACAAATCATTCATTTATATATGGTTGGGTACAATAATTTATGACTTGACCTTTCATATTTATATACTAGCAATACCTTTAATAATCTATGAAATTAGTCAATCAACATTGGCTATGAGTACGATGAGGGCATTAGATTTTGCGCCAAACGTTATCTTAGGAATTTTTATAGGGGTAATTGTTGATAGAACTAACCGGAAGAATTTCATGAGATACTCAATATTACTTCAGGTTATTCTGCTTATATCATTGGTTTTCTTATTAGAAAATTCTACACCTTCTTTATGGATGATATACATTATTGGATTTTTAGTATCAGCATTCGGATATTCATTTTGGAATGGTTTTCACAGCTCCCTTCCCCAAATTGTAAAGAAAGAGCAGTTAACAACAGCCAATTCTGCAATTTCATTTGTTTATCAAATTATCAACATAATTGGTCCTGGTTTAGCAGGTGTATTACTATTTACTTTATCCTATTCTTATGGATTAGTAGTAACAATCATAGGTCTTTGCATTATGGTGTTATTAATTAGCCTTACTCAAGTTGAAGAAAATCATTTGCAAAGGAACAAAGATATTGAGACTAAGCCATTTTGGGATGACATTAAAGAAGGATGGATAGAAGTCAAGCAGAATAGTAAATTGTTTTCAATGACAATTACAATATTGTGTTTAAATATAGCTTCTGGTATTTCTAGTGCAGTATTAATTTTTTATGCATTGGATCAGTTTAAATTAACATCTAACCAACTGGGAATAGTAATTGCAAGCTCTGCAATCGGTGGTATTGTAGCAGCACTTATTGCAAAAAAAAGTAGAGAGATTTTAGGAAGAGGTAAACTAATTATTATTGCTATTTATATTGGATCTTTTGGTCAATTTTTATTATTTATATCTTCCCATTGGATTATATTAATGGCTGGTATGATATTAATTGGATTTTGTAGTGTGTTCATAAATGTTCATTATCAAACTTTAAGGCAAGAGTCTACACCTGCACATTTACTTGGAAGAGTTTCTGGGACAACTTCAATGTTAATGAAGATTGCAACGCCTATATCTTTTATAGGTGCTGGATTATTGGGAGAGCGTATTGATGTATGTTGGATTTTCCTTATTTCTTCTATAATAATGATCTTATTAACTGGAGTTCTTGTTAGATATAAAGTTTTTAAATTTGCCTGAGGTTATAAACACATAATAATGTGTTTGTAATAGATATTTCTACTTTAGGAGGTGTAAATATGGGTCTAGCACCAACAACTAATCAAGCACTTAAAGTTGCTAAAAGCAAGAGAAAGAAAGAGAAGAAGTAAAAAAATGAGCATTTTTACTTTAGGAGGTGTAAATATGGGTCTAGCACCAACAACCAATCAAGCACTTAAAGTTGCTAAAAGCAAGAAAAAGAAAGAGAAAAAGTGAAAATATTTGAAGTTAAAGGTTTAATAATTTAAAGAGGTGTTCCTATGGAACTTCCTCTTTTTTTATAATCATGGCTATTTGTAAGCTCAACACGCCTACTAAAATCTTGTAAGTAGAAATTTAAATTAATTAAAGGAGTATACAGATATGTATAAAGATCTTTTTTTATGGATAGGCTACACTAAGTTGGACAGATAAAATAAGGGGTTGTAAACTTAGACTAATAAAACAAGGGAGCGTGCTGCTATGACACGTCAACGTCG
>NZ_JBIWGL010000047.1:0-29588 GCF_044763535.1 Lysinibacillus sp. NPDC095746
CCCGTTCCCATACCGAACACGGAAGTTAAGCTCTTTAGCGCCGATGGTAGTTGGGGGCTTCCCCCTGTGAGAGTAGGACGTCGCTAGGCAATGTAAACAGTCAGCTGCGTGCTGACTGTTTGTTTTTTTATAAAAAATCTTAATAATTTATCAATAATTCAGCAAAACTTGCCTAAAATAAGACAGATCTTAACTATTATCTATTCTAAATGTAGAAGAAATTAAAAAAGCCTATACTTTTCATAGTAAAAAAGGGCGAAAAGACTATCAGAGTTACCACATCGAAAAATCTGAATTGTCTTTCTTTTATAAGTTTCTTGACAGTAGCTTAGCACGTTGTTAATCTTACAATTAATATTCTTTAAACTATAGGAGGACGTTACGAAAATGTGGGAAACTAAATTTGCCAAAGAAGGTTTAACTTTTGATGATGTATTATTAGTACCAGCGCATTCAGAAGTATTACCGAAAGATGTTGATTTATCAGTTCAACTAACACCGAAGATTAAATTAAATATTCCAATGATCAGCGCAGGCATGGATACAGTTACAGAGTCTAAAATGGCAATTGCTATGGCACGTCAAGGTGGTATCGGTATTATCCATAAGAACATGTCAATTGATGAGCAAGCTGAACAAGTAGAAAAAGTAAAACGTTCTGAAAATGGCGTTATTACTAACCCATTCTTCTTAACTCCGACTCACCAAGTTTTCGATGCTGAGCATTTAATGGGTAAATACCGTATTTCTGGTGTACCAATTGTTGATAGTATGGAAAACCAAAAGCTAGTAGGGATCATTACAAACCGCGACTTACGTTTCATTTCTGACTATTCTTTAAAAATTGAAGAAGTTATGACAAAAGAAGATTTAATTACAGCTCCTGTTGGAACGACTCTAGAGGATGCTGAAAAGATTCTTCAACAATATAAAATCGAAAAGTTACCAATTGTAGATGAAGAAGGTAAATTAACTGGATTAATTACAATTAAGGATATTGAGAAGGTAATTGAGTTCCCTAACGCTGCTAAAGACGTACATGGTCGTTTATTAGTAGGGGCAGCAGTTGGTGTTTCAAAAGATACGATGATACGTATTGAAAAGCTTGTTGAAGCACAAGTAGACATCGTAGTAATCGATACAGCTCACGGTCATTCTGAGGGTGTATTACAAACAATTCGCTCTATCCGTGAATCTTATCCAGAGCTTGAAATTATCGCTGGTAACGTGGCAACTGCTGAAGGTGCACGTTCATTATTTGAAGCTGGAGCAGATGTAGTAAAAGTTGGTATTGGCCCGGGATCTATTTGTACGACTCGTGTCGTAGCAGGTGTTGGTGTACCACAAATTACAGCTGTTTACGATTGTGCGACAGTAGCACGTGAGCTTGGTAAAGCAATTATTGCTGATGGAGGCATTAAATACTCAGGAGACATCGTTAAAGCTCTAGCAGCTGGTGGTAACGTTGTAATGCTTGGTTCACTTCTTGCAGGTACTTCTGAATCTCCTGGTGAAACTGAAATCTTCCAAGGTCGTCGCTTTAAGGTTTACCGTGGTATGGGTTCAATTGGCGCTATGGAGAAAGGTTCAAAAGATCGATATTTCCAAGAGGATGCGAAAAAATTAGTACCAGAGGGTATTGAAGGTCGTCTTCCATACAAAGGGCCACTAGCAGATACAATTTATCAATTAATCGGTGGTATTCGTGCAGGTATGGGCTATTGCGGTTCAGCTAACCTTGAGTTCTTACGTGAAAATGCTCAATTTGTTCGTATGACAGGTGCAGGTCTACGTGAATCACATCCACATGATGTACAAATCACAAAAGAATCACCAAACTATTCGATGTAATATATTACTAGCAACTTTTATGCTCTCGAATCGTCTACAAAGATGACACGAGAGCATTTTTTTATGATAGAGAGTGCGCACGGACATTACTATATATGATAAAATGTCGAGGACAAGATTATTTTTTGGAGGGCTTTAAAAGTGAAAAAGACAATGAACACTGTTATTCGCTTACTCCTAATTCCTGTTTTGTTATTTAGTGTTTTAGCAGGTATTCCTGCGAAAGCAAATGCAGAAACAGATTTAGGACTACATGTGGATGCTGCAATTTTAATTGACGCAGATTCAGGAAAAATTTTATATGAACAAAATGCAGATACTTCACTAGGTATTGCGAGTATGACAAAAATGATGACTGAATACCTGTTATTGGATGCAATTGATGCAGGTACAGTTAAATGGGATCAAGAATATCACGTAACTGATTATACGTATAAAATGTCTCAAAACCGTGCATTAAGTAACGTACCATTGCGTAGAGATGGAACTTACACTATTCGCGAATTATATGAAGCAATGGCAATTTACTCTGCAAATGCTGCAACAGTGGCGATAGCAGAAACAATTGCGGGTACTGAAACTGAGTTTTTAAAGCTAATGAACAAAAAAGCAGAAGAGCTTGGTCTTAAAGGCTATAAATTCGTAAACTCTACTGGTCTTAATAATGCAGATTTATTTGGTATGCAGCCAGCTGGTACTGGACCGAAAGATGAAAACGTAATGCCTGCTAAATCTGTAGCTAAATTAGCATATCATTTACTAAAAGATCATCCAGACGTATTAAAAACGTCTAAAATTGCGGAAAAGACGTTCCGTAAAGGTACAGATGATAGCATCGATATGATAAACTGGAACTATATGTTGCCGGAATTAGCGTACAAATACGAAGGCGTTGATGGATTAAAAACAGGTACAACAGACTTTGCTGGACATTGCTTTACAGGTACAGCAGAGCGCAATGGTACACGTTTAATTTCTGTAGTTATGAAGGCTGTAGGAGAGGATCCAAAAAAGGCACGCTTCGATGAAACAGCTAAATTATTTAACTATGGTTTCTCACAATTCTCGAAACAAGAAATTATTCCAGCTAACTATAAGTTTAAAGATGAAGAAACAGTAAAGGTTACGAAAGGTAAAGAAAACAAAGTAGCGATTGCTGTTAAAGAACCAGTTTCATTTATGGTCAAGTCATCTGAGAAAGATTTATATAAACCTAAACTAGTATTAGATAAAAAGAGTCTTGAAGCAGAGGTTAAGAAGGATACAGTTGTCGGGAAGGTAGTTATTGAGCGCTCAGAGGGCACAGATTACGGTTTTATTGACGGTAAGGGCCTAAAAGCCGATGTTGTTACAACAGAGGCTGTGGAGCGTGCTGGTGGTATCTCATTATTCTTCCAAGGTATTGGTAGCTTCTTCGGAAACTTATGGAGTGGCATTACTGACTTTGTTGGTGGCTTATTTTAATAATTAATATAAAGAACACGTGGATGTTTTAAAACATCACGTGTTCTTTTCACATTTTTACGCTTTCCTGCATACGCTATTAGGCGAAAGGATGTGGCTAAATGTGTGGCATTACAGGATGGGCTAGCTTTCAAAAGGATTTAAGAACAACTAATGACATTCTAAAATTAATGACGCAAACGTTAAATAAACGAGGGCCAGATGATGAAAATATTTGGTGTAGTGAGCATATTGCATTTGGCCATCGACGGCTAGCCGTCATAGATTTAATCGGTGGGAAGCAACCGATGAAAAAAGTACATGATGGTGCAAACTATGTCATTACATATAATGGCGAGCTTTATAATACAGAAGAATTAAGGAAAGAGCTGCAAAAAAGAGGGCATCTGTTTACAACACATTCAGATACGGAAGTACTATTAACTGCTTATATTGAATGGAAAGAGCAGTGTGTTGATTTTTTAAATGGAATTTTCGCTTTTGGTGTATGGGATGAACAATTACAATCTCTGTTTTTATGCCGAGACCGATTAGGTGTAAAGCCTTTATTTTACACAGAACAACAAGGCGGCTTACTTTTTGCATCCGAAGTGAAAGCATTATTAGCTCATCCATTCATTAAAACAACCGTTAATACGGAAGGGCTAGCAAATATCATGGCTGTAGGACCGTCTAGAACGCCCGGAAAGTCACCTTTTCACAATATTAATGAGTTACGTCCAGGATATGCAATGCGTTTTTCTAGAGAGGGTATACGAGTTTGGCAGTATTGGCAGTTACAAAGTAAACAGCATGAAGAGTCATTAGAGGAGACAATCGATCATGTCCGTTTTTTATTAACGGATGCTATTGAACGACAGCTTGTTTCAGACGTACCAATCTGTACATTTCTTTCAGGAGGATTAGATTCCAGTATTATTACGGGAATTGCTGCTACCATGTTTCAGCAACAAAATAAAGGCAAACTTCATACGTACTCTATAGACTACGAGGATAATGAACGCTTTTTTAATCCACATGCTTTTCAAACATCCACGGACACGTATTGGATTCAAAAAATGACAGATACCTTTAGTACAACACACCATGCTGAAGAAATTTCTCAGCAGCGATTAATCGATTGCTTAGTAGAATCTGTCATCGTTAGAGATTCACCAGGAATGGCAGATGTTGACTCATCGTTATTATGGTTTTGTCGAGAAATTAAACAGGATTTTACCGTTGCGCTATCAGGTGAATGTGCAGATGAAATTTTCGGTGGTTATCCATGGTTTACAGAAACGACTACAGGTTTTCCATGGATTCGTTCATTGTCTGAAAGATCAACAATGTTACAGGAGCGATGGCGTAAGAAATTAAAAGTTGAATCATATGCACAACAGGCTTATTCACAGACAATTGCTGAAGTACCCTATCTTGATGGAGAGAGTATTGAGGAAGTAAGGCAACGAGAAATGTTTTATTTAAATATGGTATGGTTTATGCAAACATTGCTGGAACGAAAAGACCGTATGAGCATGGGGGCGAGTCTTGAAGTCCGTGTGCCGTTTGCAGATCATCGTCTTGTAGAATACACGTGGAATATTCCTTGGGAAATGAAAAATTTAGACGGTATGGAAAAGGGTTTACTTCGTAAAGCAATGCAGCATTTATTGCCAGAAGAAGTTTTATATCGGAAAAAGAACCCGTATCCTAAAACGTATCATCCAGTTTATACAGCGGGCGTTCAAAAATGGCTCAGAGGCATAATGGAGGACAAAAATTCAATTCTGCATGAATTATTTGAACGACAGAAACTAATAGAACTCATTGAATCGGGTGGTAGTTCTTTCAAAGTTCCTTGGTATGGACAATTAATGGCAGGGCCACAGCTTTTAGCTTATCTGGGTCAAATTCATACATGGTTTGAGCTTTATAATATTCAACTAATAGAATCATAATCAAAGAAAAACCAGTCAACCTTTTAACGTGAGGTTGATTGGTTTTTTTTCTGTATAGCCCAACAGTGCATTAGTTTTTCGATAGAAGGTTCAATTTCATGCACAGGTATGCCTCCAAAGCCTAGTAAAAATTGAGCTTTTGAGGGTGAGGAGTGATCCAAGCGATAATCAGAGAGTGGATAGATTCTGATTTCCGCATTGGAAGCAAGCTGCTGTAATTGCTTTTCAGACAAAGTATGTTGTACATCGAGTAAAATATGCATGCCTGCTTGCTCACCAGTAATGTTAATTTTATTAGAATAGTTTTCTAAAATAGAAGTAAGTTTTTCATGCTTTTTTCGATAAATCTTTCTCATCCGATTTAAATGCTTAGCAAAATGGCCGTCACGCATAAAATTAGCTACAATATGTTGATCGAAACGAGGTACTGTCGATGAATAGTAATTAAAGACATCATTATAAGCTGCAAGTAATTTTGGTGGAAGTACAAAATAAGCGACGCGCAAGGACGGCATTAATGATTTTGTAAATGTACTCATATAAATTACTTTATCATTTCGATCTAATGCATGAAGTGCAGGAATTGGTTTTCCAGTATAACGAAATTCAGAATCATAATCATCTTCAATAATGTATCGAGAGGAGCTTTGTGAGGCCCAATTTAAAGCCTGAGCACGTCTTGTAGCCGATAATACTGCTCCTGTAGGGAATTGGTGAGATGGCGTGATATAAACAACGTCAGCGCTAGTTTTTTCGAGCTCATGAATGATAATTCCTTCATCATCGACCGCAATTGGATAAACCTTTCGCTTATGCTGAGAAAACATCCGATGCACAGCTGGATATCCTGGGTTTTCAAGGGCAAAACAAGTATTGTCACTAAAGAGGCGCAAAATCATTGGTAGAAGCTGTTCTGTTCCTGAACCGATGACAATCTGCTCGGGACTACAAACAACCCCGCGTGATTGAAATAAATAATTAGCAATCTCCGTTCGCAAAGATAGTTCCCCCTGAGGCTCACCTGTTAATAATAATTCCTTTGAGCCATCATCAAAGAGCTCTTTCGCATATTTTCGCCATGTTTGAAAAGGGAAGGCATCAATATCGATGGAACCAGGATTAAAATCTATTTTGTACGATTTTTTCTTAGGTTGTTCGTTTAAGAAAGTTATTGTGTCCTGCTGAATATACGGAAGTTCGTCAATTTCCTCTACAAAATAACCGACACGGGATTTAGACATAATATACCCTTCAGCAAGTAGCTGTGCATAGGCAATTTCAATTGTTGTTTGTGAAATATTCAAAAAATCGGCTAATTTTCTTTTTGATGGTAATTTTTCTCCTACTGCTATTTTCTTTGTAATAATAGCTTCTTTAATGCCGCTATAAAGCTGATCGTAGAGCGGTTTTTCACCATTTTTTTCTAGTTGGAATAAGAGCATGTCCATGTGTATTAATTCTCCTGACCTTACGATTATTTTATAAACTGGATATTTTTATATGGTCAATTTCAATTATACTAAATTTCATCATAAAGGTGGAGGTTAGAGATCATGAAACAAACAGGTACAGAATTAGTGAAGCGCGGGATGGCGGAAATGCAAAAGGGTGGCGTCATTATGGATGTTATTAATGCAGAACAAGCGAAAATTGCGGAAGCGGCAGGAGCTGTAGCTGTTATGGCATTAGAACGAGTACCATCAGACATTCGTAAGGCGGGTGGTGTTGCACGTATGGCTGATCCTCGTATTGTCGAGGAGGTATTGGGGGCAGTATCCATTCCTGTAATGGCTAAAGCACGTATTGGACATATTGTAGAAGCAAGAGTGTTAGAAGCAATGGGTGTCGATTATATTGATGAAAGTGAAGTATTAACGCCAGCAGATGAAGAGTTTCATTTATTAAAAAGTGATTACACAGTGCCCTTTGTTTGTGGGTGTCGTGATTTAGGTGAAGCTGCTCGACGCATTGGTGAGGGAGCTTCTATGCTACGAACTAAAGGGGAACCAGGGACAGGTAATATTGTTGAGGCAGTTCGACATATTCGTAAAGTGAATGCGCAAGTACGTAAGGTAGTTGGCATGACAGAGGATGAATTAATGACCGAGGCTAAATTGCTCGGTGCTCCTTTTGAATTATTAAGAGAAATTAAGCGTCTTGGCCGTTTACCAGTAGTGAATTTCGCAGCAGGTGGCGTTGCTACGCCAGCAGATGCAGCATTAATGATGGAGCTTGGAGCAGACGGTGTATTTGTTGGTTCTGGTATTTTTAAATCAGAGAACCCAGAGAAATTTGCTCGTGCAATTGTTGAGGCTACTACACATTATAAGGACTACAAGCTAATTGCCGAAATTTCAAAAGAGCTAGGTGTTCCGATGAAAGGCATCGATATTGCACAGCTTAGTCACAATGAGCGTATGCAAGAGCGAGGCTGGTAAGATGAAGCGAATCGGTGTTTTAGCATTACAGGGAGCGGTAAGAGAGCATGTGCAAATGTTAGAGTCTCTTGGATGCGAAGCGGTCTTAGTAAAACAAAGTACTGATTTAGAGCAGCTTGATGGACTTGTCTTGCCTGGTGGAGAAAGCACAACGATGCGGAAATTGCTGAATCGCTATGAGCTATTGGAGCCAATCCGCACACTTGCAAAGCAAGGTTTACCGATGTTTGGAACATGTGCAGGATTGATTTTATTGGCAAAGGAATTAGTGGATTATGAATCACATTTAGCAGTAATGGATGTGGTAGTTGCACGGAATTCTTATGGACGCCAGGTAGATAGCTTTGAAGTGAAGCTCGACATACCGGAAATAGGTGCTGCCATTCCGGCTGTCTTTATACGTGCGCCACATATTGTTTCCGTAGGTGAAGGTGTTGAAATATTAGCAGAGCATGACGGGAAAATCGTGTTAGCGAAAGACGATCATTTATTAGGATGTTCCTTCCATCCTGAATTAACATCAGATGCACGAATTCTTGAATATTTTGTATCTTCTATGGTATGACTTGCAAAATTTCACTTCATATAGTACAGTATGGATAAAATTTAAATAACTGAACACGATGATGGGAAGTAGTAGCAAGCACGTTTTTTTTAGAGAGTCAGCGGGTGGTGGAAGCTGATAAAAGCACTTGTGAATCCGTCCTGGAGTTGCGCAGTCGAAGTGAATGAAGTAGGCTGTCGCCGGCTGAAATGCCGTTATGAGATAAGTGGATTAGACAAAGTACAATGTGTCTAATCAATTAGGGTGGCAA
Source organism: Lysinibacillus sp. NPDC095746 (assembly GCF_044763535.1). NCBI lineage: Bacteria > Bacillati > Bacillota > Bacilli > Caryophanales > Bacillaceae > Lysinibacillus > Lysinibacillus sp. NPDC095746. Next base: position 8,509 of record NZ_JBIWGL010000047.1, read on the forward strand.
CGCGGGTAGCTCTCGTCCCTTTTGGGGATGAGGGCTTTTTTGTGTTTCTACTAAATATTTTCCCATCATTAACAATCTACTGGAGGTATGACGATGTTAGATATTAAACGCGTGCGCGACAATTTCGCGGAAATTAAAGAAATGCTATTAACACGTAATGAGGATTTAGGAAATTTAGACGATTTTGAACAATTAGATGCAAAGCGTCGTGAATTAATTGCAAAAACAGAGGAGCTTAAAGCTGAACGTAATAAAGTATCTGAACAAATTTCAATCATGAAGCGCAATAAAGAAAATGCGGATGAAGTTATTGCACGTATGCGTCAAGTTGGCGATGAAATTAAAGAGCTAGATGTCCAATTAAATGATGTAGAAGAACGCTTTAAAGATATGATGATGCGTTTACCAAACATTCCACATGAATCTGTACCAGTTGGCACAACAGAGGACGATAATGTAGAGGAATATACTTGGGGTGAGATTCCAACATTTGATTTCGACATTAAAGCACACTGGGATATCGCTACAGATTTAAAAATTGTAGACTTTGAACGTGGTGCAAAAGTGACTGGTAGTCGTTTCTTATTCTATCGAGGTCTTGGCGCTCGTTTAGAACGTGCATTAATGACGTTTATGATGGACTTACATGCAGAAGAGCATGGCTATGAAGAAATGCTACCACCTGTAATTGTCAATCGTGATAGCTTAACAGGGACAGGACAACTACCTAAGTTTGAAGAAGATGTCTTTAAGTTAGATGACACAGATTATTTCATGATTCCAACAGCAGAAGTACCTGTGACGAACTTCTATCGTGATGAAATTTTACCAGCTGAAGCATTACCACATGGCTTTGCAGCATATAGTGCATGCTTCCGTTCAGAAGCAGGTTCTGCAGGTCGCGATACACGTGGTTTAATTCGCCAACACCAATTTAACAAAGTAGAATTAGTACGCTTTGTAAAACCAGAAGAATCTTATGAACAGCTAGAACTATTAACAGGTCATGCAGAAAAAGTACTGCAATTATTAGGATTACCATACCGCAAACTAAAAATGTGTACAGCTGATTTAGGCTTTACTGCAGCGAAAAAGTACGATTTAGAAGTGTGGATTCCAGCTCAAAATATGTACCGCGAAATCTCTTCATGCTCTAACTTTGAAGATTTCCAAGCACGCCGAGCAAATATTCGCTTCCGTCGTGAGCCAAATGCAAAACCAGAGTATGTCCACACATTAAACGGCTCAGGTCTTGCAATCGGTCGTACAGTAGCAGCAATCCTAGAAAATTATCAGCAAGCTGACGGAAGCGTAGTGATTCCTGAAGTATTAAGACCATATATGGGCGGAAAAGAAGTAATCGCTCCAAAGTAAACCGAGTCGAAAAAAAGCGGCTAAAAGAAAAAGCTACTGTTGAAAATATCTAATCTCAACAGTAGCTTTTCTTTTTTTAAAGTAGGTTAGCGAGGTCGAACTCGATGTTTCACAGAGAAGTTATGTTCGTTAGAAAGCAAGTAAATAACGCCCTCTATAAAGCCTATAAGGGCCGGAATATATGTCCAGAAGAAGATGAGGTACAATATACCTTGTCCAATTTTCCCTAAGTAAAATTTATGGATTCCGATTCCACCTAAAAAGATAGCTAGTACCCCTGCGACTGTTTTATTTTTTATAGGCCAAGAAGGATCAATGCCATCATACATAGGAGCTGAATATTGAGGCTGCGTTTGATATACAGGCTGTGATTGCTGTTGATAAGCCGGTTGTTGCACAATTTGCTGTTCTTTTTGGAAATTGAATTTTTCACCACAATATTTACATTGAGCTAATGTAACATCAGCCGCTGCTCCACATTGTGGACATTCGATATTTTTCATGTCAATATCTCCTAATCAATGATACTTGTTTAATTTACATTTTCCGATGTATTGTTTTTAACTACATTGTTATGATTATCTATTGAATTGATTCGACTGGAGTACCGCAGTTATTACAAAATTTCGAAGTAACATCTAGTTCTTGTCCACATGAACAAACAGGCTTGTGTAAACTAGTTCCACATGAAGAACAGAATTTTGATGATTCCTCGTTTTCACTCTGACAAGAATGACATGTAATGACCTTTAGCATTAAATTTTCACCACATAAGTTGCAAAACTTACTAGTAGATACGATATTACCATGGCAAGAAGGACATATTTTATGTGTAACATTATTGCTAGGCTGTTGTACTTGTTGATTCATCATAGTCGCCATACCTTGCCCTACGCCTAAGCCAACTCCACTTGTAGCAAATAATCCAGCTACTCCATTGTCATTTGATGCAGCAGATTCATATATATCAAAGCTACGTTGTGTTACATAACGATTGTCACCCATAATTTCGAACTTAGCTTTATCTTGTAAAATTTCATTTATTTTATTGAAATCTTCTTCTGGGAAATTAATTGATTGAATATGGAAATGGGCCATTATAAAACCATACGCATTGAATTCTTCAGATATTTTTTCTTTTAAACTATTTGAAATATTATGAAGCTCTGTTGTTATTTCTAGTGCAGAGATTTTCTCATTAATAATTTTATTTGCAAGTTCAGTTTTTATGGATGTAATAAGAGAACCTTTAAAGTAATCTTGTACTTTTTCGAAACTAACAATATCATCTTTGTTCATAGAGCCTATAACTTCTGTAAAGAATAATAAATAGTCATCAAGGCGGAGAGCCAATTGTCCAAATGCTCGTATACGTAATTTTACAAAGTATTTTGGATCAATTAGTTGAATAGGATCAGAGGTTCCCCAATATAAATCTAATTTTACCGTTAGATTTATAAAGTAGATTTCTGCTGAAAAAGGTGTATCCCCTCCATAAGCAAAATTCACAACATGGTGAAGTAATGGTAAGTTATTGGTTGATAAAACATGTGTGCCTGAATTAAATACATCACATATTTGCCCACCCTTTACAAATATGGCGACTTGCCCTTCGTTGACGATAAGTGTAGTGCCTAACACTAGCTTTTCATTCGGATGCTTGTAGATTAACCAATCGCGCGAGCGTAAACCATCGAACTTCACTCTATCCAAAATAGGCATTAAAACATTACCTCCCTATTAATTACCTTTTAAATAAAATTATTACTAGTTATATTTTCCCTTTTCAGTTTATGCATGTCAATGGTTTATGTATATTGAAATTTTTCTTTAGGTTAGCCAGTAATGTACTTGCCATATCGCATTTTTCATTTTTTAGATTGCGTATTTAAAAATATTATTGTTATGAATATGTTGTCACTATTACGACATATTTCATATATATGCTATCCCCTAATCATAAAAAAGAAGGTGCCTCCATCTGAGACACCTTCTACTCTATGTGAAATTTAAAACTTTTCATTTTCAACCACTAAAGCTTGTCGTGCTTTTTTCTCCGCTTTTTTTCGTTCACGTAATGCTCGGAAAAAATCGGTTAAGATTTGTCCGCATTCCTCAGCTAAAATTCCTTCTGTTACTTCGCATTCATGGTTAAAGCGTGCATCGTTTAATAATCGATAGAGTGAATCTACACAGCCTGCTTTTATATCCCTTGCACCATATACGACACGCGGCACACGAGATTGCAAAATGGCACCTGCACACATAGGGCAAGGTTCAAGTGTCACATAGAGTGTTGTTTTTTCAAGACGCCAGCTACCTATTTTTTTACAAGCATCTTGAATAACCATTAATTCAGCATGCGTCGTTGCATTTTGTGTTGTTTCTCGTAAATTATGAGCGCGTGCAATAATCTCTCCATCATAGACAAGCACAGCTCCTATTGGTACTTCTCCAAGTAAAGCTGCTTTTTTAGCTTCTTCTAGTGCACTGTTCATAAACAATCGGTCTGTTTCAAAAATATCCACTATAATCTCTCCTTATCACTTAGTGTATCTTGCTTAATTGACAATTGCTACTATGACGTGAAGATAAAACGTTGACATTTCCAAAACAAACATTTATATTTATATATGAACACATGCTCATGTATAAATATAAAAAGGTTAGGAGTAAACTAGATGGATGAAAAATTACAAAATACAGAGGTTCAGGATAACAAAGAGCAACATTTAGACGAAGAAACACTATTTGTCGTGTCTCAAACATTTAAAGCATTAAGTGATCCGACAAGAATTCGTATTTTAAATTTATTATGTACGGATGAACATTCAGTTAACGACATTGCTGAGGTTTTAGATTTAGGTCAATCAACAGTTTCACATCAATTACGTTTTTTGAAAAATTTACGGTTAGTGAAATATAGAAGAGAAGGTACAACTTTATATTATTCAAAAGATGATGATCACATTATGAATTTGTTGATGCAAGCTATTGAGCATGCTACACATAACTAGATAAAATGGGGGGATAAAACATGGGACATAATCATGATCACAGCCATGATCATACACATGGCGCAAACAAAAAGGTTTTAATAGTATCATTTATTATTATTACGAGTTATATGATTATTGAAGCGTTTGGGGGCTATTTAACAAATAGTTTGGCTCTTTTATCTGATGCAGGTCATATGTTAAGTGATTCCATATCATTAGCAATAGCCTTACTTGCCTTTATATTGGGAGAAAAGGCAGCAAGCTATAGTAAAACATACGGTTATAAACGATTTGAAATTTTAGCAGCAGTATTAAACGGTGTGACATTAATTTTGATTGCTTTATTCATTTTCTATGAAGCAATCAAACGTTTTGCCAATCCACCGGAAGTGGCAACTACAGGGATGTTGATTATTAGTACAATCGGTCTTTTGATCAATATTTTAGTCGCTTGGATTATGATGCGTGGCAGTGATACAAAAGATAATTTAAACATGCGTGGTGCTTTCTTACACGTATTAAGCGATATGCTTGGATCTGTAGGGGCCATCGTAGCCGCATTATTAATCATGTTTTTTGGTTGGGGCTGGGCTGATCCACTTGCGAGTGTTATTGTTGCAGCATTAGTATTGAGAAGCGGCTACTATGTCACGAAGGCTGCCGTTCACGTTCTTTTGGAAGGAACACCTTCAAACGTAGACGCTGAAGAAGTTATACAAACTATTGTACAAACAGATGGTGTGCATAGCATTCACGATTTACACATTTGGACAATAACAAGCGGAACAAATGCACTTTCTTGTCATGCAGTTGTGGAAGGCCAGCTAAAAATTGCAGATAGTGAGAATATATTACGAGAAATTGAACATAATCTTGAGCATAAGGGCATAAAGCACGTAACGATTCAATTGGAAACAGTAGCACATAAGCATGATAACTCCATTTTATGTACAATAAAAAATGAGCAGTCAAATCATCACGACCATCATCATTAAAAAATAAAAATTTTCAGCTTTACATACCCTTCGTGGGTATGGTAATATGAAATTGTAAGGTAGGAGGTGTATTAAATGGAGGATATAGTGAAAGAAGAAGCTTGTCATATAGAGGAAGCTACTTCGTGTCGAAAAAGCCATCATCCGGAACGCGTTAAAAAGGATTTAACGACTCGTTTAAATCGAATTGAAGGTCAAATCCGAGGTATTAAAGGGATGATTGACAAAGATGTTTATTGTGATGATATTATTACGCAACTGTCTGCCACACAATCTGCTTTAAATAGTGTAGCAAAGATATTATTAGAAGGTCATTTAAAGGGATGTGTAGTAGATCGCCTATCAGATGGTGATGAAGCAGTGTTAGACGAATTAGTAGTGACTATCCAAAAATTAATGAAGAAGTAAAATTTTTTAATAAATAGATACCCCTATATAGTATTTAAAATAAAAGGAGAGATATTTTATGCAAAACGTAACTTTAAACGTACAAGGAATGTCATGTGGGCATTGTGTAAACTCAGTGGAAAAAAGTGTTGGAGCTTTAGCTGGCGTTGAACAAGTAAAAGTAAACTTAGCTGATGGTTTAGTAGATGTAGCATTTGATGAAACACAAGTATCTCTAGACCAAATTAAAGAAACAATCGACGATCAAGGCTATGACGTTAAATAATATAAATAGGGTGCTCATGTAGCACTCTATTATTTTCAATTACACATACCCCTAGTTGGTATGTAGGGAGGAGAAATAATCATGAGTTCAGAAATAAAAGAAGCGAATTTGCAAATTACAGGTATGACATGTGCAGCCTGTGCCACTCGTATAGAAAAAGGTTTAAATAAAATGGAAGGTGTAGAACAAGCGACAGTTAATTTAGCTCTTGAAAAATCATCCATTAAATATGATCCGACAAAATTAAACGAAGAAGATTTTGAAAAGAAAATTGAAGCACTTGGTTATGGTGTCGTGAAACAAAAAACAGAATTCAATATTACGGGCATGACATGTGCAGCCTGTGCTACGCGTATAGAGAAGGGTTTAAATAAACTAGCAGGTGTATCCTCTGCAAACGTTAACTTAGCACTCGAAAAAGCTACGATAGAATTTAACCCATCTGAAGTGACGATTGCACATATTATTGCAAAAGTTGAGAAATTAGGATATGAGGCTCATCAAAAAGTAGATGAGCAAGAAACGGTGGATCATCGTGAGCAGGCTATCAAACAACAGCAGAAAAAATTTATTTTATCGGCCATTCTTTCATTACCATTACTGTGGACGATGGTAGGACATTTTTCATTTACATCATTTTTATATGTCCCTGAATTTTTAATGAATCCATGGGTACAAATGGTGTTGGCTACTCCTGTTCAATTTATCATTGGGAAACAATTTTATGTTGGAGCCTACAAAGCTTTACGCAATGGTAGTGCCAATATGGATGTACTTGTAGTAATGGGAACATCTGCGGCGTATTTTTATAGTTTATACCAAGCAATTATTACTACGGGATCACATCATGCCCCTCACCTATATTTTGAAACGAGTGCCGTATTAATTACTTTAATTTTATTAGGGAAATTATTTGAGGCAAAAGCAAAAGGTCGTTCATCTGAAGCAATCAAAAAATTAATGGGCCTTCAGGCAAAAACGGCCATCGTTGTTCGTGACGGTGTAGAGAAAGAGGTACCGTTAGAAGAAGTAGTCATTGGTGACATTATTTTAGTGAAGCCTGGTGAAAAAATTCCTGTTGATGGTGAGGTATTAGAAGGAACAACAGCTGTAGATGAATCGATGTTAACAGGGGAAAGTTTACCTGTTGATAAAAAGCAAGGTGACCTATTATTTGGTTCTACTATTAATAAAAATGGCTTTATTAAAATGACAGCAACTAAAGTCGGTCGTGATACGGCCTTAGCTCAAATTATTAAAGTTGTAGAAGATGCACAAGGCTCCAAAGCACCCATCCAGCGCTTAGCAGATCAAATTTCAGGTATTTTTGTACCAATCGTTGTTGGCATTGCGCTTGTCACGTTTTTAATTTGGATTATTTGGGTGCGACCTGGTGAATTTACGCCTGCACTTGAAGTGTTAATTGCAGTTCTTGTTATCGCTTGTCCATGCGCACTTGGATTAGCAACGCCAACATCTATTATGGCGGGCTCTGGTCGTGCAGCGGAATTTGGTATTTTATTTAAAGGTGGAGAACATTTAGAGCAGACACAAAGCATCGATACAGTAGTTGTTGATAAAACAGGTACAGTGACACACGGCAAGCCTGTATTAACGGATGTTATACTAGCAGCAAATCAAGATGAAACACGCTTTTTATCGTTGATTGGTGCAGCAGAGAAGCAATCAGAGCATCCGTTAGCAGAAGCAATTGTTCAAGGGATTGTTGATCGCGGTATTGATCTAGGAGATGTTCAATTCTTTGAAGCAATACCAGGTTACGGTGTGCAAGCGACTGTCTCTGGTCAAGGCGTTGTCATCGGTACACGTAAATTGATGCAACAATACGGTATTCATATTGATGATATCCTACCAACAATGGAACAATTAGAGGAAAACGGTAAAACGGCCATGTTAGCTGCAATTAACGGTCAGTATGCTGGTCTAGTTGCGGTTGCTGATACAGTGAAAGATACTTCAAAAGAAGCGGTTAGTCGTCTACAAGAAATGGGCATTACTGTCATTATGATGACTGGTGATAATGAACGTACAGCACAAGCAATTGGAGCAGAAGTTGGTGTGAATCATGTGATTGCTGAAGTGTTACCAGAAGGTAAAGCTAATGAAGTAAAAAAACTGCAAGCTACTGGTAAAAAAGTAGCGATGGTTGGTGATGGCATTAATGATGCCCCAGCACTTGCGACAGCTAATATTGGGATGGCGATTGGTACCGGTACAGACGTGGCTATGGAAGCAGCGGATATCACACTGATTCGTGGCGATTTAAACAGTATTGCGGATGCTATCATCATGAGTCGTAAAACAATGCGTAACATTAAACAAAACTTATTCTGGGCATTTGCTTACAATACATTAGGTATTCCAATTGCCGCAATCGGATTACTAGCCCCTTGGGTAGCAGGTGCAGCGATGGCATTTAGTTCCGTATCTGTCGTTTTAAATGCACTGCGTTTACAGCGAGTTAAATTATAAGGGTAACGATAGATCCACTTTGAGTGGGTCTATTTTTTTATTTATTTCAGCGGATGTCACAGAATTGGTTTTGGCCTCCTATTTTAATAGAGAAATAGTTTGGTTCTGTTTTTCACTTTCTCACTATGATACAATGAAAAGCACTGATTTATTTTCTAAGCCTCTGGACGCAATTATGCCGAGGCATAATTGATATAATTATACAAACCTCGAGGACGGGGCAATTGACGATAGAATCCATAGAACATAAAGGAGGAGCTTCTAGTGACGGTTCCATTTGTTACGGTAGAAGGTCCGATTGGTGTTGGTAAAACCTCTTTATCTAAAGAGATTGCAGCGACATTTAATTACCATCTATTGAAAGAAATAGTAGACGAAAACCCTTTTTTAAATAAGTTTTATGAAAACATAGAGGAATGGAGCTTCCAAACGGAAATGTTCTTCCTATGTAATCGCTACAAACAATTATCGGATATAAAAAATTTCCGTTTAACAGAAGATAAACCTGTTGTAGCGGACTACCATATTTTTAAAAATTTAATATTTGCCAAGCGTACATTGGCGTCAGCTGAGTATGATAAATACGAGGAAATATATAAAATATTAACGAAAGATATGCCTGTACCGAATGTAGTTGTTTATTTACATGCCAGTGTTGATACATTGATGAAACGTATTGCGATGCGTGGCCGTGAATTTGAAAAAATGATTTCACGGGATTACATGGAGCAACTGGTGGCAGATTATCATTCCTTTATCGAGCATTTTGAGAATATGCATCCAGATATTCCTGTTATTCGATTTAATGGTGATCAGCTTGATTTCGTAAAAAATCCAAATGATTTGAAATATGTTTTACAAACAATAAAGGATACGTTACAACAAAGGAGCTTGCAACAATGAATTTGAGAGAGAAGTATGGTATTCCTCCACAAACGGTCATTACAATCGCTGGTACGGTTGGTGTAGGGAAGTCAACAATGACAAAGGCGTTGGCAGAAGCGTTAAATTTCCGTACTTCATTTGAAAAGGTGGATACTAACCCATATTTAGATAAATTTTATGAGGACTTTGAAAAATGGAGCTTCCATTTACAGGTGTATTTTTTGGCGGAGCGTTTTAAGGAGCAGAAGCGAATCTTTGAATATGGCGGCGGATTTATTCAAGATCGCTCTATCTACGAAGATACTGGAATTTTTGCTAAGATGCACTATGACAAAGGTACAATGAGCCCAACAGATTACGAGACGTATACAAATCTATTTGATGCGATGGTGATGACACCGTATTTCCCACATCCAGATTTACTTGTTTATCTAGAGGGGCCAATTGATGCTGTCATTGGTCGTATTCAAGAGCGTGGACGTACAATGGAGCAACAAACACCGAATGATTATTGGATTGAAATGCATGACCGCTATGAGAACTGGATCAATAATTTTAATTCATGCCCAGTTCTTCGTTTGGATATTAATGATTATGATTTATTAAAAAATCCTGAAGCAATTGAATCAATTGTGAGCCGCATCAGTCATATGCTAAAACAAACAAGTCATTTACGTAAATAGAAGGTTAGATAAAGCTAATCATTCAAAAATATTAGGAAGATAACTATTGGGGTTCTGGCCGAAAGCGAAGCGACAGGCACAAACAAGTCATTTACGTAAATAGGAAATGGACTATGCTAAAATTTATGACCGAATGCGCAGCTATGTGCAGAAAAAAGTAATTGCAGAAAATAAATGATCAAAAGACGTGAGACAATATGTAACCTATTGTGTCACGTCTTTTGAATAGGAGGGATTGTTATAAGAATAGCGGTGTATTGCGGTTCTGGCTTAGGCTTAAACCCAATTTATGCAGAGAAAGCAACCGAATTAGGGACTGTATTAGCTCGAAATGGTCATGGTGTCGTTTATGGTGGTTCGAAAACAGGACTGATGGGCAAAGTTGCAGATGCAGTATTAGAGGCTGGAGGAGAGGTTATTGGCGTGATGCCAACTCATTTACAGCAGCGGGAAATAGCACATGCCTCGTTAACAGAGCTTCATTTTGTTGAGTCAATGCATGTACGTAAAGCCAAAATGGTAGAGTTAGCAGATGCTTTTATAGCTTTACCAGGTGGTGGAGGGACAATGGATGAATATTTTGAAGTGTTTACATGGGCTCAAATTGGACTACATGAAAAACCTGTAATTTTATATAATATAAATCATTTTTATGATCCGCTTTTACAACAACTTCAGAAAATGCTGGAGGAAGGTTTTATACGAACTGAACAGAAGTCACTTGTTCATGTAGCTGGTACATCGGAAGAAGTATTACATTTATTAAAAAAACATGGGTAATTTTTTGCCGACTTCATGCCACGTTTTTTATAGCTTCACTTTTCTTCTCTTTAGGGTCATGAAAAAGTGCTACTTTAAAATAAATAAAAGAATCCATTTTGAAAAAGGTTGATCAAAATGGATTCTTTTCTAATAGCTATGTAAGATTATTTAATTTCTTTTCTATATAATCTAATTGCGTAAATTGCCCCAATTAAAAATACAATCCCTTGAAATAGTAGAAAGAACTGACGGAAGTATTCGATATTACTATCAACTAATGAAATAAAAATAGCATTCATAATAATTTGGGTAGTAAACATACATGAAATGATTTTAAGATAAATAGCATTCGTTCTTTCATCGGGTTGCCCAATTTTTCTACTGAAGATGAAAAGTATAACTATAGAACCTAGTAATAGAATTGCTGTAATGCCTACAACAATATTAAAATTATCAGTACTTTCTAACATCCAATTGTTTAATAAATCAATCATTATTATCTTCCTTTCGTACATAAGAGAATATTTCATTTATATCAACCTCAAAAAAGTTGGCTATTCGATATGCTAACACTAGTGAGGGGGAATAATTATTCTTTTCCATTACAAAGATAGTTTGCTTAGAAACTCCAACAGCGTCAGCTAACTCCTTTTGTGACATTCTTCTTAAAACCCTATGTTCATACACCTTATTTTTAATAGAATCACCAAATTCTCCTTTCAAAACGATCGCCTCCTATTTGCTGATGTAAACATCATAACTTATAATTTAACAAAAGTAAAGTAAACTTATACTTAATATATTTATTTTTATATAAAAGTAAGTTTATGTGTACCTTACTATAAATACATTTATACAATTTTCTCCTGTAGGCAAAAGTATTTTTAATCAAAAACTATTGATCTTTTTAACAATTATTAATTCTAATAGCAACATAAATTACGTAATTTTCTGAAATATATTGAAATAGTAGATGAGTTTTATTTACAATAATTGTGTAAAGCTTTCGTAAATCATAATAGGGGTGTTATAGATGACAAAGGTGGAAGTAAGTTTTAAGCATTTGCCAACGACTGCAGTTTCAGATGCGACAGGAGGACATACGAATTTACGCAGTGATATTAAACCGTTAGCAGATCATTATAAAATAGCTGGCCGTGCGGTAACAGTACGCTTACCAGATGGCGAAAATGGTGCAGTATTGGAAGCCATTCGAGCTGCTCAAGAAGGGGATATTTTAGTAATTGACGCTAAAGGGAATACCAATCGTGCAGTTGCTGGTGATTTTGTCCTTTCATTAGCGAAGGGTATAGGTGTTCAGGGCTTTGTCGTTGATGGTGTTATTCGTGATATGGCAGCTATTCGTGAACTAGACTTTCCCGTATTTTCACTGGGCACAACGGTAGCAGCTGGCAATAAAAACGGCGGTGGCCAAGTAAATGTTCCTATTGCTATTGGAGGCGTTTCTGTTCGCCCCGGTGATTATATTATTGGGGATGTGGACGGTGTCGTTGTCGTGCCACAGGAAGATGCAGAGCGTATTGTGGCAGCCGCTGAGGTAAAGCTTGAAAAAGATGACGTACGTGCTCAAGAGGCACTTGCAAATGGAAAAGATTCTATTATTAAATATTTAGATAAAGTATTAAGTAATCAAAAATAAAAAAACCCTCACGATGCCATCCATACATCGTGAGGATTTTTTTAATTTTTATGCTAAATTTTTATTTTCATTAAAGTAATTTTTCATTTTCTCTGAATCGAAACGGCCTTCCCATTTCGCCATAACTAAAGATGCAAGTGAGTTACCAATTACGTTAACGACTGTACGTCCCATATCGAGAATACGATCGATACCTGCGATAAATGCTAAACCTTCAATTGGAATGCCGACAGTACCTAAAGTTGCTAGAAGCACAACGAATGATACTCCTGGAACACCTGCAATCCCTTTAGATGTAACCATTAATACAAGCATTAACGTAATTTGTTCACCAATGCTTAGGTGAATACCGTACATTTGAGCAATAAATAATGCAGCAATAGCTTGGTACAGTGTAGAACCATCTAAGTTAAAGGAGTAACCGGTTGGAATAACAAAGGATACGATATCCTTAGGAGCACCTAGTTTCTCCATTTTCATCATAATTCGCGGTAACACAGCTTCAGAACTTGCTGTTGAGAACGCTAAAATCAGCTCATCTTTTAGTACTTTAATTAAGAAGAAGATACTGATACCTGTAAATTTGGCCACAAGACCAAGAACGACAAAGATAAAGAATAGCATTGTTGCATAAACAAGTATAGCGAGTTTACCAAGTGGTATTAGGGAAGCGAATCCATATTTGGAAACGGTTACACCAATTAAACCAAATACCCCAATTGGAGCGAATTTCATTACGAGGTTAGTTACCCAGAACATCGTATCTGCTACCCCTTGGAAGAAGTCTAATACTGGTCTTCCTCGTTCGCCAATGGCAGCAACCCCTAAACCAAAAATAACTGAGAAGAAGATGATCGCAAGCATATTACCTTCAGACATTGCCTGAACGATATTTGTTGGTACAATGCCTACAATAATATCAAATGGTCCTTCATGCTGTACTTCTTCTGTAGTGGCAACGTATTTTGAAATATCTCCTTGAGAGAGCTCGTTCATGTTTATACCCGCGCCTGGTTGGAATAAGTTTGCGGAAAGTAAACCAATGACAATTGCTACTGTTGTAATAATCTCGAAGTAAATAAGCGATTTTCCGCCTAATCGTCCAAGCTGTTTCATATCTCCAGTACCAGCAACACCAACGATTAAAGTTGAAATAATAATCGGTACTACAATCATTTTAATTAGATGAAGGAAAATATCACCTAAAGGTTGTAGATATGTTTCAATTTTGGGGTTTCCGTAAAAGATACCACCAATAATAATCCCTAAAATCAAACCGACTAAAATTTGAGTGGCTAAACTGATTCTAAATTTCTTCTTCAAAACCTTAGTACCTCCTAATATTAAAATTTTTAGGACTTGCCTTACTTTAATAATACAGAGGACTTATGAAATCCGACAAAATCCGAGAAAATTAATTTACTTTAGTTAAAATGTCTGAATATAACACCTGAATAAACTTCTTAATATTAACCTTTGCTTTACGATTTCCGTGATCTTCTATCTGCGTCATCAGATGACGAATTTCTTTAAAGTCAAAGTATCGAGGTGCATAATATTCAAATTCGGAGTTGGTATAATCTACGACACCTAAATTGGCGAGATTTATCATCGCTGCTAATATAGTACGGCGCACCCGCTGTTCAATGGCTTTACTTTCCTTCAAAATTTCATCTGGTGTAGCCTTTGTGACAACTGCAACCTCCTCATAAAGCTCCTTTAATGGTGGAAGTGGTGCAATTTTGTGCTGATGCGCAAGTAATGTTTCAATGATAGCTATAATATCTTCGCTTCCAATCTCACCAACGATACCCATATCATTTAAAATAGATTGAATATGATCGCGTGACGTTGCTTTATGATTTATTTGTTCACTTAGATCAATATTTGTAAGGGATTGGCGAATAATAAGCAATGAATTTTTTAGGCGAAATTGTTCAGTTGTTTTACGTAAAACATTTTCAACCTCAATACGGTTTATCGGTTTATGAATAAAGAAATCTATACCTTGCTTATACGCTTCACCAACCATTTCCTTATTCACAACTTGAGAAATCATGACAAATTGTCCTTCAAAACGATTTTGAATAAGGTGTTCGACTGTTGCTATTCCATCAAGCTTGGGCATGAGTAAATCAATCAACACAAATTCAGGTTGTGTCATTAAAATTTGTGGAATGGCGTCCTCACCATTACGTGCTTCACCAATAACTGTGCCTAAGCCACTATCTTCAATAATTTGTTTTAACATGACCCGACTTGCGCGATCATCATCTACAATAAAATACCTCATTTAAGTCTCTCCCGTTTGAATAGTTTGCGTAGGAACTGTAATTTTAAACATTGTGTTTTGAGTATTTGATTCAACGGTTATTGAGCCATTTAATTTATTTACTAATTCAGCAACATGTGAAAGACCAATACCTGTTGCTGCGACACCGTCTACATTGTATTTTGTAGTGTATCCAGGTTCAAAAATAATAGAGAGATTACTTTGTGGAATGCCCTTCCCGTTATCACATACTGTTATTACAGTATCATCCTGTTGCTGTTGAATGGCAATAGAAATGATACCTTGATTTTCAATTGCTTCTATAGCATTAGCTGTTAAATTATTTAAAAGTGCAAGTAATGCAATATGTTCCTTCGTTTGAAAATCGATTTCAATATTTAGTTTAATTTCAATTTCTTTCCCGAGAAAATTAGCGTACTTACTGTTCCCATCTTCGATATAATGTAATAATTCTGACAATCTAAGGGAGCCAAAGCTCTTTTCACCAACAATTTTAGAAATACCTGCATAAATGCGTTGTGAATCCTTCTTCACTTCATGAATTTCCTGGGCAATATGAAGTGCCTGTAAACTTTCTGCATGATAACCTAGCGATTTTAATTGTCGATATAATTCAAACCCATTGATTGTTATGGCTTCTATATCGTTCATCGATTTTTTTAAATAAAGTGCCTCAACATATAAATCTGAGCCGATCGTAAGCATTTCTTGAACACGTTTTTTTTGCTCAGCAATTAGAATAGAACTATAAATACCAACAACAAAAAAGCTACGTAATAAAGCAACTGCTAATAATATAAGTAAATCATGAAGAAATAAAAACGTATAAGAATTTATAAAAAAACGAAATAGTTGTTCCACTAAATTACTGAATACTTCACTAAATGCAACTAGCAATCCAAGCAATAGTGGTTTTTCTCTATATTGATGAATGCTTAGAATTTGTAGGCATACTGCAAACATTATATAAAAGGCGGCGGCAGGTAAATGTATTAGTAAACTATCGGCTACTGGAACATCATGTAAAGTGTAATTAATGATAACTCGAAAAATGGTTGTCACGATACTCGTAGTAAATCCAGCAAAAATGATCGGTGTAGGTCTTAGTAGAGTACACAAAAAGAAAATAATACTTCCTAATCCGAAACGAAAAGGTGTATCAGCGAAAGGCATTATTTTAATTTCACTACCAATAGCAGTTAACAGAGCGATTGTTAAAACCCAAGTGAGGGAAGCACGAGATATGTAAAACTTCGAGTGCATAAAAAAATCCTCCCTAATAATATTAACGAGCATTATGCTAAAAAGCTCGTTTGCGTGTTTGAAATAAAATGTAATTGTACCACTACTTTTCATATTGCGTTGGGCGAAAAGTAGTTTTTGAATGAAAGTGCATTGGTCTAGATGAAATAATGCTATAGATTTTTTCATAGTTATAACATCTTAATTTACAATAAAAAAATACCACAACCTAAGTGGAAGTGGCATCTAATAAATGTTACATATAATTTTTAAGCAAAAAAAAACGGCTACATTCGTAGTCGGTATTTTAAAAATGGAGGAGGTAGAGGGATTCGAACCCCCGCGCGGTGTTACCCGCCTGTCGGTTTTCAAGACCGATCCCTTCAGCCAGACTTGGGTATACCTCCATGTTGTTTTGTTACGTTGTCTTATCGACAAGATTTAATTTATCATATTTCAAAATTTAAGTCAACAGATTTTTTATTTTTTTAACTTTTTTCTTTAGATGCAGAAGTCTCTCAACTTTATAGAAGGGAAATGAACGCGGTACTAAGTCACTTTTCAATGGCTGTCATAGAATCGAAATGTAGTTCTTATAGGATATTAGCTTAAAATTATTGCATCCGTGAAATAAAGCTAACTGATCTGGATCGATAAAAACGCCACGTCCTATGGCATTATCGAAATGACCGACATCGTGTCGGCCCTCATGCAGATCTAAGTACAAAGCCAAGTCTAGAGGCATTGTTTATTGGCGTGAAAGCAAGGTAAACAGCTACAATTATGCCGAGACATAACGGATTAATAATTTCTTATATACAATGCAGACAGAATGTTCCAAACAAATATTATGCATATTAAGTTGCAATTTATGAAAACAGTCAGTATACTAGTTATTGCCGTGCTAGGTGGGAAGGTAGCGGTGTCCTGTAACTCGCAATCCGCTCTAGCGAGACTGAATTCCTTTTTAGAGGCTGTCCGTATTGTTTGGTCTGCCTTTTGCACGTAGTGTTGACGATTGGGTCCTGCGCAATGGATACCCATGAACCATGTCAGGTCCGGAAGGAAGCAGCATTAAGTGGTCTTATTCATGTGCCGCGGGGTTGCCTAATCTGAGCTAACGACAAGAGTAACGCTTATGTGCGGCTGTCGAAGAAAGGTGCACGGCATTAAATTGCCAATTCAAACGCATCCGTCTATAAAAGGCGGATGCGTTTTTTTATGATTTTATAATATTTTTAGGGATGGAAGGTTAATCACCAACACGTTTAAGAAAGTTATAAATTGTGCGGCGGACCTACAGAAAGTGAAAGAATTGTCCCGAAGCTTTAGAAAAACGATGACACTATTTTATAAATAATGAGGTAAATGCTATAATAGAACTATTCTATATAATAAAGAAGAGGAGAGGAATCCATTGACGTATCAAGCATTTTATCGTGTGTATCGACCGCAATCATTCCGAGAAATGTCTGGTCAAGCACATGTCAAAAGAACGCTACAAAATGCTCTCCTAGCGAATAAAACAACACATGCTTATTTATTTTCTGGCCCACGTGGTACCGGGAAAACAAGTACAGCTAAAATTTTTGCAAAAGCTTTAAATTGTGAGCATGCACCATCAAAAGAGCCTTGTAATGAATGTGCTACTTGTTTAAGCATTACAGACGGTTCTCACCCAGATGTTATTGAATTTGACGCGGCGTCTAATTCACGCGTTGAAGAAATACGAGACATCATTGAGAAAGTTCGATTTGCTCCTGCGAGTAGCAGATTTAAAGTGTATATCATTGATGAAGTGCATATGCTTTCTACAAGTGCTTTCAATGCCCTTTTAAAGACGTTAGAAGAACCACCTTCACATGCTGTATTTATTTTAGCAACGACAGAGCCTCATAAATTGCCCGCAACGATTATCTCGCGGTGTCAGCGCTTTGATTTCAAGCGTCTTTCGACCAGTGATATTATTGAGCGCATGAAAGTTGTATTAGAAGATATTGAGTTACCGTTTGAGGAACAAGGTTTAAAGGTAATCGCACAATCAGCAGCGGGGGGTATGCGTGATGCTTTAAGTCTATTAGATCAGGTTGTATCCTTTAGTGGAGAAAAGTTGAAGCTTGAGGATACATTGCTTGTGACAGGTTCTATTAGTCAGGAAGTTTTCTATGAGTTAGCAGAAGCTCTTAAAATAAAAGATGTCGCGCAAATGCTTGCGTTATTAGAACAGCTTATTGCGGATGGGAAAGATCCTCTTCGCCTTTCTGAGGACTTAATTACATTTTTCCGAGATTTATTATTACTGCAAACAAGTGAAGATTTGGCCGAATTATTAGAACTAGTATCACCAGAGGAGCGAGTGTTTACATTAGCGCATGATTTTGCACCGGATTTGCTATATGGCTACATTGATATTTTAGCGAAAACACAGCAAGAAATGCGATTCTCCCACCATACTAAGATTTATTTGGAAACAGCATTACTTAAAATGGTGCAGTTTTCGGGTGGTGCAGTTGGTCAGACTACCACTTCAGGCGAGGTAGCTATGAGCCCGGAGCTCGCCCAAAAAATTGTGGCGCTTGAGCAGATGGTGCAACAACTATCAGCTCAATTACAAGCTGGTGCTCCTATGCAAACGGCGCAAACACCAAAAGAACAGCGCCCGCGAGCAAAAAGTCCGAATGGCTATAAAGCACCAACAGGCCGTATTCAAGAGATACTAAAGGATGCTACAAAGCAAGATGTGCAACGTATTAAATCAGTTTGGGCACAGGCATTAAGTCAAATGCAAAAATCTCAATCAGCTCTTTTGGCAGAGGCTGAACCTGTTGCGGCATCTTCAAGTGCTTTTGTGTTAAAATTCAAGTATGATATTCATTGTCAAATGGTTGCTGATAATCAATCCCTAAAAGCTCAATTCACACAATTAATTGCAGGGCAAACTGGTACTATGTACGAAATGCTTTGTACGCCAGAAGAGGCTTGGTTAAAATTACGTGAAGAGTTTATTCGTGATCATGGCTTACAGCAGCAGAAAAAATCTTCTCAGGATGAAACTGATCATGAAATGGAATTATTAGAACCACCTCCGGTAGAAATGTCGGAAGGGCCGTTTATCGATGATGCTCAACCACTTGCGTCACAAGATCCACTTGTAACCGAAGCGGAAAAGCTGTTTGGTAAAGATTTTATTGAGATTGTTGAAGATTAATCATTTAGGAGGAATATGTTTATGCGTGGAATGGGAAATATGCAAGGTATGATGAAAAAAATGCAAAAAATGCAAAAGGAAATGATGGAGGCTCAAGAGGCTTTAAATGCAGAGCAATTTGAAGGTGCAGCTGGTGGCGGTATGGTGAAAGTAACTGTAACTGGTCAACGTGAAATTGTAGAAGTAAATCTTGATCCATCAGTAGTAGATCCAGACGATATCGAAATGCTACAAGATTTAATCGTTGTTGCTACAAATGAAGCACTGAAAAAAGTAGATGAAAAAACGAATGCAACAATGGGTAAATTCACTCAAGGCATGAATCTTCCGTTCTAGGAGGTAAATAAATGTACTACCCAGAACCAATATCGAAACTGATTGATAGTTTTATGAAATTGCCAGGTATCGGGCCGAAAACCGCGGCTCGTCTGGCGTTTTTTGTGTTAACAATGAAAGAGGATGACGTTTTATCCTTTTCAAAGGCATTAATTGATGCGAAGCGAAATTTAAGCTACTGTTCCGTATGTGGCAACATAACTGATGTAGATCCATGTCATATTTGTACAGACAAACAAAGAAATCATTCTATTATTTGTGTTGTCCAAGATACAAAAGATGTAATTGCGATGGAAAAAATGCGCGATTTCAATGGTATGTATCATGTATTGCAGGGAGCTATTTCACCTATGGATGGTATTGGACCAGAGGATATAAATGTCGCGTCCCTACTAGTTCGTTTGCAAGATGAGAATGTTCAAGAACTTATTTTAGCTACGAATTCAACGATTGAGGGAGAGGCAACAGCTATGTATATTTCTCGTCTAGTGAAGCCATCAGGTATTCGAACAACACGGATCGCTCACGGACTACCAGTAGGTGGAGATTTAGAATATGCAGATGAAGTAACGTTATCGAAGGCAATGGAAGGTCGCCGAGAATTGTGAGTGAGGGATTAATATGTTCTTCCGCAGTAAGGGAAAATTAAAAAAAGAATTCGATGACAAGCTTGTGAATCTTATAAAAGGGACAAAAGAGGATTTGCAGCAGGCGAAGATAATTGAAGAACTACTAGATGACTATGATTTAGAAGTAATTGCTCAACGAAAAGCAGCGGAGAGTATACATTTTTATTTATTCAAGGAAGCTAGAATTCGTAGAGTATTAATTAAATAATAGTTTTTAAACTTATTTCAGCATCGCTAAAAATAAGTTAATGCATAGGTATAAATAATACTCATAGAAGCAAAACAGGAAACATAAACTTTCATAATTATATTTTTGAGGGGGAAACCATATGTCGTGGTTAGTAATTATGAGCTTTTGTGTACCTGTAGTGCTTCTTTTTCTTTATATAATAATAAGACATGCCAAGATGGGTAAGGTTTTAGAAGGAATGTCTGTGTTTTGGTTTAGATTTGCTTTCGCTTTTCTACTGTTATTTATTATTCACTTAGGAATAGGGTATGCAGGCTATAATGTGCCGATTAATCTATTTTCAGTATTCACAATTGCAATATTAGGAATTCCGGGTGTGTTAGGGATAACTGCTTTAGTATATTTTTTATAAGATGCTTGCAAAACAAAAATATTGTGGTATAGTAATAAGAGTCGTTAAGATAACCGTTGAAAAACAAATGAGTTTTAAATTAAAAAACTAATTGTTGACAACGAGTAAACGACATGATATTATATAAAAGTTGCTGTTAAACAGCGACGATATGAACCTTGAAAACTGAACAAGCAAAACGTAATCAATAAAGTTTTTACTAGCTAACCTCGAGTTAGTGAACGAAACAAAATTTTGGACATCAAA
>NZ_JBIWGL010000048.1:0-27197 GCF_044763535.1 Lysinibacillus sp. NPDC095746
AAACGGATATTAAAGCTACTAAAAAAAGAATAAGGAATAGAGACAGAAATAAGGCACTTCCTGTTCAAAATTGAACAAGAAGTGCCTTATTTTTAAAAGGTTTGCGATTATAAAACCCTAAGTTTTTCAGTACCCTCTATAAATGAGAGTAGCACTGTCTTTTTATAAATCTGAAACTTGAGCACCTAATTCTTTATTATTGTACATTTCAGTGTCCAATTCTTTTGTAATACGTGCTGTTGTCACACCTGCAGTCATTGAACCACTTACATTAAGTGCAGTACGGCCCATGTCGATTAATGGCTCTACTGAGATTAATACACCCGCAAGTGCAATCGGTAAATTAAGTGCTGATAATACTAAAATTGCTGCGAATGTCGCACCACCACCAACACCAGCTACACCAAATGAGCTGACAGCTACAACTGCAATAACAGTAATGATAAATACTGGATCAAGTGGATTAATCCCAACTGTCGGTGCAATCATAATCGCTAACATTGCAGGATACACACCAGCACAGCCATTTTGACCAATAGATAGACCAAATGAACCCGAGAAGTTCGCAATACCCTCAGGTACACCAAGACGACCTGTTTGTGTTTTAATGTTCATTGGTAAAGCACCTGCACTTGAACGTGAAGTGAATGCAAATAATAATGTTTCCGCCGTTTTCTTTAAATACGTAAATGGATTTAACCCACTTAAAGTAAGAATTAATAAGTGTACGATAAACACGATAATTAACGCTACATAAGACGCAACAACAAACTTACCTAGATTATAGATTGCCCCGAAATCAGATGTCGCAACTGTACGTGCCATAATGGCTAAAATACCATATGGTGTTAAACGTAAGACAATTGTTACAACGCCCATTACTAATGCATAAATGGCATCCAAGCCCTTTTTAATAGTAGCTGCAGTGTCTCCATCCTTACGTGCTACACGTAAATAAGCAAAACCTAAAAATGCTGAAAAAATTACAACAGCAATTGTTGATGTAGAACGAGCCCCTGTTAAATCTAAAAATGGGTTCGCTGGGAATAACTCAATAATTTGAGTTGGTAAATCCGGCGCAGTTAATCCAGAAGTTTTTTCCTCTAAATACGCCCCACGCTCTGCCTCTGCAGCACCTTGCATAATATGTGAAGCATCTAAATTAAACACTGTTGCTGAAAAAATACCAACAGCAGCTGATACAGCAGTTGTGCCGATTAAAATAACTAAAATCAGAGCTGCCATTCTTCCGAAGTTTTTACCAACCTTCATTTTCGTAAAGGCGATTAAGATAGAAATGAAAATTAATGGCATCGCAACCATTTGTAGCAATTTAACATAACCAGTACCAATAATATTGTACCAATTTGATGTTTTAGCTAACACATCAGAATCAATACCATATATTAAATGGAGTCCAAGACCAAGTACGATACCTAAGCCTAGAGCCGTAAAAACACGATTTGAAAACTTAACGTGCTTTTTATTCATAAAATATAAAATTCCAACGAATACAAGTAAGACAGCAACGTTAAGAATAATTTGTAATGTAGACAATGAAAAGCCTCCTAAGACGTTTAATTATAATGTAATCGAATTATATACCTATAATCCCTATAATTCAAGTATGTTTTATTTAGATTAATAATTTTCTAAAGTGACAGAATTTTATTTCTTTTGATTATGCCCTAAAAACGAAATTTAATAAAAAATACTTGTTGAGTATGTTCGCGGAAAGCGACCGTTATAAAAAAAGACTGTGGGCAAGCTTGCCTACAGTCTGACCTATTTCGTCTAATGAACGAGGTAAGTTTCTTTTTCATTGTCATGAATGAGATAACAACTTCCCGAAATTTTTTTACATTGCTTTTTTACACGTGTCACCGCATCCGACAATTGGTCAACAGATTCAAATTGCTGATATTGATTAGTAATAACCGCAATGGATAGCGTGGTACAAGATAAAGGCTCTAATTCACCAGCTCTATTTTGTACTTGTAAGTATGTTAAATCCTCCACATCATAAAAGCTTAAAATAAATGCATCAAACTCATCAATAATTTTTTGACAGATCGGAGCAGCCTTATAATGCGGAAGAATCGCAACGAAATCATCTCCACCAATATGTCCTAAAAAATCTTCTGTACCTACGATATTTCTTTTCAAAATATCGGTTAAATACAGTAATAGCTTGTCCCCTTTATTAAAACCGTACGTGTCATTGTATGATTTAAAATGGTCTAAATCAAAATACATTAAACTATATTGCGGTAGCTGCAATGCTTCCTCTAGCTTTTCATCAATTAATTTATTGCCAGGGAGACTGCTTAATGGATTTAAAAAACTTGCAATAGCTACTTGTGTGTCTACGAGCTTCATCAGTAGCTCCCGAATACTTACCACGCCGTAATATAAGTCATTCCTTATTACAATCACATCATCATACAGGTCCTCTGAAGGTCTAGACATTGCTAAAGTACTGACCTCTGTAATAGGTATATTGCAATCTACAATGAAAGGATTTTCTTTCATAATAAGCTGATTATGTCGTCCGATAAATAAATTATAGCCATACCTTGTACCAATTTTTTGATAGAAATGTGTACGTGTAATATGCCCAATTGGTTTGTCATCTCGGACAACGACAACACTACGTAATGACGGATTATTTATAAAAAGTAAATCCACCTCTTGATTTTTCACAAATTCATCAATACAAGGAACATTTTCTATGACTTCCCCTATTTTCATGGTCACCCATCCTTAGTTTCCCCAATTGTATTTCCTTTGCGGGTTTCCCTACCGCATAACCTTGTGCGTAGTGGATTCCAATAGTATGTAAATACTCAAGCTCTTCCTGGCGTTCAATACCCTCTGCTATAATTTTCGTTTTAGCCTGCTCTGCGTATCTCATCAGCAATGTAACGAGCTGCTGCTGTTCGCTGTTTTTATCAATAAATTGTATTAAAGAACGGTCTAGCTTAATAAACTCTGGCTTTAAGTAAATAAGCGTTTTCAAGCTATTATAGCCTGAACCCACATCATCCACTGCAATTCGGTAGCCCTGTGATCGATAATGTGATAAGACTCGTTCAAACTGTGCAAAATCTACCACTGCACTACGTTCAGTGAGCTCAAACACTACCTGCTGTGGTTTTATGCCAAGCTCCTTTAATAGCTCTAAGGTTTCACCACTATGGTAGCTCTTATCTAGTAAAACATTAGGATGTATATTGACGAATACTAGAAAATCTCGATTCACCCATTCTCCGTGCAATCGTTCTTTAAAACGCTGCAATGAAAGATTACGACAAAAGCATTCAAATAAAAATACACAGTCTGTTTGCCCAACAAATTCATAAAACTGATCGACACTATGAAACAATACTGAAGGCTCTGGACGATTTAGTACCTCAAAGCCAACCGTTTGCCCCGTCTGTAAATCGACAATAGGCTGAAAATAAGTATGTAAATTTTTGTCCTGAATAATTTGTTTCAAAGCTTTTAAACGTTTTATATAGAGCGTATTGTTTTGATGCTGCCCGTATAAATACTTTAAATAAGAAAATAAATTACTTGTTTTTATGCTTTGTCTCACAACAGACTCCATGCTCGCACCTCTTAAATTGGTTATTAGGGTCTATTGTACGCTTGGATTGTAAATGTACTGTGAATAATATGTAAAAAGAGGTGGCTCTAGCACTAGAAATCCTTTTCAACAGTTGACATGGCTCTATTAAAAGTAATCTTAATTACTTGATAGCGTAGTATATTTTTCACAATATACAATATATTCAATCAACTCATTGATATAAATTGTAAATAGTGTATGCTTATAATTAATAGTATTTTATTAACTTTTATAGGAATTTGTTATTTTTATAGTACTATACTAATTCAACCCCATAAGTAAAACGTATACCATGTATTAGTTGATTGGGGTGAAGGCTGAGCAACTCCTTGGGGATCGTAGCGTTACAGATGCAACCCAAGCAGCACAAGCCTCATCGGACTCCCCTAGGGAAGATCCCAATTGGAGCGAAAATCGCCCTCACGTTATGGCAATAATTCTTTATAATAAAAAGATTTGTTCTTTATAGGAAAACCTATTTAGATAAAAACTATTTTCAAGGGAGGATCCTGTTAATGAGTTTGTCGATTCAACAATTATTGGACAACAAAGGAATTACACCAAAACCTGAACACCTTGAACTTCTAAAAGCGCGTTGGGAAGGTATGCAATCCCTTCGTGGTAATTTAGAAGGCATCGCCATTGATGATGCTGATATCGCTATCCGTAGCATCCCTGGAGGTGACCATATTGACTACTGATTTACACTTAAAATCTGTTGAAGAGTTAGCACCTTTACTTGAAACTAAAAAAATTTCCCCTGTCGAGTTGACGAAAGCAATTTTAGATTTTGCTGAAGAAAGTCAGCCTAAAATTAATTCATATATGGCTTTTTATCGTGAAGAGGCCCTAGCACAAGCACAAGTGGTAGAAAAGGAAATTTTGAATGGACAGTATCGAGGAATGTATCACGGGATTCCTATGGCATTAAAAGATAATTTGTACTTTAAAGATAAGATAACGACGATGTCATCAAAGATTCATAAGGACTTCGTTTCAAATTATGATGCGACAGTTGTAGAAAAACTTCGTAATGCCGGTGTTATTTTCACGGGTAAATTAAGCATGCATGAGTACGCATGGGGCATCACGAATAATAATCCCCATTACGGACCCGTTCACAATCCATGGGATTTGGATAAAATCCCTGGCGGTTCTAGTGGCGGCTCCGGCGCAGCAGTTGCAGCGGGGGCAAGCGTTGCATCATTAGGTACAGATACTGCAGGCTCTATTCGAATCCCTTCATCAGCCTGTGGAATTGTCGGCTTAAAGCCTACTCATGGGCGCGTAAGTAAATATGGCTGCTACCCTCTTGCCTGGAGCTTAGACCATATTGGTCCAATGACAAAGACAGTAAAAGACTCAGCCGGCTTACTTGGGATTATTTCTGGATTTGACTATAGAGACCCTACTTGTACAGACGTTCCAACAGAGAATTATGTACAGCAAATCTCGGGTAATGTGAAGGATTTAGTCATCGGCATCAACGAAGAATATTTCTTTAACAGAGTAGACTCCGATGTGGAGCGTGCTGTTCGGACAAGTATTCAAAGCTTAGTGGATCAAGGAGCAAAGGTTGAGATCGTTCGAATTCCTTCCTTGCAATATGCAGAGTGGGCAGAGCTGGTTACTTCCCTTTCGGAGGCATCTGCAATCCATCATTCCGATTTACAGAAAAGACCACATGATTTCGGAGATGATATTCGTCTGTTATTTGAACTAGGTGAATTACCATCTGCAGTTGATTACCTACAGGCTCAACAGGTGCGACGACAAATAAAGCAAGAATTTACACAGATTTTTAATCAGGTTGATGTACTTATTACACCTACATTACCTGTAGTGGCAAGTACTATTGGTGATGACTTTGCATATTTAAACGGTGAAAAAGTTGATTTAATTGATAATATCATTCGTTTTACAGGCCCAAGTAACTTAACAGGGTTACCTGCCCTTTCCGTTCCTTGTGGCTTTAAAGGTAATTTACCAGTAGGCCTCCAAATCATTGGTCCAGCCTTTAAAGAAGGTCGTATTCTTAACGTTGGTTACGCTATTGAACAAACGAATCCAATGAAAAATAGAAAACCTAATATTTTCGCTAATATCTAATTTATATAATGTGGGCGAATCTGCTTGCTTTACGGACTTTGTCTGTAGAACTTCAGCAGATTCTTTTTAATTGGTTGATTTATCAGCGATTCGCATTGTCTTATCAGCTATTTTACTGCGCTTATCAGTTATTATAAATAAAAGAAGCTCAATCACAAGAAAGGTTGTTTGATATCCTAATGAACGTAGAGAACTTTTTACGATTACCTATTACAAAAGATTTTACAGTTATTGCTGGTCGCAATGGTTTACATAAACCCGTTCAAAATGTGGAAATTCTAGACTTTGAATTTTCACCTGATATTCAAACTGTGAGAGAAACGATTTTTACGCCGAATAGTGTTGTTTTAAGCAGTTTATTATTCGCAAAGCAAAAGCCAGAATATTTATGGAATGCCGTGAAAAACCTTATTGAACTGGGGGCAAGTGCTCTCGCTTATAAACCTGTTATCTATGAGGATTTGCCTAAGGAAGTGATAATCTATGCAGATGAACACAATTTCCCGATATTGCGATTTGGCGGAGATGAATTTTTTGAAAAGATTATTTTAGAAACGATGGCCTATGCAAAAACGCAGGACTATTCATTCTTTTTAGATACGATTATGCGACGTATTATGGAGGAAGAAGTAACTGATGAACAAATAAAGTCTATTTTACAGCAAATCAATAAGCCCTTTGAAAAATATGTATTTGTTGCTAATATTCAAATGCAAGATCATGCAAATAGTCAATGGATGCAATCCCTTTTCCAATTAGAGCCTCTATTGAAATCTGGTATGATTTGTACCTATAAAAAGAGCCTCTTCATTGTTATGACCCATCCATCACAGCAATTTCAATTTACAAAAACGCTCAATGAATGGTTAACGTTGTTTGCGATCTCGACGGATTCCATGACCTTCGGCTATAGTCGTTGTCACATAACACAAACAGAATTCCCTATTGCTGTTCATGAAGCCTTTTATGCACGCATCATGGCTGAAATTGAAACGGCTCCTATATGTCATTATGAGAACCTTGCTTCCGATTCGTTATTAATTGAATTGCATCGTAAGGACACTAAATTTGCTATGGACTATGTAAATAGCTTTCTTGGTCCCCTATTCGAGGAAAAAGTTGACCCGGACTTAATGAAAACAGCAATTACCTATATCGTAAAACAAGGAAATATTAAAGAAGTAGCCGTTGCTCATTTTTGCCATCCAAACACAATCCGTTATCGTATGTCAAAAATACGTCAGCTAGTAGCACCTTTAGAAAATGATTATGTTTTTTATGAGCGTCTAGCTGCAGCCGTTAAATTGTACTTATTACATAGCAAAACGATTGTTGAATGACAGCTTTGGAATAAGTACAAAAAAACGCCTGAATCTTTAGAATTAAAATCAATCTATTTTCTCCCATCTCATGTTATTCTATTGAAGTTAGGAGGAGGAATGATGAAACAATACATAGCTGATGGTATGCTATTAGTCACTGCAATCGTTTGGGGTAGCGGTTTTGTCATAACGGCTATTGCATTAGAATATTTAACAGCCTATCAAGTAATGGCTGGTAGATTTTTATTAGCTTCAATTATCCTGACTGTCTTATTTGGATATAAATTAAAAAAAGCTTCAAAATCAGTTATCTGGAAAGGTATTTTGTTAGGAAGCATTTTGTATATTGCCTTTGCCCTTCAGACAGTAGGGTTACAATATACTACACCATCTAAAAAT
This sequence comes from Lysinibacillus sp. NPDC095746, assembly GCF_044763535.1. Classification (NCBI taxonomy): domain Bacteria; kingdom Bacillati; phylum Bacillota; class Bacilli; order Caryophanales; family Bacillaceae; genus Lysinibacillus; species Lysinibacillus sp. NPDC095746. Next base: position 7,462 of record NZ_JBIWGL010000048.1, read on the forward strand.
GCATTTTTAACTGCTGTAAATGTCATTATTGTCCCAATTATTGCGTTTGCGGTTTACAAGCGTCGTATAGATGGCTACGAGATTATCGGTTCCCTTATCGCTATTGTTGGTATTGGTTTTCTTTCTTTGCAGGGCTCACTAACAATGAATATCGGAGATGCACTTTCCTTAGCTTGTGCTGTCGCCTTTGCCTTTGATATTTTTTGTACGAACCTTTTTGTCCAAAAGGAAGATGCCATTGCTCTGACGATTATTCAATTTATCACAGCATCTTTTTTAGGAGTTTTGGTCGTAATCAGTCAAGGCGATATCCCAACTACCCTTGAAAAAGAAGCAATCTATTCAATCGTTTATTTAGCCATTTTTTCAACTACCCTCGCCTATCTTTTTCAAAATATTGCGAATCAATATGCATCTGCTACAAAGGCTGCGATTATCCTGTCAACAGAATCCTTCTTCGGCATGGTATTATCCGTTATATTCTTACATGAAGTATTAACAAGTCGTATGGTTGTAGGGGCAGTACTGATTTTACTCGCCATATTAATTGCAGAAGTAAAGCCCGCACATCCTAAAAAGCGAATGATAAAGAGCTCCCGATAACGATTTTCAAAATAGTTTCAGTCCAACTGAAGCTATTTTTTATTAAACACGGCTAGTTATGATACTTGTAGTAATCCCTGCTACCAAAATTGTAATAATAGAAAGCAATAATGTATTAGACGATAAAAGCAGCCCCCCTATGACGATGACGATTGAATCTATCATAAAAATAAGTATCCCGACATTAATTCCAGTTTTATCACTTAAAAATTGGGCAATCAAATCTGTACCACCAGTGCTTGTCTGAAATCTAAGCATCAAACCAACACCAAAGCCCATAAGTACCCCTCCAAATATCGCGCTATAGATGGCATCTACATGAATAAGATTCCGGACGGGCTTTAGTAAATCGATACTAAGAGAATATGCGAATAATCCATGAATACTATTGTAAAAATACGCTCTGTATTTATACCAAGAAATAACGAAAATGGGGATACTAATAATGATGATCATTAAACCTATTTTAAGCTTATATATATAGTGTAAAATAAGCGCTATCCCTACAACGCCCCCATCTAAAATTTGATAGGGCGTTAAAAATAAGTTTATCCCTAATGCTACTGCTGCACTTCCTATAAGAATGACCAAGCCTTTCGTAAAAAAATACATACAACACCCCTTCCAAGACTTGCATGTTTTTATAGTATGAAAAAATCATTTTGAACATGTTATTGTTCACGTCTGTCGGTATAATAATATTCATATTTTTTATCGAGCTTGGTCTCTTAAATTTCTCACATTTAACTTCTTGCAACGGATGTCACAGAATCGGAAAGAGACCAGTAAAGAATGTTAGCAGTTATCGTGCAGTCCTAAACACAAAGCTAATTCTGGACGCTTTGTTTATCTCCGCGACAGCGGCAATTATGCCCGGCATAATTGCTTGTGATGGTACGACGTTACGATGGATTGTATTCACAAAAAAATGCCCTTCTGCATATAGACAAAAGGGCGATGTTAAGGAAAAACTATTTATGTTTTACCTTCATTCGATCCAGTAAAAATCCACCTTTAAATGATTTAGGCTCGTACGAAATAATAAAAGCATTCGGTTCATAATGCTCAACAATTTGGAACAATTCCGTCTCACGGTTTCTCTTTGTTAATATTTCATATTTATAGCGGTTACTATCTCTCCCCTCACCAATGTAAATCGTGACCGCAAACCCTTCATTCCGAAGAAATTTCACAAGTTCCTCATTCTTATTTTGCGTATTAATAGTCGTATAAACATAGCCAATCGCTAATTTACGTTCAATTTTGGCCCCTAAAAATATACCCAACCCAAAGCCAATTGCATAAAAGACCATAGCTAGCATACTTTGCTTCCCACTAAAGACGAGTGAAAGGCCAAATACATACACTAACATCTCCAGCATACCGAATATGGCGGCAAGGAAAGTAACATTCTTTACTAAAAGTATTGTACGTAACGTTAAAAAAGGCACATAAATTAATTGAAGTATTAAAATCAGAAATATACTTTGCATTTTGTAAGAGACCTTTCAAAGTAGTTTTATATGTTTTAAATATATATGTTGGGACATCGGCTTCCATTCTATCTATTTTCTAGATTCCCTAACAATTAATATTTAAACATCTACTTTTCATAAAAAAATGTCACCTACTATAAAAGTAGATGACATTTTGTTTATTATAGAAATCTTTTAAGCGTCCCCATGCGCTTTTGCCCAATACTATTTGGGCGGGGAACTTTGAGTGGTGGGTATTAAAGGACACCTCCGAAATGAAGTGTCCACTTTAATGGTTACCCTTTGTAAATGACTAGCAATCCGAATTCATTGGTACTTTATTTTTTATTAGTTCGTCTATGTAATACTCTTTTAACCAAACTTCCAATTTCATTCTTTCTTCATGACACATATGTGAATTCATAGTTACTTGTAGTTCTTCAATAACTTCTTTAGCAGTCTTTAGATTCATTTATACCCAACCTTTCCATAAGGTTCATGATATTCCATTTTAAACTGCATTACAATACCTAATTTTACCCTTTTATAGGGTAGTTTTATGAAATAAAGAGACAGCCGTAAATTTAATATTCTCCGGTAATAAAGATGAAAAAGAATAAACCTGACCAAAGCAAGCCAAATAAAAATAACAATATTCTTTTTAACTTCATTGGTGATAGATTAAAATAAGTACTTCCCCCTCTTTCGCATAAAAAAATGTCATCTACTATAGAAGTAGACGACATTTTTTATAGATTCCTTTTAAGCTTCCCCATGCATCGGGTCTTCCTTATGCTTAGGCCCAATCATGTTGAATAAAATATTAAGAATAATCGCTGTGACAGAACCACAGACGATACCGTTAGATGTTAAAAGAGATACTTGTTCTGGTAGTGCATCGAAAATACCTGGTACAACTGATACGCCGACGCCAAGGCTTACTGCAATCGCAGCAATCATGGCGTTTTCTGCTGATTCATTCATAACAGGTACTAGCATGCCCATACCTTGCGTAATAACCATACCGAACATCGCTAGCATTGCTGCACCAAGTACTGGTGTTGGAATGATCGTTGTTAGTGCTGCGATTTTTGGTAGGAAGCCAAGTGCTACTAGTAAGCCACCTGTGATGTAAATGACTTTACGGTCTTTGACGCCTGACATACGCGTAAGTCCCACGTTTTGTGAGAATGTTGTATATGGAAAAGCGTTGAAAATACCGCCGATAACAGAGGCTAGACCTTCTGAACGGTACCCACGTGATAAATCTTTTGAATCTAATTTTTTATTACAAATATCGCTTAGTGCAAAATAAACCCCTGATGACTCTACTAAAGAAACCATTGCTACAAGCGTCATTGTAATGATTGCAGATAAATTAAATGTTGGCACCCCAAAATAGAATGGCTGAACCATGTGTAATACGGCTGCATCTGAAACTGGGCTAAAATCAACCTTCCCCATAAATACTCCTAGGATTGTCCCTACGACTAATCCGATTAAGATGGATATTGCACGAATGAAACCTGTAGAAAAACGATAAACGACTAAAATAATAACCAATGTAATAAACGCTAAAGTTACATTAGAACCAGATGCAAAATCTGTTGCATCTTGTCCACCTGCCATATTGTTTAAAGCTACTGGTAGTAAAGAGATACCGATAATCGACACAACCGAGCCTGTAACAACTGGTGGGAAGAATTTTACTAACTTACCGAAAAAGCCTGCAATTATCATAACGATTATACCTGATGCAATAATAGATCCATAAATATCAGTAATACCTTGTTCAGGATTTGTACCGATTGCAATAATTGGACTAACTGCTGTAAATGTACAGCCTAGTACGACTGGCAAACCAATACCGATCATTTTACCTGAATACACTTGTAACAGTGTTGCGACCCCACACATCATTATGTCAATCGCTACTAAATACGTCATTTGTGTTGAATCAAAGCCGATTGCCCCACCGATAATCAGTGGTACTAAAATGGCTCCTGCATACATCGCAAGTAAATGTTGAATAGCTAGCGTCGTCGATTTAACGGTATTCATTACGCAATAGCCTCCGTAGCAAATGTTACTTTGCCATCCTCAAGAGAGTCTACAATTGCTAATGATTCTACACGTACTCCTTGCTGGCGTAATAATTTTCCACCGTCTTGGAAGCCTTTTTCAATAACAATGCCTACACCTACAACATTTGCACCAGCTTGTGCTGCGATATCAAGCAAACCTTTGACAGCTTCCCCATTAGCTAAGAAATCATCAACAATTAGAATGTTATCATCTTCATTTAAGAAATTACGGGATACTGAAATATCATTTGTTTCATTTTTGGTAAAAGAATGTACTTTTGAAGAATATAGATTATCTGATAATGTTAGTGATTTACGTTTACGTGCAAACACTACAGGGGCACCGATTTCAAGACCTAGCATTACAGATGGTGCGATACCAGAAGATTCGATTGTTAATATCTTTGTGATGACTTGATCAGAGAATCGATTTGCAAACTCATGACCAATTTCCTTCATAAGTATTGGGTCAATTTGATGATTTAAAAATGAATCTACTTTTAATACAGATGAAGATAAAACTTTACCCTCTTGTGTAATTTTGTCGTGTAATAACTTCATTTCCTTGATAGCCTTCTTTCTTATAGTAATAGCTCTTCATGAGCAACGCATTCCGTTACAGGCAAGCGCCAGAAGCAATGCAAGTAATAAAAAACGCTGAATACTTTGATTCCAATCATCTACGAGTGGAGCAAAGCATTCAGCGTAAAAACGTCGAAACGAATAGAAAACATCTTATATGAAGCCTTCTAAAGCATTGCTACCCATAGTCGATTTATTTACGGTAAATCGGTAGAAACTTGCGAGCCATATTCTCGCTATTATATGAGTGAAATAGTATTAAACTGTATCATCACCAAAACATGTGGTTGATTTCCGTTCCGACTGGGCGCTTTCCTGGGGGCGTCCGATGAGCCGCTTCACTCGCGATGCTCGCTCCAGGGTCTCATCTGTGACGCTAATCCCCAAGGAGTCGCCCATCCTCACTCCAATCAACTAATTTACATAGTATACATTTTAACAAAAGTCATTCTCAACTTTTGGTGATGAACCATTAAAGAAATTCCTAATATTTATCACGCCTTGGCGTCATTTCCAAAAATGGTATTTTATTCGGTGTGTGCTTATTCTCATACTAAATAAAGTCTATATTTTCGGAATTTACTATCATTCTAGTAAGTTTCAATCGTAAACGTTCGTGTTTTACAATCAATGTAATGATTATATCAGACTATTTTCGAGCTTGCTAGTCATTATTTTGATAAATGGAAGGGCACTGTCATAATGACGATATTTCTGTGAAATAATAGCGAAGCACGAATTAATAGACTCGATTGATTGTGTAACATATGATGCCATCCTTTTTTCGGTAAAAACTGTGGAATAATAACAGTTACTTGATAGCCTGATTTCGTACATTGATGTTCAACTTTATCAATAAACTTCATCAACGGTTGTGTAATACTTCGATATGGTGAATAGTATGTTACAAGCCGTATGTCTGGCTGCCAAGCTTTCCATTTCTCCTCAAACGCTTTTGCGTCCGCTTGATCGAAGGCCACATAAAAGGCAATAATTTTATCAACGTTTAATGTCTGCGCGTAATGCAAAGTGTTTTCTACTACTTTCGTAATACCAGCAACAGGGACAATAAAAACATTCCCCTCTACATTCGGTAATTTCACATTATCTAATCTTAGCTGTTCACCAGCTGTTTTGTAATGCTGTTTAATACGATGGAACGTCCAAATAATAATTGGTAAAAAGATAAACACGGGCCATACTTGAGGTAATTTTGTCACAAAAAACATCATGGCTACAATAAAGGAAATGATCGCTCCAACCGTATTGATCGTAAATTTAGCAAACCAACCTTTTGGCTTTTCGCGCCACCATTTTCGCATCATTCCAGCCTGTGCTAAAGTAAACGGAATAAACACCCCTACTGCATAAAGTGGAATCAAATGCTCTGTTGTTCCATCAAATAAAAAGATTAAAACAATGGCAGCTAAACCAAGCATCATAATGCCATTTGAATAACCAAGTCGATCCCCGCGAATTTGGAATATTCTTGGGATAAATCCGTCCTTCGATAAATTGACAGCCAGTAAAGGAAATGCTGAATACCCTGTATTCGCCGCGAGTACTAATATCATCGCTGTTGTTCCTTGTACTATATAGTAAAAAATATTACGACCTACACTTGCCTCCGCAATTTGTGAGACAACCGTTGCTTTCGCATTTGGAGCAACTCCATAAAAATATGCTAGACTCACAATACCGATAAATAGCACTGCTAAAATACCACCCATAGCCAGTAATGTTTTAGACGCATTTTTCGGCGCTGGATCTTTAAAATTTGGAATAGCATTTGAAATGGCTTCAACACCAGTCAAAGCTGAGCTTCCTGATGCAAATGCTTTTAATAATATAAATAAACTAATACCTGCAACTGGTGTACCGAACTTTGGATGTAACGCTGCAGGAACTTGCCCTGTTACTACGTTATAAACCCCTACCCCGATTAACATTAGCATCACGATCACAAACAAATAAACCGGATACGCTAAAACGGATGCCGATTCTGTAACACCACGTAGGTTTAGAATCGTTAAACATATAACAAAAAACACTGCGATAACCACGTTATAGGGATGCAAACTTGGAAATGCCGAAGTAATGGCATCTGTTCCTGCCGATACACTTACCGCAACTGTTAAAATATAATCGACAAGCAATGATCCACCTGCGACTAGACCAGCATTGACACCTAAATTTTCCCGAGAAACTACATATGCTCCGCCACCATGTGGATACGCATAAATAACTTGGCGATACGAGAAAATAAGTGCTGTCAGTAACACAACTACCCCAGCAGCAATCGGTAGAGAATACCAAAAGGCAACCGTACTTACCGTCATGAGTACAATTAAAATTTGCTCAGGTCCATACGCTACTGATGACAACGCATCAGAGGATAGTATGGCAAGTGCTTTTGTTTTACTAAGCTTTTGTTCCCCTAACGCATCAGATCTTAATGGTTTACCGATAATATAACGTTTTAATGAGGATTTCATATTCAACACCTTCTAGTTTCATAGAATGTGTTTCGCATTTCTAAATCGATTACACTTTAGCATAATCGGTTTTTGTGCCAATCACCGGGGCCTTGTTTTATAAAATGAAGATAAAAAAATCTACAAGTCATCACTAAATAAGACTTGTAGACGCTCATTCGTCTGCCAAGCTCCACTTTTCTGCTCTTAACGCTTACGAGGTTAGCTGTCGGATTCGGGCCTGAGTAGCCCTACCCCTCAATAAATGAAGAGATTCACCCCAAGGATTACCTATGTAATCCAAAAAATTGGGTCCCCCGCGTCTAATTGCTTCAGCGATTTAGAAATTTGAAACTTTTATAATGATGTCATATTACGCCTGTATTAAAAAAAAGTAAAGATGAAGAAAACGGTTACAAAAAATTTTTTTCACTTGATATTTCGAATATTTTAATTACGTCTACCATACGTGTGGTTGACTTCCGTTCCAACTGGGTGCTTAGCCGCTTCGCTTGCATTTCAGGGTCACCTCTATAATTTTCCACCGAGTCGTCTAGCCTCCACTATCATTCCTCAACTTTGGCATGATTTATTATTATTTGAAGAATACCGCTTTAACTTCTTTCAGCAAATGTTTTCTGTAGCGAAAGCGAAATGACAGCTACAGACATTATTTGTCCCGAAAACGTAGCGTAATTTGGACACCCGCTGAAAAGTTACCTAAACCTGCCATTCATCTTACCACCTATAGAGGAGGGAGACATTCTACTGCTGTTTCACTTTCGTTCCAATTGGTGGAAGAAGTAAAAGCCACCTTATAAGTATATTCCCTCTTTTAAAATGGCTAAGTACATTAATCCTTGGATCATTTTAAAATGAAGCGAATATTTTGTTATGATGCTTCAATACATTAGGATACACAAACAAAATCAAAGTCCTTCACTAAATCAAAAACATTTCGAATTTAGAAAACCATTGAGCAAACTCCTTCACATTTTCTTCTTCTAGCTATAAAATAATAATAAAATATCATTTTCCTCTAGGAAACTTTATTTCACTTGCGATACTCTTTGAAATGAGGGAACAACATGGTTTACAAACGAATGAATAAATCGCCCGCTGAGGCGGTTTTAGATGGAGATATAAAAGGTTGGCGACGAATCTTACCATTTCTTGGCCCAGCCTTCATCGCAGCAGTTGCCTATATTGATCCAGGCAACTTCGCAACAAATATAACAGCAGGTTCACAATATGGATATTTACTTCTGTGGGTAATCGCCTTTTCCAATTTAATGGCGGTGTTAATTCAATCCTTGTCGGCAAAGCTTGGTATTGCGACAGGCAAAAATTTACCCGAAATAGCACGTGAAAATTTTTCTAGAAAAACTTCTATATTTTTATGGATACAGGCTGAATTGGTCATTATTGCAACAGACCTAGCAGAATTTATTGGTGCTGCACTAGGGCTGTACTTGTTATTTAACATTCCAATGTTGCCTGCAGCGCTTATTACCGCAGTCGGCTCATTTGCTATTTTAGAATTACAGCGCAGAGGCTTTAGAGCGTTTGAGGCAGGTATTTCTGGCATGGTGCTTATTGTTGTTTTAGCGTTTGCATTCCAAACATTTTTGGCACAGCCAAATTGGGGCGATGTAACAGTAGGCATGTTCACACCACGCTTTGATGGTGTAGATTCGATTTTATTGGCAACAGGTATTTTAGGGGCAACCGTTATGCCACACGCTATTTACTTACATTCTTCACTAACTCAAAGTCGTATCATCGGCCGGAACGATGCTGAAAAAAAACGTATATTCCGTTTTGAATTTATTGATATTATCATCGCGATGATTGTCGCAGGCGCTATCAATATGAGTATGCTTGTTATTGCTGCAGCAGTATTCCATACTCAAGGCGTAGTAGTTGAAGACTTAGATATCGCTTATAACGGATTAAAAGCAGCGCTTGGTCCGCTGGCGGCCGTGTCCTTTGGGCTTGGGCTTCTTATAGCGGGGCTTGCTAGCTCTTCAGTTGGTACACTCGCAGGTGACGTTGTGATGCAAGGCTTTATTAGAAAGAAAATTCCACTCTATTTACGCCGTGCTATTACAATGCTACCTCCTCTGTTGATCATTGCATCCGGCGTTAATGCAACATATGCGCTTGTCCTAAGCCAGGTTATTTTATCCTTTGGTATTGCATTTGCTCTTGTACCACTTGTGATGTTTACAAGTAAACGTGCCATCATGGGAAGCCTCGTCAACCATCGTATTACAACTATATTAGGATGGATTGTCGTAGTGATTGTAGTCGTTTTAAATCTTTATTTATTATGGCAAACGGTATTTGGTTAATAAAATGCCAGACACAAAGACCTTCATTTGGTTTTGTGTCTGGCATTTTTACATGTAAAGGGTTTTTTCAGAACATGGAGTGATTTCACGCTTTGTTGTTGCTGACGCTTCGTTTCTCTACGCTTTCGCACAGTTAAAACATTGTTGCTGACGCTTCGTTTCTCTACGCTTTCGCACAGTTAAAATACATTGTTGCTGACGCTTTGCTTTCGCTACAGAAAACATTTGCTGAAAGAAGTTAAATATCTATCTTCTCAATGTTTCTGAATGATAAATAGGCCACGCTTATACCGATAATAGCTAAAGTGATTGGGATGAAAATAATATCATACAAACTGAAGTTACCAGTATTTGATGAAACAACCGATACAATTAATATAGATGATACAATCGTTGCCGGAACGGAGTATTTTTTCATGCCAAAATACAATGGTATTAATGCGATGCATGATGCTGCAACTGCATTCATGATCACAATGGGAATTCGTTGTATTATGAAAGAGAACGACAATGGATCTGAAAGTAGTTGGAAACTCTCACTAACAATACAAAAAACCGCCGTTATAAAAATAGTCGATAAAATAATTGCACAAAAAGTAAAAAGAACAACAATGGCTAGCTTTGAAGCAATTAATTTTTTTCTACTTAATGGATACATAAATGCTACAGTGATGGTTTTATATTTGAATTCTCCAATAATAAATTTGGCGATTAACACACTGGCAAAAATAATAAACACCGCTCTTACACCAGAATCTATAAAGCCAAATGCCGCCTGATAATTTCGGAGATCTTGATCCCCTTCTACTTTAGTAATAAATATAAGCATAAATGTAACACCTAGTAATATAAAATTTGCAAAAACAGCTTTTTTTATATATGAACCGATATGATATTTTTTCATTTCTAGACGCATTAAATTAAGCACTAACTACACCTCCATTGATTAACTTCAAGAAATAATCCTCTAATGAGCTTGTTTTTTTGCTAATGCCCTCAATTTCAATATCATGCGCAATCAATGTTTTAGATAGCACCTTTTGTGAAGCTGTTGAATCATAAATTCGAATGCAATTGTCATCCATTAGTTTGAAATTAGTAATATTTAATTTACTTTCTATAATAAAGGCAGCCTTTTGCCCATTATTGACGATCACTTCAATATAATCTGTTTGACTACGATTGACAGCGTCCATTGATACTTCCTTAATCAATCTTCCATCTTTAATAACCCCAACTGTATCTGCCAATTGTTCAATTTCGCCCAAAATATGACTAGAGATAATAATCGTTATTCCATACTCTTTACAAAGCATCTTGAATAGTTCTCGAAGCTCTTTAATGCCAACTGGATCTAGTCCATTAATCGGCTCATCTAAAATAAGTAATTCCGGCTTAGTAATAATTGCACGCGCAATACCCAACCGTTGTTTCATCCCAAGAGAAAAGTCTTTTACACGCTTATTCTCCGTATTTGTTAATTTTACTAAATCTAGAACATGCGCAATCTCTTTCTTGTCGTAGTAGCCCATATATTCGCAATGTAATTCTAAGGTTTCCTTTGCTGTTAAATCTTCATAAAAAATTGGGTATTCAATAATCGTTCCCATCCTTTTCAGCACGTCGAATGAACGGTCCATTAATTTTTCACCAAAGATTTCAATATCTCCACTCGTTGGCTTCGTAAGGTTTGTGAGCATTTTCATAACTGTCGTTTTTCCGGCACCGTTAGGACCTAAAAAACCGTATATTTCTCCCTTTTTCACATGCATAGTTACAGCAGAAACGACTTCTTTACCTTCAAACACTTTCGTAAGCTGATTTGTTTTTACAATATATGTCATGTAGATCTCTCCCTTAAATTTAGCTATCCTTATTATAAAAAATGAAACTCTCTAATTTATTACTTGATTCTTACAAATTTCTTAAGCGCAGAAGAAAAGCTTGTAAAGCTATAAAATTGCCCTACAAGCATGACTGCTCAATATGTCATTCGTTTTAAAGAAACTGTAAAAATGGTCTTCTCATATGGGGTACTAGAAAGTTGGATGGAACCCTCCATTAATTCTACAAGACGTTTTGTAATGGTTAAGCCAAGGCCACTCCCTTGGAAGGATTTATTTCTGGAATCCTCAAGTGTATACATTCTTTCAAAAACATTATCAATATGATATTCGTCGATCCCCTGCCCACGATCCCAGACATCAATAAAAATATTCGTATCATCATTTCTTACTGTGAGCCCAATGATGTTTCCTGTTGCCCCATAGGCAACCGCATTTGATAGTAAATTATTCAAAACCCTATCTAGCGCTTCTTCATTGCCATGTGCATATGCGGATATCTCTGGTATTGCTATATCGATTTCTAGTCCCATAGATGTGATCATATCGTAAAATGATAAAATATTTTTGCGGCAAATTTCACTTACATTAATTTTCGTCATTGGATAATCTGTATCTCCTGCCTCCAATTTTGCCAGGTCAAAAAATGTATGAATTATTTTCAATACTTCCAATGTTTTCGAATGAACACCTGTGAGCAACCGTTGCCGCTCCTCTTCATTAAGTGATTGCTTAAGCTTAAGCATTTCCGTATAACCTAGTACAACTGTTAAGGGCGTTTTAAGATCATGGGAAATATTAGACAACATCTTTTTCATAGAGCTTTCCATTTTTCGATGTGTCGCCAGTACTTTTTGGTTGTGGTCTAGCAACGCATTCACCGCAATTAATAGCTGCTGTAATTCATGATTAGCTGTCGACACTAAAATCTTCTCGCTCGATTGCTCGTTAATGATTGCTTGCAGTTTTTGATGCATGTATTGAATCATAGCGTTCTGTTGTTTTTTTGCTCTCACCTGAAAAATAATTATACCTACAAGTAACACAATCATCAGTAATAGTAATATCATCATCTGTTTATCCTTCGAATTTATAGCCGATTCCCCAAAGTGTTTTAATATATAGAGGATTGGATGGATCGTCTTCAATTTTTTCGCGTAATCTTCTTATATGTACATTAATAATATTTTCATCCCCATAATAAGCATCATTCCAAATCAATTGGTAAATTTGCTGCTTTGTAAAAACTCGGTTACGATTTGTCACGAATAATTTTAAGATGCCAAATTCCTTTGATGTGAGCTTAATTTGCTGTCCATCCTTCTCAACTGAAAAATTAACAAGGTCAACCGATAAGTTGGCGATCTCGACAATATCTTTCTTCTCTTCTACTTGACTAGAGTATTTTGTAGCTCTACGAATTGCAGCTTTAACACGTGCCGAAAATTCCAGCATCGAAAATGGCTTCGCGATGTAATCATCTGCCCCTAATCCTAATCCTAACGCTTTATCAACATCACTATCCTTGGCTGACATAATGATAATTGGCAGTGATGCTCGCTCTCGTATAATCTTTAAAACTTCTAATCCATTAAGTTTCGGAATCATAATATCCAAGATCACTAAATCAAAAGAATTATTTAAACAATTTTGTACTGCTTCTTCTCCATTTTCTGCAGAGGTGACAAGGAATCCCTCCATCGTTAAATAATTTTCCACCATTTCACGAATAGCATCGTCATCTTCTACTAGTAAAATATGCTTTTGCACTATCCTGCACCTCTTCCTAACTTAAAGTAGTCTATATATGACTTGCCGTTTCTTTGTATCATCACCATAACAAGGGACTGATTTCCATTCTGGCAGGCGCTTTCGTTAATGCCACTTCACTTCCGCACTGATAACATTCGCTACGCTCCAAGATCTCATCTGTGACGCTAATCCCAAAGGAGTCGTCCAGCTTCCACTCCAATTTAATGTCTTACCCAAAATTTGCTGATGTGTTATTTATCTATCAGTTTACCATATTAAGGTTATGCTTCAAAAGTGGGCGACGATTGGACAAATTAAAGTTCTCTTTTTATTCTCGCCAGTCGTTCACTTGGTGTATGTTGATTGTACGTCTAGAATTACAAATTTATTATTTAACTAAAAAAACTGCCCTGCAAGTCATTTTCTATGACTCACAGGACAGTTTTATTTTTTATTGTTCGACTTTTAAATCACAATGCTCTAATGGAAGCATTTTTGTTTTATGCTTAATTTTATAGCCAAACCATAACAGTAAGAACAGTGGAATACCGATATATGAGACAAGGACTCCGTACCAATCTATTGTTTCACCCATAAAGGCATTGTAGTTTTGTCCAATAACAACAATCATACAAACCGTAAAGGCAAATAACGGGCCGAATGGGAATAGCCTTGCTTTATACGGCAATAATTTCGGATCTAAGCCTTGTACCTCGAATGCTCGACGGAAACGATAATGGCTAAATGCAATACCTAACCAGGCAATGAAGCCAGACATCCCTGAGGCATTTAGAAGCCATATATAGACTACACCATCACCAAAGAATGAAGCTAAAAATGCTAGACAGCCTATAGCTAAAGTCGCCAGTAATGCGTAAATCGGGATACCTCGACGGCTGAGTTTAGTGAAAATTTTCGGTGCATGGCCATCTACCGCTAATTGCCAAAGCATACGTGACGATGCGTAAAGCCCTGAATTCCCTGCTGACAGCATTGCCGTTAAAATGATTGCATTCATCAATGATGCAGCAAAGGCAATTCCTAAACGATCGAACACCAGTGTAAATGGTGAAACAGCGATATCTTCTGATAATAAACGTGCGTCTGTAAAGGGAATCAGCATCCCAATTGCAGCAATCGCTAAAATATAGAATAAAAGAATTCGCCAGAAAACAGACTTAACGGCTTTCGGAATATTTTTACCAGGGTCATCCGTTTCACCTGCTGTTATTCCAAGTAACTCTGTCCCTTGGAACGAGAATCCCGCAGCTAAGAAAATACCAAATGTAGCAAGGAGACCTCCGTGGAATGGTCCATCACTAATGAAGAAATTCGTAAAGCCTACAGGAGCTTGTCCTCCTAAAATACCAAAAATCATTAAAAAACTGATGATAATAAAAATGATTACTGTGACAACCTTTATCATTGCAAACCAATATTCACTCTCACCATAGCTTTTTACCGATAATAGATTGAACGTTAAAACTACAGCAATAAATAAAACAGTCCAAAGTGCTGATGAGCTATCTGGGAACCAATATTTCATAATTAATGAGACGGCAGAAATTTCTGCTGCAATTGTAATTGCCCAGTTGTACCAGTAGTTCCAACCAAGTGCAAAACCTAAAGCTGGATCTACAAATTTTGTAGCATACGTACTAAAAGAGCCTGATGATGGCATATAAGCTGCCATTTCTCCTAAGCTCGTCATTAAAAAATACACCATGATACCGATTAATGCATAAGCGAGTAGTGCACCGCCAGGGCCTGCTTGCGCAATGGCACCACCACTAGCTAAAAACAGCCCTGTACCGATTGTACCGCCTAATGAAATCATTGTAATATGACGACTTTTTAATTCTTTTTTCAGCTTCGGTGCTTTATGACCGAGCTGATTGACTTTTATTTCACTCACGATATAGCTTCCTTCCTTTTTAAGAGGCAAAAAAATGCCATCACATGAACGTTGCTGTGATGGCTAAGTAAATCCTCTGTTCCTTCAAAATGATAGCTCAACACGTTGTTCAAACGTGACAGTTCTGTTCCTTTCGGAGACAGCCCCAGCATGAGGTTTTCAAGTCCCCTCACACTTCGGCAGTATTTCCTTTCAGCTAATTTCTCTAATGCTTGTCATTTCCATTAACATACTCTTAAATACCGCGACCTCTACCTCAATACAAACATGAGGCATTAAATATTAAATTTATGATGGGTTTTAGTTTAACATACGACCTATGGCATTTCAATAACCCGAGTAATATTCTATATTTTGCGAATTTTCCACTATTTTTATTTATGTGATAAAGTGGTATAGTGATTCAATCAGAATTGTTCTACCAAGGGGGGATTTATTTGACTACTCATGAACATACCGATACTTATCCTAGCAGAAAAATTAATTGGAAAGGCACAACCTTATTACTCGTTATCGGCGTAATTTGTATTGCCTCGACATTACGGATGCCGCTAACAGTTGTTGGACCAATTATTTCCTTTATTCGCGAAGACCTCGGCATATCCAATATACTAGCAGGCTTTCTAACAACGATCCCATTGCTAGCATTTGCAATCATTTCACCATTCGCACCAGTTGTCGCACGTAAAGTTGGACTAGAATTAACATTATTGTTATCAACTGTTCTTTTAGGGGGAGGAATTGTACTACGCTCCGTTGGCACAACTAGTTTACTCGTATTTGGTACGATGCTAATTGGTATAGCCATTTCATTCGGTAATGTACTAATTCCAGGATTACTTAAATTGAAATTTCCCTATCACGTAGGTTTACTTATGGCATTTTTCACAATGTCGATGAATTTAACGGCTGGACTCGGTGCTGGCATTAGCTATCCTGTTGCCAATTCATCACTTGGTTGGCAAGGCGCACTGGCAATCTCACTTGTTCTTGTGGTGTTAACCATTGTAATTTGGATTCCACAGTTGCAATTTAATAAGCCTGAACCGACTGTTAAGACTACGAAAGAACGTACACCATTATGGAAATCACCTGTTACTTGGGCAGTAGCGGGAGCTATGGGATTTCAGTCATTATTATTCTACACAACTGCCGCTTGGATTCCTGAAATTTATATATCACAAGGATTAGCTGCAGATCGTGCGGGCTGGATGTTTTCCATTATGCAATTTTCACAAGTTCCAATGGCATTAGCTGTGCCTATTATCGCTAGTAAAATGACATCTCAACGTCCTCTCGTTTTAATGTTTACACTATTTTACTTAATTGGCTTTATCGGAGTAGTCATGGAATGGACAAGCCTCGCTGTACTGTGGATGGTACTACTAGGATTAGCCGGAGGTGCTTCATTTGCATTAGCGATGATGTTCTTTACATTACGTACCCGTACAGCTTTTGAGGCAGCCGATTTATCAGGATTTGCACAATCATTAGGATATTTATTAGCCGCAATCGGTCCAATCTTATTTGGTTATTTACATGATTTATTCGGTGGCTGGAATACCGCTGGTTGGTTATTTGTTGTCGTTGTATTGATACTCTTCATATGTTCATTTAAGGCTTCTAAAAATGAATATGTAAATTAAAAATGGCACCTCATGATCTATGCCTAGGCATAATCATGAGGTGCTTTGTATTTGCACAAAAGCCTGAGTTCCTCTATTACAGCCGATGTTTGGACAGCGAAGGAAGTTAAAGTGAGCTGCCTTTCTCTACTAATAAGGTGGTTTCTGATAAAAATAGTTCGGTGTATTGTAAACATTAACATAAGGCTTATGAAAAATATGGGTCGTAGCTGGTGAAAGAGGTGGAATCAACCACGTCCAATTGCCTGTAACTTCACGATTCGCTGCTGCTTCTGTTTCCTCAAACAATTTAAATTGCTGTGCAGCTGTATGGTGATCTACTATGCTGACACCGCCTTCTTTAAAGGAATATAGAACGGCTATATTCAGCTCAACTAATGCACGATCACGCCATAAAGAAGCCTGTTTCGTTGTATCAAGATTAAAAATTTCTGCTATAGCAGGCAGCATATTATAACGCTCATGATCTGCTAAATTACGTGCCCCTATTTCGGTACCCATATACCAACCATTGAATGGGGCCGCCTCAAAATCAATACCTGCCATTTGGAAGCGCATGCTCGAAATAATCGGCACTGCATACCACTTTAATCCTAGCTTCGCTACTTGAGAGGATTCTGGATGACGAATTGGTACCTCTAGTACATACTCGTCAGGGATCGTAAACACTTGTGGCTCCCTTCCATCCACCTGTATAACAAGTGGAAGCACATCAAATGCCGTTCTCTTTCCCTGCCAGCCAAGTGACTCACATACTTTTGTAAACTCAACAGAATGCAGATCACCAATGATTCCAGATTCCGTTTCATAGCCAGCATAACGGATTAGTTGATGATTCCATATACGAACGCGCCCCGGTGCAAAAACCGTTATTGTTGGACGAATCTTTCCACCATTTGTTGCATATTGAATATGTTTAAGCAATGCGTTGAAGATATCCTCCTCATTTGAAATATCGCGGGCATCTACAACATGCAGTGATTGCCAAAACAGTCGGCCAATGCACTTATTACTATTGCGCCAAGCAACTCGAGCACCAAAGATTAATTCTTCCGTTGTCGGTATATATTCTCCTGCCGTTTTAATTTGCTGTAATTTATTTTCAAGCCATGTTATAGACTCATTTTGCTCTACTTGATAAAGTTCTAAAAACCGCTGTACTTCATGTAAATTCATATCGAATTCCTCCATCTACCCTCATATTAGAGGAATGGAAGTATTATCACCACGAAAAAATCTGCCAGAAAACATACATATTTTATATATGAAATACTTTGTTCAATATTTTATATCATTTCTCTTTAATCTTTCTAAAACTATAATTATTTATGGATAAAGGTGCTCATTTTTAGTAGTCATTAGGGGAATTACAGAGGAAAAACTATTGAGAGATGGATTTGTTATTATAACGTTTTTTACGCCTAAGTAAGTAATACACGAGACGCATTAGGGCACATTTACATACCCTTTGCAGTATTTAGGTATAGACGTTATTACGTGGGCCTTTCCTTAACGATTGTTGATCTTTGTTTGTCAGTATAGTTGGCATAAAAAAAGCATGTCACACTAATGTGCAACATGCTTGATGACCCGTACGGGATTCGAACCCGTGTTACCGCCGTGAAAGGGCGGTGTCTTAACCACTTGACCAACGGGCCGTGGCTCCGAAGGCAGGACTCGAACCTGCGACAACCTGATTAACAGTCAGGTGCTACTACCAACTGAGCTACTTCGGAATAATGGTGGGCCTAAATGGACTCGAACCATCGACCTCACGCTTATCAGGCGTGCGCTCTAACCAGCTGAGCTATAGGCCCATTATTTTTTGGAGCGGGTGATGAGAATCGAACTCACGACATCAGCTTGGAAGGCTGAGGTTTTACCATTAAACTACACCCGCAGATGGTGGGTCAGGACGGAATCGAACCGCCGACACTTAGAGCTTCAATCTAATGCTCTACCAACTGAGCTACTGACCCGGAAAAATGGAGGAGGTAGAGGGATTCGAACCCCCGCGCGGTGTTACCCGCCTGTCGGTTTTCAAGACCGATCCCTTCAGCCAGACTTGGGTATACCTCCGGAAATTATATAAATGGTGGAGCCTAGCGGGATCGAACCGCTGACCTCCTGCGTGCAAGGCAGGCGCTCTCCCAGCTGAGCTAAGGCCCCATAATCAGGAAAGATGGTCGGAATGACAGGATTCGAACCTACGACCCCTTGGTCCCAAACCAAGTGCTCTACCAAGCTGAGCTACATTCCGATATTATTGGCTTATTTGGCGCGCCCGACAGGAGTCGAACCCATAACCTTCTGATCCGTAGTCAGACGCTCTATCCAATTGAGCTACGGGCGCATTTATAAAAAATGATGAGCCATGAAGGACTCGAACCTTCGACCCTCTGATTAAAAGTCAGATGCTCTACCAACTGAGCTAATGGCTCAAACTAAAAAATGAATGGCTGGGGTACTAGGATTCGAACCTAGGCATGACGGAATCAAAATCCGTTGCCTTACCGCTTGGCTATACCCCAATTATTAAATGGGGCGACTGATGGGAATCGAACCCACGAATGCCGGAACCACAATCCGGTGCGTTAACCACTTCGCCACAATCGCCACTATATGTAATGATAGTAGTCTTTGATAACGAGTACCTCGAAACCTGGCAGGGGCAGTAGGAATCGAACCCACACCAAAGGTTTTGGAGACCTCTATTCTACCGTTGAACTATGCCCCTAAAATGGTGGAGGGGGACGGATTCGAACCGCCGAACCCTAAGGAGCGGATTTACAGTCCGCCGCGTTTAGCCTCTTCGCTACCCCTCCAAGGGATGATGCCGGCGATAGGAGTCGAACCCACGACCTACTGATTACAAGTCAGTTGCTCTACCAACTGAGCTACACCGGCATAAAAATGGCGGTCCCGACCGGGATCGAACCGGCGATCTCCTGCGTGACAGGCAGGCATGTTAACCGCTACACCACGGGACCATTTTGGTTGCGGGGGC
>NZ_JBIWGL010000049.1:0-23977 GCF_044763535.1 Lysinibacillus sp. NPDC095746
AAGGTGCTACAACGATATTCGCTGTCAATTTGAAACGGATATTAAAGCTACTAAACGAAAATGAATAAGGAATAGAGACAGAAATAAGGCACTTCCTGTTCAAAATTGAACAAGAAGTGCCTTATTTTTATCTGAAAAAGGTTCGCTTTTATGAAAACGTAAGTTTTTCAGTGCCCTCATGATGAGATGTGGCTTTTTATTATGACAAGAAACCCGATGGATGTATCGCATGAACTTTGGGATTTGAATGATAAATCAACGTGCAAGTGTTTTACATACGCTCCCATTTGCATACAGTGTTTGGAAGCGAAAATTCGAAAGGATGTGAGGGCAAATGAAAGTAACGGTTAAAGAATGGCGTGTAATGTCTGACCATAACAAACAATTACTTTTAAATGCGGTAGCAACTAAATAAAGCATAGATAAAAAGAGGAATGAGAACATGCAGCAACGAACACAACACGTATTAAAAAATGCATTACTATATAGTTTAATGGATCACCCATAAAAGTTGGCATGAGAACAGTGGAATGGTATAAGTAGCTATTTTAAATAAGGCATCTAAATACGGCTGGTGTTTTTTTGAAGGGAAAATAAAAAGGACTGGGGAATTAACCTCAATCCTAATTAAATTTGCCCCCAGCAACGTCATTTTAAATCATCCGTATGCTATTCATTAATAATCGCCCATTACCAATAGCCTTCCTACACTATAAAAACAATAGAGCCAGACTAAACAATGTCTGACTCCATGCGTGTATAACCTTTTAAATCATCAAAAAGCTCTAAAGTAAATGAATTGGAATCTGCTTGAGGGCTAACACCCTTTTGAACGAATACTAAGAATTCATCTATCCCTTTTTTTGATCCTTCTACTTCAACCTCAATTTGATCTTGATTATTTAGTTTACAGTATCCTTTTAATCCTAGTTCAATCGCTTTCTGTTTAATGAAAAAACGATAGCCAGTCCCGTAAACATCACCGAAAAATTTAATAAGCGCTCGCTTGTTCAAGCTAACACCTCCTACTAGTTAAGAGGGGAGAATCCCCTTGGTGCTTAGTGCATAACACGTTCTTTTTCTAAATATACGATTAAATTATTGATAAAATAGAGAACATGCTTAGAAGCTTGATCTACTTCTTTTAAATGAACTTCAGCTTGTTGAATATTCCCAACCTTATAAGCTTCCGCTGCTAACTTCGCCGATTCATGAACACGTAAATGATAGGCGTCTAATTCTCGATATTCCTGTAAGTGTCCGAAACGTTCAACAGTGCGAGCGGATGTATACCATTTACCTAGACGGCAATCTGTATGCGAAGAAACATCACTTGGCTCGACATTTTCAAGACCAAGGAACATATTATAAATTCGCCATTTCCATAAAATATGATCGGCCTTTGATAATTGTAAAAGTGCTATAGAAGATAGCTGAACATTATTATTCTCAATAATATCATTGCGGAAACGATTAATTTCTTTCCCTAATGAATGAATATCACTCGATGTATTATGACTATATTCGCGAATGTCATCTTGAAGGTTAGAAATTTCAATCATTCTTGCTGATACTTCATCAATAGCTGCAGCCTGTTCCTGTGATATCGCAGCTGTATTCGTGACATCCAGATTAATACCTTCAATGGCACTAACAATCGCATTTAATAATGGTAACGATTCTTTAGCCTCTACTGTTGCATCTTTAATAATCTCAGTCGTTTCTGTAATTGAGTTTGACACATCGTTTGAATAGCTTTTTAAATGATGTACATTTGCAGTTACTTCACTTAGCGCTGAAACAGTTCCCTCAGCAAGCTTTCGAACTTCCTGGGCAACTACGGCGAAGCCTTTACCATGTTCGCCCGCCCGTGCAGCCTCAATAGAAGCGTTCAAAGCAAGTAAATTTGTTTGATCGGCAATTTGGTTTATTAATGTTACAACATGTTCAATATCATTTACCCGCTTTTGTAACTCTGAAAAGGATTCAACAATTGTTGTAAATGTCTCTTCTGTTTTAAAGATTTCAGAAAGGGCATGCTCAATTGCATTTTTTCCTTGTACAGCATGATCAACAGATTCAGTTGTTTTTTCAGAAATACGAGAAGACATGCGAGCAACCTCGTTAATAGAAGCGGCAATTTCTTCAGTTGCCGCGGTAGAGGACTGGATTTCTTCGTTTTGTTTATCTAGGCTAAATACTAAATCTTTCATGTACATGATTTTTGCGTTGACATCCATTAAAGAAGAAATTTCAGCAACTACATTTTCAATAGTACGTTCTGTTAATACTTCGATGAGTAATTCTTGGTCAACATTAACAGCTGATTGGAAAGATTTCATATATTCAAACGCTTTATTAGGTTTTAAACCGAAATTATGTAAAATGTATGTAGTAATATAAAATGCAAATTGATTGAAGACGACGATTAACTTTCCTGGCTCATATTGATTCTTTCTAAATAAATTAAAAAATTTAACGGTTTCATCTACATAGTCATCATCACGAGTAGCTAAGAAAAATTGATTTAAGTATCGATTAATATTTTCTTCGCTAATCGTTAGCTGAGAGGAAAGAGAGATTTCCCTTAAATAGTTATTAAAAATAGCATTCATTGAAGGCGTGATATCTTTTAATTTATTGTAGAGTGTTTTTAAATTCTCTTCATCTTGAGCATTGAAATGGTTAAATGCTAGTGTTTTATTAAAACGACCAGTAGCATTTAAATTTGTACCACGCTTTAATAATTCATCGAGTTCGGCCTTAGGTCGAATACTTGAAAACATAAAAAAAATACCTCCAAAATTTATGAATAATAAGGTAATAATAGCATATGACAGAGTGTTTTAATAGACATTTCAAATGTGTTTGCTAAAATGAAAATATCTTATTACAGCAGGGAATGTGGCAAATATGTATACAATCATTTACATGAAAGCTGATTATGAGCCTTGGTGGAAGTTTGAAGGCTGGGAGGCTTTTATTCAAACAAATGAAACATTTGAATCGGAGGAGCAATTTGAGTCAGCATTGCAAACGAAACTGCAGCACTTCCGTTTAACATACGACAATGAGGCTACGAAAGAAGAGGGATATTGGGCATTCTGGTCAGAAGATGAAAGTGTTTTTTGTGAAGCCTGTGATGATGATGTACAAATATATCACGGCATTATCGCTTTAAAATCTGGAAAATAGAAATAAAATTTAGAAATTAATAAAAAAACATTTTTCTTTATTTGACAAAATTATGAATGGCGGTTATACTTAAGTTAACAATTTAATTGCTTCACCGGAAACATGAATTCACATATTACAAAAAGTGATCGCGTTAGTTCGGTACTCTTTGTAATATGTGAATTTTTTCCATTC
This sequence comes from Lysinibacillus sp. NPDC095746, assembly GCF_044763535.1. Classification (NCBI taxonomy): domain Bacteria; kingdom Bacillati; phylum Bacillota; class Bacilli; order Caryophanales; family Bacillaceae; genus Lysinibacillus; species Lysinibacillus sp. NPDC095746. The sequence goes on from NZ_JBIWGL010000049.1 coordinate 3,370, forward strand.
GTTGAAGAAATTACATATTGTTCACTTTTATTTTTTGGAGGTTTTCTTAAATGAAACAAGGTACAGTAAAATGGTTTAACTCAGAAAAAGGTTTTGGATTCATCGAAGTTGAAGGTGAAAACGACGTATTCGTACACTTCTCAGCTATCCAAGGCGAAGGTTTCAAAACACTTGACGAAGGTCAAAAAGTGGAATTCGAAGTTGTAGATGGCAACCGCGGACCACAAGCTGCTAACGTAACTAAACTTTAATTCTCAGTAATTAAAATTACTTTCGTTAAATTAAGGCATCCTATTGATATAGGATGCCTTTTTTTTGTATGCTTCGAACATTAGAGAGTTACAAGATATGATTACTAGTGACTTGTTATATGAAAGAGTTTAGATACTACCATTCATACAGATCAAAAATTAAGTTTTTCATTTTCGTATAATTTTATTATGTAAACAAACTAAATTGCCTGTCTCTTTAGTATGAGAACAAGCAAGTTTTTGGATTATTTACTTAGTATGCGTTGTAGCACTTCTACAGGAATAAATAAACCAACACGACCATATGGAGCTTTTTTAGCAGTTGCAAAGACGATTCCAATCACTTCACCAGCAGCATTTATAACAGGACTGCCACTATTTCCTCGATAAACAGGGGCATTCATCATCATAATAGGCTCCTGCCAATCATCAACGAAAGTTGACTCCAGTAAAGTTCCTTCATTTGCAATGCCCGTAAAGGCTAATGGATTACCAATGAAATAGACATGCTCATTTTTGTTATAGTTAGGATTTTCTGCAAGCGAGAGGGAAGGTAAGTCATCACCAGCTACCTGCAATAATGCCAAATCTACGTCAGGGAAACTTTGTAGTACCTTGGCAGCCATTAAACCTTCTTCAGGAAAAATGACGAATAATGATTGAGCATCTTCTACAACGTGTGCATTGGTTACAATAAGTCCATCTGAAGAAATCGAAAAACCAGTGCCCTTACTAGAACCTGTAGAGATCTCTACTACAGCTTTTTTATAGGTTTTTATATCTTCTTGCGCTGATAGCCGAGCAGACACCTTCAAAAATTCAAGGGCTGGAGGGGAGTAAATTTGAAAGATAAGAGCAAAGGTATTCAAAATTAATACAAATGCCATACTCCAGACAATCCATTTGACAATTGGCTTTCGTTTTTTAGGCTTTTTACCTTGCAGTGGTTCTTCTTGTTCTTGTGCCAGCGCCTTTTGCTGTTCAGCGAGGACAAGTTCTATCAATTCTTCTTCTGTCAATTCTTCATCTGTTGTTGATCTATGTATATCATTCATAAAAACCCTCCTTACCCAAAATGAAAAGCGCCCAAGTAATTTTTATCAATTTTTTTGGGCCGCAGTTGTTAGCATTGTATGATCTATACGATAAGGTCGATATTTTTACAAAATAGCGTTGTTGCCATTATCCCCTGAGTGTGATAGCTGAATACCATCATAAAAGACAGTTGCAAATTAGACTACTTTAGCTATTTGTCTTCATTATACGTGAAGTATGTAGGTTATACGAATGTTATGAAAACCAGGTTTCTAGAAAGGTAATCTCTTTGCTAGTTGCATTGACACGTATACGTAAGCCTATGGGCATAGCATGCAAGGGATGAGTGTGGCAGCAATCAACATCAGCCATTATAGGCATAGTACGTCCATCTAGTTGCTCTAGCAACACATCATAAGGCTTTCTTCCGGTTCCTAAATCATCATATTGTTCATGTTTACCTAAAATAATTGCAGAAGCTTTGTCGAAAATACCGTGTAGTTTTAGCATAGCAAAGTTTTTCTCAACAACCGCAATTGTTTTAGAAGTATCTTCGAGAAGTAAAATATCTCCTTTATTTATGTGAGGGAAGTAAGGTGTTCCGATGAAGCCGTACATCGTATTTATATTTCCACCTATTAAACGTCCCTCAGCAGTGCCATGTTGCACTGTAATCCATGAATTATGATGTTGAGTTTTTTCAGTCGTTTTTTCTAACCAATTTAGTCGGTCATCTGTCCAAATAGGTGGGATTGGCATAGTATACGAGGGAGTTGATAATGAATGTAAAAATAAATCTTTAAAATATTGCTCTGTATAATGGACAAAAGGTGGAAATTCACCAAAAGTAGAAGCAACAGAAGGTCCATAAAAAACAGGAATACTAGTCTTTGCATACATTGCGAGAAGTATAGCAGTAACATCAGACAAACCTATAAGTATTTTGGGATTCTGCATAAATGCTTCATAATCTAGGTATGGCAGCATACTATTAGCGTTAGTACCACCCATAGTAGGTAAGATCATTTTGATATGGGGATCACGAAGTAGTGCATTCAGCTCTTCTGCTCGTTCTTTCGGTGTACCAGAGCGATAAAAATCTTCTTTTCCAGTTAATGAACCTTCCTTAATCGTAAAGCCAAGTGCTTGCAGACGTTTCTTACCTCTTTCATAACGAGCTTTTGCAATAGTTGTAGCTGGTTTGGAGGGCGAGTAAATGCCAATGGTATCGCCTTTTTTTAATGGGGAAAACATAAAAACCCTCTTTCAATTTAAGATAAAAGCTATTATACATGATTTTTTAAAGAGTCGTATACTTGTTTTGACGAAATAGATATAAAAAGTTAGGGTTATAACAGAGTAAAAATAATAATATTATGTAAATTTAATTGTGTGAGAGTCCGGAATTTAGAAAAAATGGGTGGAGTTTAAATGTATCGACAAGTGGATGATTTTATACATGAGTGGTCAGCACAAAGTACTCTGCAAGTATTACCATCTGAAACTGATGATAAGCTAGAGCAAAGCGAAGTAAGGACATAACTCACTATGGTGGGGAGGGTGGCATTTACATGCAAAAGTAACTGTAAATGGCAGTAACGATTATAAAAAAGGCACTTCTAGCTAAGTTAGATAGGAAGTGCCTTTTTTTGTTTGATCAAATGTTGTTTGACCATCCTTATCTTGTCTCTTTAATAGATATCCCTTTTTTTAATAATAAACCATCTAAAAATATTGCAATAAAGTCTTTGCTTTCTTGTAATAAGTCAAAATCTCTACCAAAGACTAACCAGTCATAAAGGGAACCTCGCATACAACGACTAATATAAATGACGGTTTGTTGAACATTTATTTGTACAGATAATTCACCATCTTTAATAGCTTTTTGTATAAATGAGTGTAAAATTTTATACAATTCTCGTTCAGAATTGGAAAAGAAGTTTTCGTCGTTTTCAATTAAGCCGCTTTTGTAAACAGAACGCATTAAATCCATTCCTAAATCTTCTTTTAAATATTTCATTTGTGCATCAATTAAGGAGATAACCTTTTCCTTGAAGGAAAGATTGGTGGGCAGTGTAGTTATAAATTCCTCGTAAAAATGATCAATTTCTTTAAATTTTTCTAGGAAAATATCGTACTTAGACGAGAAATGACCATAAAAAGCACCTTTTGAGCTTTTGCTTTTTTGCACAATTTCATCAACTGTTACTTGATCAAAGCCTTGCGTTTCGAACAATTTAAGTGCTGTTAAATAAATATGTATTTTCGTTTCTTGAGCCTGCAGTTTTCGCGTCTTTTTCATCTTCTTTATCACCTAATTTCCAAGAGATAGTCTATTTAACTTTAGCATATAACGTATTCAACTAACGACCTTATTTTCTGAATTATTTGAAAAAACATTGACAAATAATTGTTTTGCCAATTAATATACAGACTATAGTCTATGAAACTAATTAAAGAAGGGGGATATCATGGATTTAATTTGGAATAGAACGAAGGGAGAGAATAGAGCAACAACCTATTAACTGGGGATAACGCTCGTATTGATTGAAGATGGTTATTTTTATTTCGTTGATCGTATAAAGGATATGATTAAACGTTCAGGTGAAAATGTGGCAGCGAGAAATGAAGAGTATACTAACAGAGCATCGATTATATATGAAGCAGCCGTCATTGCTGTATCCGATGAAATACGTGATGAAGCTATTAAAGCGTATGTTATTTTACAAGAAGGCGCAAATATGAGTGAAGAGGATTTGATAGCGTATGTCGAGAACGCCCTCGTAAAATTTAAGGCACGTACACCTGTCGGAAAAATTCAAAAACATGTTTTACGTAACGCTAGTTTTAGTTAAAGCGAATGACATAAAAAATTGACTGTAGAGAGAAGGGATTTTATGAAAAATGTGAAGATATTATTAGCAAGTTTAGCAGGATCAGTCATCGAATGGTACGATTTTTATTTGTATGGTACTGCAACGGGATTAGTTTTTACAACACTTTTTTTCCCTTCGACTAATCCAGCAATCTCGATTTTAATTGCATTTGCTACGTTTGGAGCAGGGTATGCAGCTCGTCCAATTGGCAGTTTAATTTTTGGACATATGGGTGATCGTGTCGGAAGGAAAGCCTCGCTTATGCTTACGTTAATAGGAATGGGCGGTAGTTCTTTTTTGATAGGTTTATTACCTACGTATGCACAAGTGGGGTTACTCGCGCCAACGCTATTAGTAATTTTGCGACTTATTCAAGGGATTGCACTTGGTGGTGAATGGGGTGGTGCCGTGTTACTAGCTACTGAATCAGCTACAAAGGGTGTGCGTGGCTTTTTTGGTTCTATTCCACAGCTTGGTGTACCAATCGGTTTAGTGTTAGGGACATTTAGTTTTACACTTATTTCTTCATTAACGACAGAAGCCCAATTTATGGCCTGGGGTTGGCGTTTACCATTTCTATTTAGCGCAGTTTTAATAGTACTGGCTATATGGATTCGAAGTGGGATTGAAGAAACACCAGAATTTAAACGTAAAAAAGACAATGGCGAATTAGCTAAATTACCAATTGTCCAAGTTTTTAAATATAACAAAAAAGATATTTTCCGCATTATTGGATTAAAAATAGGGGATGGATTCTTTAATGTGTTTTTAATGTCGTTTATATTGGTGTATGCAACTACGTATATAGGCTATACAAGGGATGTCGCGTTATTTGCTCTAACGTTAAGCTGTGCAACAATGATTGTCACAATTCCACTTGTTGGGTATTTTTCAGATTTTATAGGTCGAAAGAAAATTTATATTGGCGGCCTTATCACAATGCTACTACTAGCAATTCCATATTTCGTAATGATTCCAATTAATTCAACTAATTTCTTTATATTGCAAATCATTTTACTTGGTGTCGTCTGGGCAGCCATTTTTGCGACTCAAGGTACGTTTTTCTCTGAATTATTCCCTGCGAATGTTCGATACACCGGGCTATCCTTTGGCTATCAAATCGCTGCGGCAATCGTCGGTTTTGGACCAATGCTATGGACATCTTTAGCAACAGAATATGGGGCATCACCATATTTATTTGGTGGATTAATGATGGCGGGGCTATTGTTATCACTGCTACTTGCAGTATTTTCACCAGATACACGGATGATTACTCAATATGAAGAAACTGACGAGAAAATACAAGAAAATAAACGCATGTCAGATGCACAAGTGGAAGTAGCAATGACAACCACGTCAAAGTAATAGTGATCATACTTTGACGAAAGCGAATTTAAAAAAACAGGGTTCTCCTTTTTGAATAGGAGAACCCTGTTTTGTTCTTTAGTTTAAGCCTTGGCTATCTTTCCACTCTAGGAATTCATCATAAGTTAATAGTTTATCTAAAATTGTACCGTCTTCACGGATTTCGATGACACGGTTTGCAATTGTTTGGATGAACTGATGGTCATGAGATGTGAAGAGCATTGCACCTTTGAAGCGCATAAGTCCTTCGTTTAATGCTTGGATTGACTCAAGGTCAAGGTGGTTCGTTGGCTCATCCAGTAAAATAACGTTTGCTGTTGCAAGCATCATTTTTGATAGCATACAACGAACTTTTTCGCCCCCTGATAAAACGGAAGGAGATTTTTTCACTTCTTCACCAGAGAATAGCATACGACCTAAGAAGCCGCGTAAGAAGCTTTCTGTTTCATCATCAGGAGAATATTGGCGTAACCATTCCACTAATGATTTCTCTGAACCTTCGAAGTATTTATCGTGATCATTTTCAAAGTAGCTTTGAGATGTTGTTACGCCCCATTTGAATGTACCAGCATCTGCCTTTCTTTCGTCCATTAGAATATCAAGAAGAGCCGTTTTTGCCATTGGATTACCAAGTAAAATGATTTTATCCTCTTTGTTCATTGAAAAGCGAATATCTTTGAATAGTGTTTCGCCTTCATTGCTTGCTGTAAGGCCTTCCACCGTTAACACATCATTACCGATTTCACGTCCAGTTTGGAAGTTGATGAACGGATATTTTCGGCTAGAAGGTTTAATGTCGTCTAGCTCGATTTTATCCAACATTTTTTTACGAGAAGTGGCTTGGCTTGATTTTGAAGCGTTCGCAGAGAAACGAGCAACGAATGCTTGTAGCTCTTTAATCTTTTCTTCTTTCTTCTTGTTTTGGTCTGCCATCATTTTTTGTGCTAGTTGGCTAGACTCGTACCAGAAGTCATAGTTACCAACATATAATTGGATTTTAGAGAAATCAAGGTCAGCAATATGTGTACATACTTTGTTTAAGAAGTGACGGTCATGGGAAACGACAATAACCGTATTTTCAAAGTTAATTAAGAATTCTTCTAACCATTGGATTGCTTTTAAGTCAAGGTGGTTGGTAGGCTCATCTAGTAATAGAACGTCTGGCTTACCAAATAGAGCTTGTGCTAACAATACTTTGACTTTGTCAGAACCTTCAAGGTCAGCCATTAGCATATAGTGAAGCTCGTCGCCAATCCCTAATCCGTTTAATAATGTTGCTGCTTCTGAGTCAGCTTCCCAACCATTTAGGTCAGCGAATTCACCCTCTAATTCAGCAGCACGCATGCCATCCTCATCAGAAAAGTCTTCTTTTGCGTAGATAGCGTCTTTTTCAGATTTTACTTCCCAAAGACGTTTGTTCCCCATAACAACTGTATCTAATACATTAAATTCATCGTATTCAAAGTGGTTTTGTTTAAGGACTGATAAACGTTCGTCCTTACCCATTGATACGTGACCTTCTTGTGCTTCAATTTCACCAGAAAGAATTTTTAAAAATGTTGATTTACCAGCACCATTTGCTCCGATTAAACCGTAGCAATTCCCCGGTGTGAATTTTATATTTACGTCTTCAAATAGTTTACGATCGCCATAGCGAAGACCTACATTACTTACTTGAATCATGCAAGTTCCTCCTTTTTTCACAATGGCACTAGTATATCATGAAATATGTACCATAGTCTATAAACATTATTAAATCAACGTTTGTGTTATTGGTTCTCGAGTGTTTGAGTGGAATAGGAGAGTGTGAAAATGCAAATCAGCTACTTTTATATGTATTTTAACGTCACTAAGGTAAAGAACGCGTAATAATAATGAAAGCCCTCTAGTAAGAAGGGCATGAGTTAACTACATTATTTCCTCATCCCTACTTCTGATTAAATTTGCTATCATACCAGCAATAAAAGTAAACTTCTCATGATTCCCTCCTAAGGTAAATATTTAAAGTTGTATTCACATATATATCAAATGTAAATACTTTATTGGTAATACAAGGGGATGTGGAGGTGATGAAATGCTATTAAGAAACAAATATTTTAGGCAGTTTATCTTTTCATTAATAGCAATTATAGCAATTGCTATATACAATATTTCATTTCTTAATAGAGCTTTGGAGGTTTTGTTTGTAGCTTTTCTATTAACGATAATTGCTGATCTTGCTTTTCAAAATAAAAAATTCCGAGACTTTTCATTATTACAGAAAATTGCCTTATTTATAGTAACTGTGGGCATATTTATATCAGTTTTCATGTACACAGAACCTGTTTATTTACCTAAATAATATCGATACTTAATGAAATTTAACTACCTGTAATTGGGTAACTTTTTTGATAAATTCTCACATAATTTCAGAGACATATAGTTAAGGGGCAATTAATTTACTATAAATAAAGTAACCTTTTATAGATAGATTGGTAAAAGGTTACTTTAAATTGCATAAAAACATTAAATATATGATTTTCTTCGATAAATACTAAGTGTCAAGCCTATAGCAACGCTTCCTAGTAGCATTGGAAAAACACCATGGCTAATGAATGGGAGTGGCATTGACATGAGGGGGACAAGTCCGAAAAGCATAAGTATGTGATATATAATTTGCGTTGTGACATAGGCAAGGCCACCTACAATTAATAAACGACCGTATTCGTTATGAATGGAGGCTAGTGTGTATGCTATACGGAAAATGATGAAGCCAAGAAGACATACAACAGCTACTCCTGCAATAATTCCATACATTTGTAAAATCGTCAGTAATACATAATTAGTATGTGCCTCAATCTCCCATATTACCTTGCTGTTGCCAAACCATGTGAGGTTCTTCATCACGGTTGAAATATAGGATACACCATTATCTTCTAAACCTGGTATATATATAGTCTTCATTCGAGCCAGTGGGAGGTTATAGGGGGCTAAAGGCACAACCATTAAGTAGCTTATTAAGGCAACAAATAGGAAACTAAAAGTTACGGTACAGGCTAGCTTTTGTTTGCGAGAAAAGCTACTCGCATAAAATAATATGGCAACAATCACCGTGTACGTACAGAATAATGAAAAGTCCGGCAATCGTATGTAGCAATATGCACCGATAGAATAAAGAATGAGCAACCACCATAATGATTTTTTTTGTTTAGCAAAAAATCCCGCAAATGCTATTAAAAAGAGAGGCAATGTCATCCAACCTTTAAGTTCAAGGGGACCTGCCTGAAAAAAGATCACATCATTCATCATTTGATTACCATTTAAGATAATAAGAAATACGAGACATCCTAGTACATACATATGCGTGGAATAGCGCTCTAGCTTGCGGAAATCGAGTCGCGTTAAGAAAATTGTCACAGCAATCCCACCAATAACAATGACGACATTACGCATGATAAAATGTCGTAACCAGAGCTCAGCTGGTAGGAGCGGTAAAAAGCTACACATCGCTGCCAGCACAAATGGAATAACGAGTAGCCAATCGATTTTCGGCTGATGAATCTGATTAAGTGAGACGCCGAGATTAGTCGCATTACCCATTTCACTTACAGCCTGTTGTTCCGCAACCGCATCGTTATAGCCCTTTTCCTGCCAAGCCTGTTTTGACTTCGCTAAATGATAGGTTAACTCCTTTTCAACAGCTTCATGTGCCTCCTTGTTACGGATATGACCCTTTACTTGTTGAATAAATTCTTTAATCGTTCGCATAGCGTACCTCCTTCAGTAATAGCTGAAGAGAAGGGAGCTTGTCTGTTTCTTTGTTAAGCTTTGTCAGCACTTTAACGCCTTTACGTGAAAGAATATATCGCTTTTCGTTCCCGTACCATTCACTTATGATGAGTTGTTGCTGTTCAAGGCGATGCAGCGAAGCATAGATGATCCCTTCATTTAAACTAACTATCTCTTTGTTTTTTGTAAATAGAAGTTGCGTAATCTCATAACCTGAGCGCATCGTTTGTAGCATCGGTAACAGCACCTGATCCGAAAGTTCCTCATGAATGCCTTTGCGCACAGCTTCCTTATGCGTCTCTGTAAACTGCATCTTTTTAAATTGATTTTTCATAGCTTGTTTAAAACGTGTTTCCGTCAAATGGATTCCCTCCTAACGCTTTTTGTAACAAGGAACGTGCCTTACGAAGTCTTGTTTTCACCGTATTATTATTCAATGATAAAAGGCTAGAAATTTCCTGGATCGAATAGTCCTCAAAATAATAAAAATAAATAAGTTCACGATACTTAACGGGGAGTGCCATTACTAAGTCAAATAACGCCTCGTCCTCACTATTTTTCACAACTTGCTCAAGCAAATCGCTCGTTTCTAACGTTTCCTCTAACACATTCGTTTCGATAACATCGACGTTTTTCTTGTACCAGCTCTTTATATAGTCCTTTGAATGATTAATAGCAATGCGCCATAACCAAGTTTTCAAACTGGCATGCCCCTGATATGTTGAGAGAGCCTTATAGCACTTGATAAAAATCTCTTGCGTCAAATCTTCAGCAAGAGCAGTATCATGTACATATGTATAAACAAGCTGCAGAATCGCTTGGCCATAATTGGACATTAGCTCCTCAATCACCTGATCTCGTGATAAACCGCTTGCTGTTATTGTTTCCTCCATATCGTACCTCCTTACGTGTTCATTTATTAGACGATTGCCAAATAATACTGGTTTTACTTTTATAAAAAAGCGTGTATATGTGTTGTGAGTACTCGTAAGCCAAATAACCTTTAGGAAGAGTTCTAGCAGGTAAGGATGAGGGGTACATTAAATAGTAGGGCGAAATAGCAAACTTTATAGTAGAAAGGGAGGAGATCTTGAAGAGACTTACATTAATTTTGATAATTACCGTAATGATTTGCATTGTCTTTAGTAAAAAAATATTTTCAATTAATGATCATAATCCCTCAGAATCTAAACTTTATATCAATGTGTTTGATCCTAAAAGTTTGAAGTTTACATTCTATCATTTTGATCAGAGTCAAAATAAAAGTAAAGTACTATTTAGTAAGGAAACGACGGATTTTACTGCTTTCGCTTATTCTGAACGTACTAATATTTTGCATTTTGCTGATGGCATTTCAGATCATACAATACAATTATTTGAAAATGACCTAAACACGAATCAAATGAAACAATTAACCACTGTATTTCATAACGTTGACTTTATCCAAATAGACAAAGAGCAAAGAATTATCTTTATGAGAGTGCTATTAAGAAATGAACTTAAAAATTTTCATATGGCTACCTATAATCTTGAAACGCAGAAAATACAAATATGGGACGAAGACAACAAGGATAGCAGTGTTTTAGATTTTAATTATAACCCGAATAATAATCAATTAATTGTGGTTTCTTTCTCCGAGGACGAAGATCAGAAGAAACTTGACGAGGTTAATAAAAATCAAACGAAATTACAACCGACCAAATACAGTTTAGATATTTATGATATGGAAGGACAAAAAAAGAAACATATAGCCGATGTAGAAAGATTTATTAGTGGCGCATCATTGGCACCAGATGCTAACTCTGTAATTATCAGCTATGATGAAGCTATAGACAGTCCTATTTCGCATGTTGTTGAAATAGATATCAAAACAAAAAAAGTAAAACACTTATTAGATAGTAGTAATATTTATTCAAACATTCGCTCTGTTAAATACGATGAAAAAAAAGAAGGGTTTTATTTCTTATCTAGTTTTATTGATGAAAAAAAGGGTTATAGTATTTTGGAAATACCTAAGGAGAGCGTACTCTCGTACTATGACGTCAAGAAAAATAAGGTCCGAAATGTATGGCGAGCTAAAAAAAGTGTTATTGTTAATTATTCAGCAGAACATTTTTAATGTAAACATTTACTTCTTGATATTTCCGAAAAGACTGTTGACAATAATTAGTAGCCCGTGTAGAATATTTTGAAATTACAGTCAAATTCGATGAAAAAGAGAGTAGTTTATGGAGTTACTGGAAAGCGAATTAGGGATGGTGTGAGCCTAATGCAGAGGCCATAAATGAAACGCACTTTGGAGAAGGTTCTCGAATGAGTAGTAGAGAATATCGGGGAGTCACCTCGTTAACAATGGAAAGTGGTCATATTTATATGGCAACTAGAGTGGTACCACGGGATAACTATGCTCTCGTCTCTATATTTAGAGATGGGGGCTTTTTTTATTGAGAGGAGAATGAACATGCATACACAAATTGCGAAAAGAATCGCTGTGGCATTAAATAATGAGTTATCTGTTAATGACATTCAAAATCTACTAGAAAGCCCGAAAAATTTGGGCTTAGGAGATGTAGCATTCCCTTGCTTTACACTAGCAAAAAAATTAAGAAAATCTCCAAACAGTATCGCATCCGACATAAAACACAATTTAAGCTGTAATTTAATACAAGAAGTTCAAGTAGTAGGTGGCTACGTCAATATATTTTACCATCAGCCAACGATTACACATCAAGTACTTTGCCAAATAGTAAAAGAAGAAAATCTATACGGGACTCATCAGGAGTCAAAAGGGAATGTAGTTTTAGACTTTTCTTCCCCAAATATAGCAAAGCCTTTTTCCATGGGCCATTTACGCTCAACAGTGATCGGGAATGCTTTGGCGAATATTGCTGAGAAAAATGGCTATCAAGCAATTCGTATAAATCATATAGGTGACTGGGGCACACAGTTTGGTAAGTTAATCGTTGCCTATCGAAAATGGGGAGAACAAAAAGTAATTGAAGCTGCCCCAATAGAGGAACTGTTAAAAATATATGTAAAGTTCCATGAAGAAGCGGAGCAGGATGAAACACTCAATGAACAGGGGCGTGCTGCATTTAAAGTATTAGAAGATGGAGATGGAGAGGCTTTAGCTCTTTGGCAATGGTTTAGAGATGCATCACTCGAAGAATTCAAAACCATTTATCAATTGCTTGGGATAAACTTTGATTCTTTCGCTGGGGAAGCGTTCTACAATGACAAAATGACTGCTGTTGTTAAAGAATTGAAAGAAAAAGATCTACTTGTGCAATCAGATGGTGCGTATGTCGTTGAAATAGACAATATGCCTCCATGCTTAATCACTAAAACAGACGGTGCTACGCTCTATGCTACACGTGATTTAGCAGCTGCTTTTTATCGTAAACAACAATATGATCCTAAAAAAATATTTTATGTTGTAGGGAACGAACAATCTCTTCATTTTAAACAACTATTTAACGTAATTGAGAAGATGGGATACGATTGGGCAAAAGACTTACAGCATGTACCTTTTGGGATGATTCTAAAAGACGGTAAAAAAATGTCGACGCGTAAAGGAAAGATTGTTCTATTAGCAGAAGTACTAAAAGAAGCGATAGCTACGGCGAAGCGAAATATCGAGGAAAAAAATCCAAATCTAGTGGATAAAGAGAACATTGCACGTCAGGTTGGTGTAGGAGCGGTTATTTTTAATGATTTAAAGAATGATCGTCTTCATGATATTGACTTTTCGATTGAGCAAATGATGCATTTTGAAGGTGAAACAGGGCCTTATATTCAATATACGTATGCCCGTATCTCATCTCTTTTGGAAAAAGCAAATAAACATAGTTTCGAAGTATCGTTTGAAGCATTAGGGGAGCAAGCGTGGCCAGTTGTGTTATTACTGGAACAGTTTCCGAATGTAATTGTCAACGCTTTTGAGCAAGCAGATCCATCACAAATTGCTAAATATGCCTTACAATTAGCGCGTGTATTTAATAAATATTATGCTCAAAATAAAATATTGGTTGATGACAACCAGAGAACATCACGATTAGCATTTTGTCATTGTGTAGCCATTGTTTTAAAAGAATCGTTAGAATTATTGGGCATTGCAGCGCCAAAAAAAATGTAAGTATAGTAAGCTGCCGTTATGTCTTATGATTTTTTTAATAATTACCATTAAATTGACCGATACTAGAAAAAATGGTAAAAGGAAATAGTGAGAATTCAAAGGTCTAACAAATTTTGTTGAATTTTTGACCGTATCAATAGAGAGAAGGTATTTAGAAAGTATGGAGAACAAGCAATGGCGTGTTTCTATGGTACTTGTGGTTGTTAGTATTTTCTTCGTTGCGCTCAATATGCGCCCAGCAGTCACAGGGATAGGACCACTATTTAATGTACTTTTGGAATCACTCCATTTATCTAATACAAAAATGAGCTTTTTAACATCTATTCCGGTGTTTTGTATGGGTCTCTTTGCACCATTTGCGGTACCTATTCAAAGGAAACTCGGAACAAAAACAGCTATTACGCTTTTAATAATGATCCTGGCATTTGCAAATGGGCTACGCTTTTTAAAAGAAAGTTATGCACTACTTGTAGTCACAAGTTTTGCTGCAGGATTTGCCATTGCACTTATTGGACCCATCTTAAATGCCTATATAAAGAAAAAATTCCCGAATCGTTTTACAACCGTGGTAGGTGTTTATTCTTTTGGAATAGGAACAGGGGCAACATTGAGTGCGGCACTAACCATAACATTTTTTAATCATTTTCATGAGAGCTGGACAATGGCGCTTGGCAGTTGGGCAATACTTGCAATTATTGCTCTTTGTATATGGTTACTAGCAATACAAAATCAAGAGCGGGCAGAGACAGGTGTATTGACAGAAAATGCAGCACGAAATCCTTGGAAAAATGCACGTGCTTGGACCATTTTAATTTACTTTGGGATACAAACATCTTTGTTCTTCTCAATAATGTCTTGGCTAGCACCGATATTACAGGATAAGGGCTTTTCTCTTGTTGCTGCAAGCTCTATGCTAACTTTTATGTCTATTGTACAAATGGTTGGAAATATTTTGGTTCCTATACTAATGGAAAAATGGTTCAGTCGAATCGGTTGGCTCTTTTCTTTAGGGAGCTTAGGCGTGATTGGCTTTGTGTTGCTATGGTTAGGCTCAGGGACTTTTTTATGGATTGCCGTTTTCATAATAGGTATCGTATTAAGCGGCTTATTTCCAATTGGTTTATTGCTACCACTGGATGAGGCAAGAAATGACGAGGAGGCAAATAGCTGGTCATCTATGGTGCTTTCAGGAGGCTTTATGATAAGCTCCATTATCCCAATACTAATCGGCTATTGCTATGATGTGACTGGAAACCATACATTTACCTATTTGATTTTTATACTATTAATGATTGGCATAATTGCTACAACATTTATGCTTAAGAAAAAATAATGGGAAGACATGCTTAAATGTACGAGCATGTCTTTTTTTAAAAGCTCCATAATCGGCTTTTAGTTCACATTTTTATGATGAACTTTTATAAGATCTAGACGTCTCCGTACAATGTTCATTGTTATATATCTGAAGTAATGTATCTGAGAACAAGTTGGTTTGGTCCATCATAATTCTATGACCGGCATTTGGAATGATAAATAATTTTTTATGGGGAGCATTAATTTTACTAAAGTATTCTTCGGCAATAATGTAGGGAGCCTGCCAGTCATCCTCACCTAAAATGAAATAAATGGGAACTTTATAATCTGAGGAGTCTGCCGCCAGGTCAAAGTCTCCTAAAAATTCATGGATTTTGCTATTTGCTTTTAGTCCTTTCGAAAATGCGAAAAGATCCGATAACTTAAAAATAGGACTTTTAAACGCTGATATAATAACAGGAAGGTCACTCTTAACGGCTAAACCATATAGCCCTTGAAGTTTTCGGATTTTCCTACATTTCTTTAAAAACTCACGATCAAATATTATTTTTTCTCCTGGATAAGTTCCTATAGTTTCAAGCTTTTTTAAAGCTTTTTTATCATTTGCCTTTACTATTTGTTCCTTCATTTTTGCATAAGCAACACGCTCATTTTCAAGAAGGGAGACAACTTGTGCCACGCCAATATAATAAGCAATATCTTCAGGATATAGCTTGATAAATATACTTCCTAAAATAGTGCCCCAAGACCTTCCGAGTAAAACAATCTTTTCTTTATTATATTTCTGCACATCAATTGAAGGGTACTTATCGGGGTTTTTAGTAAGCGTTTTTCCAGCACCACGCTGATCCCAATGTACAATCGTAAACGTTTCTTCTATTTTATATTGGAAAGCATGGGCAAAAAGAGATTCAACACTACCAGGACCACCATGTAAATAAAGCAATACTGGGTTATCATAATTAGTACCTGAATGAAATAAATAATGATTTACACCGTTAACCGAGACATATTCTTCACTATTAATTAACTTCTCGGATTTATTGTTCATTTCTCATTCTCCCTCTATATGATTTCTTCGTCTTTCAAACTCCTTTAAAACCTGTAGCTGAATGTCCATTTGATTTTCATCCATTGTCAAGTTACTGCGCTCTTCAAAACCATCTTGTTCTTCACCATCAAAACTAAATAACTTCTTTAATAGCGCCCACATTGTTTCGAGCTCATTAGTAGAAAAATTTTTAAAAAGATCTGCTAAAAAATATGTTCCTTTTTCTCCTGCCTCTAACGCTACTTGTTTACCAAACGTAGTAATCGTCGTGTTGACCGCACGTTTATCATGCTGACTAGGGGCAATTTCGACATAGCCTTTATTTTTCATAGTAGTGACTAGCTGTTTTACATTCTGTTTAGTCGTTCCTAGTTTTCTTGCGATATTGTTGAACGATGCTTGATCTTCAGGTAAATGGGCAATAGCTAAAATAACCATAAATTGTCTAGATGTTAGTTTTTCTAAATATTGATCGGATTGTACTTGAATTTTATTGCCAACAGAAAAGAGGGCTGAATATATTTGTTGCATTAGAAATAAGTCATTGTTCATAAAGAAGTCCTTTCTTTTAGACAATACATTGTCTAAATTCATCATAACAAAATGGACAATATATTGTCTATAAAATTTATGAACGGTCATATTAGTAAGAAGACTTCTTTTATTAATAACATTTTAAGCGCAAATTATAAGCCATTTTTCATAGCAAATGTAAAAAAGAGATGTTTTTTATAGGTATAACGGATTGGCTAAAAGGTAAGAGCAATATTTTTATAACACATATCCACAAATAATATTATTATGTAAACTTGAAACGTTTTGTAACCTTGTTTATGATAGTAAAGAAAGATGTTTAACTGGCATTTAGCTCTAAAAGTCATCACCACTGATAAGTGGGTGCAGGGTGAGGTTATTGTTGCGGGTTTACAAATAACCGCTAAGATAGCGGAACTTAGGCTTTGAACTTGAATGCTAAAGTGACCAACATCGTGCCTTTGCAGAGGCAGATTTGATAGAAAGTTTTGGTGAACGTATGCGGAAAAAGATGCTCATTCTTGGAGCAACAGCTTTATTATTAACGGGCTGTGGAAATGAAACATTGGCAGAGGTGTTTCATACTGAAAAGACCGATGTAAAATCGGAAAAAGCTGTGACGAAGCAGCAAGAAAAAATTGTACCAGAAGTAAAAGTAGTTGGGGAGAACGGAATCGGTGCAGGAGTCATTATTAAAAAAGAAGACACGAAGCTCTATATTTTGACAAATGGTGCGCTCGTCGCTTCCAAGCCAGTTGCGCTCGTGCAATTTAATAATGATAAACTGATGGAAGCCGAGGTGCACTATATATCTACCGCTTATAATATAGCCATTTTAGAAGTACCATATAACGCATCGGTAAAGGTGCCGAACGTCTATAAAGGTGAATTAAATCAGTTAGCTGTTTATGTTGATAGCTTACCATACATCATTAAAAAATATAGTGACAGCGTAGCAGCTTATTACATAGATGCAAAACAAAATACACTTATTGGGAGCCCGGTTCTAGAAGCAGAGAATGGTGAACTTGTGGGCATCTATTTTAAACGCCAGCAAAACGGTGGATCACAGCCGTTTATATTACCCTATAAAGATATTGTACAGTTATTGGATGAATGGATCTCAGGTACTATGAAGACAAGTGATCGACTAAGCCAATCCAAAAACTTAAATCCATATATTGAACAAGGCGATAAAGAAGCAGTCCAGCAAGCTATTGAACAATACGGGAAAAATATTTTTGCTTATAATGCCGATGAGGTAAAACTTTTTTTAGATACATTTTATAAGCATTTAAAAGCGGCTGTTGAAAATCATGATGCTAGTGTCATGAAGGCTTTTGTAGGTTCAGACGATTTACAAAGCACGCTGGATAATATGGTAGCGCATTACGCAACTAAGCAAGCGAAAATTCGTTTTTACAATACATCGATTAAAAACATCAGCATGAAGGGCCAAACTATTGTTATTCGTGCCAATATAGAATATGTACTAACAAATTCTGCTGGTCAAGAGGCATTTGCGAACTCTATGATGGTATATGAAATAAATAAAAATGAACAGGGCGAGTATAAGCTTATTCGCCTAACAACAGAGGAGTGAAAAGTTGGATGGAGCAAGCAAGACAAATGCTACAACATCATTTTGGCTATGATTCATTTCGCAATGGACAAGAACCAATTATTGAACAAACATTACGAGGTCAATCAAGTCTTTGTGTGATGCCAACTGGCGGAGGTAAATCAATTTGCTATCAAATTCCGGCACTCATGCTAGATGGCCTTACAGTCGTCATATCTCCGTTAATTTCTCTTATGCAAGATCAGGTAGAAGCATTACGTGCTGCAAATATTCCGGCCGCGTATATAAATAGTACTTTAACCGTGCAAGAAGTGAACGAAACAATGCAGCTAGCGAGTGCAGGTTATTTAAAGCTTCTTTATATAGCACCTGAGCGATTAGAGAGTGCAACATTTTTACAGGTATTATCGAATTTATCAGTCCCTTTACTTGCGGTGGATGAAGCACACTGTATTTCTCAGTGGGGGCATGATTTTAGACCAAGTTACCGAGCAATCCAAAAATTATTTACATTATGGCCGCAAAAGCCAACTGTCTTAGCACTTACAGCAACAGCTACACCGGCTGTATGTGACGATATTAGACAATTATTAGGGATTGATGAGCAATCTACGGTGATTACCGGCTTTTCACGCGACAATTTATCTTTCTCGGTGTTAATTGGTGAAAACAAAGAGCGTTATATTAAAAACTATTTAGTGAAAAATAAAAATGAAGCAGGCATTATTTATGCAGCTACACGAAAGGCTGTAGACGCAATCTATGAGCTTTTAAGTCGCTCGGGCGAAGCTGTGGCAAAATACCATGCGGGCCTGTCAGAGGACAAGCGTATGTCTGAGCAGGAGCGCTTTTTAAAAGATGAGGCACGCATTATGGTAGCAACCAATGCATTTGGAATGGGTATTGATAAGAGTAATGTACGCTTTGTTATTCATTATCAAATGCCACGCAATATGGAGAGCTATTATCAGGAAGCGGGACGTGCAGGACGTGATGGCTTGCCAAGTGCCTGTATTTTGCTTTATGCATCAGGTGATGTTCAAACACAGCGCTTTTTAATTGAACAGACGCAGGATGAAACACGCATTGCACAGGAATTAGCGAAGCTACAAACGATGGTTGATTATTGTCATACGGAAGGCTGCTTACAAAATGCCATCTTAACGTATTTTGCCGAGAAAGCAGGGGCACCTTGTAGTCGTTGTAGTAATTGTAATGATGGGCGAGAAGTCAAAGATGTGACGGTAGATGCACAAAAGGTATTAGCATGTGTTGTAAGGATGGGGCAAAAATTTGGTAAGACGATGGTGGCCCAAGTGTTAATTGGCTCAAAAAATCAAAAGGTCTCGGAATTTGGCTTTGCAAGGCTGTCTACCTATGGCATTTTAAAAGGACAATATTCCTCAAAGGATGTCTCAACCTTTATTGAGTTTTTAATTGCTGAGGGTGTACTTGCCGTTAAACATGGCACTTTTCCAACTATTTATGTATCAGAGGAAGGCAAAGAAGTTCTACTCGGGAATCGACAGGTCATGCGAAAAGAAGCTGTTACTGTTCGTAAGCTTGTTGACAATGATCCGTTATTTGAACATTTACGATTATTACGTAAAGAGATTGCGGATGAAGAACAAGTACCACCATTTGTTGTGTTCTCTGATAAAACATTGCGTGATTTATGTGACAAAAAACCGACGGAACTAGAAGATTTACGATATGTTAGTGGGATTGGTGAAGTAAAATTCGAAAAATACGGTAAGCGTTTCTTCGATGCTCTTCACTCTTTTTTGAAAACAACATGATTTAGGAAGAAAGGGAAGTGCTTAATTCAAAGGAATTTTGCACCTCCTTTTTATTTTACAAAGTATGACAACCGCTATTTTTCCCAAAGCTCGATTAGTCGACCATCAGGATCCTTAATCCAAATAAACTTTCAGAATTTACTGATTCCCTTTTCCTTTTCAAGAGGTACACCAATTTGATCAAGATGGTTAATAGTCTCGGTTAAATTATGTACTTGGAAATTCAACATCACTTGTTGTTCTTTATATTCATCCTTAGGCTCAAACTCCTGTCTTTCTTTAAATGTTAATTTTTTATTGCTAATGAGGTGATTAAACAAAAAATAACCCGGAATAATTATTATTCCGGGCTTGATTCTCACTTACTTATAGTGCTCCATGACACACTGCCTCGCTTCCGCATTCATCTTAAAATTCTTTAAGACAACTGTGCTTTAGCTTTATCCAGCTTTGATGGTCCTTCTGAGTTACCGGTCAGCCCCACTCATCGGGTTAACCCTCCTTGTCATTGGATTTGAAGTGAAATCTTTAATAGTATAAACTGTTTATTATTTTCTATACACGTTATTTAAAAAATGAAAAAATCCATTGAAAACGGCTAAATATCGAGAGTATTTTGACTGGGCATAATTGTAGTTGTCGCTTTTTCGCTACAACGGGTCTAGGGTCGGCTTTGTGTATAGGCCAGCAGATTTTTGTGTGAAAGCGAAGCGGCAGCAACATGTTTTTTGTCTGTGCGAAAGCGAAGCGGCAGCAACCAAGCAACATGATGGCCGACACAATATAAAGTATAAAGAGGTGATTATAAATGTCAACACCTATATGTACATTTTTGCTCGTTTAAGGATGTACAAAATTACTCGTTTTCCGAGGTTAAATGATGCTTTAATCGGTATGA
>NZ_JBIWGL010000050.1:0-21833 GCF_044763535.1 Lysinibacillus sp. NPDC095746
TCATACCGATTAAAGCATCATTTAACCTCGGAAAACGAGTAATTTTGTACATCCTTAAACGAGCAAAAATGTACATATAGGTGTTGACATTTATACTTGAGCGAGCAACGCGAGTGAAGCGGCTCATCGGACGCCCAAGAAAGCGCCCAGTCCTAGTATAGAAATGAAACTTTTATAAAAAAGGATGATGTATATACATTGTCATTGATCGTTGGGAGAATGAAGGAGGTAGAAGTGTTGGTACATGACTTGGCTGCGGCCATTGAATGAAAAAATTTTGCATTGAGGGGGAGGCAAGTCTGTCTCCCTTAAAAATATTTGTACGGACAAGAATCAAATAAAAATTTTTCTATTGTCTTCCACAATCTTCTGTGGAGGGCTTTTTTTAGCTTGCTTAAAGCCTAATCTATATCACTGCTTTTCCATTTGGTTCACCTTCAGTTTTTTAAATTAATAAACTTGTAAGGAATAGGTAAGAAAAAAGAGAAAATCGATTCGTACAATTAAAGTACAAAATGAAAGGGACTGATCTAAATGATACTTATTAGAGGAACCGATCTAATGACTAAAAATTTTACCGTAAGAGATAGTACATTACTTAAACAAAAGTTATGTGAGAGCTGTGCTCAGAGTTGGAAAACGAAAGGTTACAAATTAACTAGCATCGCTTCTCTTACTTATGAAGTTGGAATATCAACGGAATCTTTTTACAGACTCTACAAAACAAAAGAAGAGTTATTTCTAGAAGTACTGTCAATGATGCAAAATCAATTGAAAGAACAATGGAACTCAATAGTACAAACTAACTCAGGTATTGAAGGTTTTAAAATAGCAATGAAATGGCTTTTTGAAGAGTATGTTAAACATCCTACGTTATATAATTTCAACAACCCAGATTATCATTTATTTTTAAATAAACTACCTAAAGATAAAATTGAAAGTCTCAAGAAAAATGATAAGAATTTTTTTGATGAAGTCTTAGAGCGTTCAAATTTAAATTTGAGAATTCCTAAAGAAAAAGCATATGGGATCTTAAGTACATTATTATATACTGCAGCGATGAAAAACGATTTAGTTTATAACAAATGCGATATATTCAACTTTCTACTTGAGAGTTCAATATATCAAATTTTTACAATATCGTCTTCTTAAGCAAACAAAAATGCTAATAAAGAACAAATGGGACATCTAGCATAAACAAAATTAAAAATGGGGGAAATCAATATTGGCTAATTTAACATTAGATATCTTACAACAAAATAATACTATAGGAATTTTCAGTTACATATCAATTGGAATTGCACTTGTGGTGTTTATTATTGGATTGTTTTGTATGTTAAAAAAGAAAAAATATGGAATATACGTAGTCGTTTCCAGTTTCTTGCTATTGATTAATCCAGCTATTGATATTTTCTTAAATTAATTCTAACGGAGGTAAATAAAAATGATAAAAAAATTAGATGAAACGTTGATAAGCGTAAACAAGTTAGCTGGAGTTAATATAAAAATTCCAAAAGCCACGAAATCGAAACTGAAATATAGTAGGTATTTAACAACTGCCGTAGGAGTAGGAGGATTAACGTTAGGAATTATTGGTTCATCGAAGTCGATATTAGTTCTAGGAACAATAGGTATTTTAAGTTCTATTGCAACAACGAATGAATTAAGAAAACTTTAGAATACTGAACTGAACCCGATCAGAAGAATAATAAAAGTGTATTAAACGGCTTGAGCTGAAATCTAAAGGGCTTAGGTCGTTTAATCGTTTCTGGTAGCGGTAGTGATTAAAAAATGGGTATAGTCATCAATCAGAATATGGCTGCTCACTGTAAGTATCGCCTATAAGCAAACACTAATCATGAAAAATGTCCTTTCTAAATATTTTTTGGATTAATTACTACAATGGAAAATACAATAATGGGTGCGGTTTTGGAACTATCAGGATTTCTTTTACGTTGGATAGAGTCACGCACACTCAGTTTTTTTGCGGGCTAGTTCTTTACAATTGTTGGGGCAAGTTTTGCTCCTATAAGGGCAAGGGGAGAAGACTAATTGGGGCTTAACGCATTACCCGAAATTAAGCATAGTGACGTTAATTATACGTGATAAGGAATACGAGTTGAAAGTTACGTTGTTCATGACTCGGAGTTTGGAATGATGAAAAAAATCAATTGGGACTCTAAAAATTATCATGGAAATATAAGTAATTTAAAGCTTATAATTGGAATAGGTGATAAAAAGTGAATAAACATAATAAAAAGATAATCAATATCGCTGATAATCGTAGTCTATATACAAAATATCAACGTACCAGCGCTCCGAGTGTCATCTTTATAGCTGGATTAGGCGATAATTTTAAGACATGGAAAAAGGTTCAAGACCGAATATCGGATGTAACTTCAACTTTGTCCTACACGAGAGCAGGTATTGGTAGAAGTTCAGTCGCAGCTGTTCCGCAGACTTGTCATGATTTGGTCGAAGAGCTTTCAAAATTGTTGCAAGAACTTGATGTAAAGAAGCCATATATACTAGTAGGGCATTCTTTTGGTGGTTTGATTGCCAGATTGTATGCCAGTCTTTATCCACTCGACATTTGCGGCATGATTTTGGTTGACGCTGCACCGGAATTTAAAGAACTTGCGTATGAACAGGTTTTGCCGGAAAATTTGGTTGCAGGAAATAGAGAATATTTAGAAAACCCTTCGTTGAATAGTGAAAATATTGATAAAATGAAGAGCTATAAGCAAATAGTTGATCATACAAGACAAATTGACCTTCCTCTCACAATTATTGCAAGAGGTTTACCTGATAGTGGAGAAGAGGGATGGCCATCTCAAAAGATATTGGAAATTGAACAAAAACTCCAAGCAGAATTCAAAAAGCTGTCAACGTCAAGCAAGTTTCGGATTGCAAGTCATAGTGGACATTATATACATCATGATGAGCCAGAGATTGTAATTGAGGAGATTATACTTATGTTAAAGGAAATCGAAAAATCACTTAATTGAAATAAGATGAATGATTTTTTTGGGGAATCTTTTGATGAAAAAACAACAAAAAGTAACGGGGGAAATTCTTTGAAGCTTAAATTATTATCTTGTTTTTTCTTCATTTTAGTATTATTAGCAGGTTGCGATAGTGAAAAGGAGTTCACGTTAAATGATATACAAAAAGTTAAGTTAGAGCTAATTGAAAAGGAAACTCTAAAAGAAGGAATATCATATTCTATAAAATTGATAAATGATAGTGATTACGTGATAAAACAAAATAATGTTTTTGTTTCGTTCATGATAAAGGAAGGGGAAAATGCTTATAAAGGTAATGAATATAAGGTTGAAGCTAAAGGAAACAAATTAGATATTCAACCAGGGGAAAAGGTTACTTTGTTTATGCCGTTTGAAGGTATGGGGGATCAATCTTTGTTAGGAATTGATAATCCTATTATCCAATTAAAAGGTTTTATGGAAGTAATCGACGATAAACATCAGTTTACTACTGGAGGGGCCTTGATCAAGGATTGAAGCCAAATTTTATAGTGGTAATGCGCAGGGAGATCATCAGGCAGATGACATTAGTACCTGATAAAACAGGTACGTTTCCTCAGTCCTATACCTTCATAAAATGTAAAAACCAAGATTGCTTAATTGCTGCCTTGGTTTTTACTTCTTATTTAATTAAAAACATTAACTTTCATTAAAGGAAGATGACGGTCAGGGAACACAGTAGATGGAGTAAAGCCAATATTCTTCGCACCCATTTTTAAATAAAAACCTTCCGCGTTAGGATCACTATCAAGAGTAAACTCGCTTATTCCTAACTCCTTCGCTTTAGTTAATAAATGGTCCCATATCATTCTCCCTAATCCTTTACCGATATAATCAGGGTCTATGAATAAGGTATCTAATTTCTTTTTATGAATAGTAAAGCTATAAAATGCTACTATTTTATTGTCACTTTCCATTACGTAAACTGGATTTTTTTCTATGTACTCTTTTCTTACAGTTAAATCATCTTTACACTGTTGTTGAAAATCTTCTGTATAGCCCCAATAGGCTTTTGACTTATAAGCCAAATTGCTTAATAGATGACAATCTTGAACTTTTGCACTTCTAATTAACATTATAATTCCTCCGATTCATTATTTTTATGAAAACATTGAACTTATACCCCATTTTTTATTCATAATATTGAAAATACTAAAAGTAAAGCTAAAGAGAAAAATATTGTTCAGTAAAATTATTGATTTTTTTGGGGTTTTATAAAGTATGAAATGAACATTACAGAAAGCCCTATAGAAATGTATAGTAGTGCAACAGAGTTATTTGGAATGAATGAACTATATCCGAAGGTGCCAGATAATCTGCTCCACCCGTTTGAAAATAACATGATGCCTAAAATTAATATGAGATACCCAAATGTCGAATGTGTTTTCATCGCCTAGGAACTCCTAATATTTAGATTAAGAACTTATAAAAGGATAACATAATTAGTAGATATTTGAAAATATAGATTGAATCAATTACTGCACAATATGAGGGAAGAAACTAAAAAGGGTCACTTGGGATAGGAGTGACCCTTAGTAACAAGATTCGGAGGTGTAAGGCTAAATTAGCTTTACATTACTATTAATATGACAAGATAGTTTTTTTGTATAGTTCATAGCCTGTAAAATAGATTTTTAAAAAATTACAGGGTTAGGTGGAACGCACAGCACCAATTCCATTTAGTGCTAAAAAATATCTTCTGTTATATGGGGCTTGAATTTGATTAAATTTTATTCCAAATAATCATAAATTGTGCTGCTTCGGATTCAAGTGCAATTAGATGGTCCTCAGTAGAGGGTTCATCTGAAATTAACCTACCTTTTTGGACATTTAAAATTGCCGGCTTTATATCAGGAGAATGCTCAATGGTGAAATCGGATTGTTTTAATAGTGTCAAAGATGAGCGGCATTTATTTTTATCAATTCGTTCGTCCTTCCCTTTGAAATATAACTTGATTAAGTGTGGAACACCATTAATCTTTAATCCTAGTTCTGGTGACGAACGGACAGTTAAATATTCGCTACACCAATTGGATTTGCCAGGGTCAAACCATTCAATTTCCTTATTTTTAATAAATTTCAAATATGCCTTGACTGCTTCCAGGTAATTTTTTTGTTTAGCTTGAGAAACTTTGTTAGCAAGTGAAAGCAGGTAATCGTTACTAAATTCGTTCTCATGAAATTTTCGGATGCCATCCCGTAACGTTTTCCAGTAATCAAAAGCGGGATTGTATTCATCTTGATATTTTATTTGTCTAACCATTGAAGTTTTACCTGTAACGCCTTTGAAAGTAAAATCTGTAAATTGTGTAAGACCGATAGAAACTTTTTTTGAAGACACTAAAAACAACTCCTTTATTTGTCAATATTCCACGAAATACTTTAGATAATTTTCAGGAGGTTGTAACATGAATCAATTACAATTATTCGGCCATGACAACGGCGTGTATTAATGACTAACAAGCATTGCAAGGCAATCTACGAAGCTATCGGAGCAAGGGGAAACAAATGTGGTTTTGAAAAATGACGATGTAGCCATTAAAAGAGCATGGGTTTAGAAATACTAAAGATAGGGCAGAAAATTGATTACATAGTGGATAGGATTATAAATGGACAACAGATAGAGGTGTCAAATGTTCAAAAAAGTTGCCGTTAGCGGATAAATGATGATTCAGAGGCAGAAACGGTTAGTGAATGATCTTTATATGTCAGATGATGGCGGGGATCAAAAACATCAAGGATTTTTGTGTAATAGGTGAGTTACTCATTATAGTCATTGGTATATTAGGATTGTTGCATGCTGGTAATTAAAAAGCTGTCTAACAGTTACCTGTTAAACAGCACATGGATATTGTAAATATAAAACAAAAAACGGGAAAAATCAACAATTTTTTAGTCGTTTTTGAAGCAAATTGCTTTTGTAAAGTAGTTTGTAAATGGTTGGTTTTAGGTCATCATTTAAATAGATTTGTTCGAAGGAATGATTTTGGTTTTTGGAAATATAAAAAGGGTACTAGGGATAAGAGTGCTCCTTAGTAAGATTTGGAGGTGTATTTGCTTTACATTACTATTAATATGTTAAAGTTCATACTTGAAAATAGTATAAAATAAAAAGCTGTAGCATGGTCACTCGCTAAAGCACTTTTTATAAGTTTTAGTTGTGTGAGCAATTAGTAAGCATATTCCAGTACAACGATATTTAGAGTCGGAAACAAATGTGGAAGTGGTCGAAAGGCTGCTTCTTTTTAGTTTTTCGAAAAGATTTGATACTTCAACTAGCGATGAAGTTTAGTTAAAGTAGAAGGAGTTATTGGAAGTTTATAGAAGTAATAAGAAAAAATAAATTATTTGTGGGAGGGGATAAATTGAAAGTTGTAGACAAACAAATGGAGAGGTTTAATTTTAAAAAATTAGAAAAGAATGATGAAGAAAAAGAATATACTGGAGGATGACGGTTATCTCAAATACTTTAAGTGACTGTAACATTATTAATGATTTATCATACAACATAGTTTACTGGAAATCGATTATGGACGAAAACAGGTAAACCTGTAACGAAAAGATAGTGTTATTGCTAAGAATGGCATATGGTGATTGATTATACCAATAAAAAGTTTGAGCTTGTATTTAACTAATGATTCTTCCAAGATGTACTTAATCTTGGCATAAGGTTTTATTAGCATAACTTTATAGGAGGTAATAGTCCATGCCCTTATTCAAATACGGAGTGCTCAAAGGTAAAGTTGTTGACGTTAGACCTGTGGATTCATATGATAAGACGCCTCATTATGAAGTGCATATTCGAGCAACAAAGAAGGATAAAAGTCAGGAGGATTATCGGATTGCGATCAATGTTGCCTCTAAGGTAAAGCCTTCAGAAGTCCTATATTTTGTTAGTGAAGATTTCAACTCAAAACAAATAACTATTATTCCAAATTACGAAGAAGGATTTACAGAAGTTACGAATGATAATCGTGAAATTGCATTGGATTATATTCGTGGTGGCTTATTTGATCCCCAAAAAATGATTCCTCTCCCTGCAACAAAAAATGGACCAGACAATGACTTAAATGAAAAAGTTAATAAATATATGCAAGAGGCTATGGCTAAAAAAGCGACAGTTTATGCTTACGGAGAAAAATTTAAAACTGAAGATGTAAAAGATAAATATTTTGGTTTTTCTCCAGGTAGAGGCATTCATGATATTCATATGAATCAAGGAAATAGTAGGGATTTTAGAAAAGACGATGGGATATGGCAAGATGGTGGTGTATTCATTCATTTTGAAGATGAAAATAGATGGGTTGGTATATTCCTCGCATTCCAATCGCAGTCTTGGTGTACAGATGACAATGGCCATGCAACTAAGCCAGTAAGTGTTTGCAACCATACAAATAGAAAATCAATAATAGAAATGTAAAAAATCTAATGGAGTAAAAACGGTATTACTTCATTTAAGGATACTTAATAGAATAGAACATTGATATATCAATGTTTGTAGAGGATAAATGAAGCGGATTTTGCAATAGAGAAAGCAAACAGCAACATTTATCCTATTTTTGTTCCCAGATTTAGTTTTTTGAGAAGTAAACAGATAAATTTTAAGAATTTCGAAGTAAATCTAATGAACAAAAATTACTTATACAATTATGAACAGGAATTTTATTATGCAACAAAACGTTCCTTTTATTGAAAACACTATGTATTGCTTTTTGTATGTAGGGTAGCGAAGGAGGTCAAGATAAATGAAAATTACCATGCGATATGGGGTTGACGCCCCATTTTGGGTTGCCTTTTTAATTATTATCGGGCTGATATTTACGTTATCTGGTGTGTTTAGTTCAGTCAATGGATTTGTATTAAGCTATGGTTTGATTTGTCTTGTGACGGGCCTTTGGATGTTTACATACTCAACAACAATCAAAATCGCACACAGAGAAGTGATTTTGAGTCTTGCACAAACTAAATCACGTGATGAACTTCTTGATGTCGGAACAGGTCGTGGACTTTTAGCTATTTCCGCATCTCAAAGGGGTTGTAAGGTGACAGCCACTGATGTTTGGTCAAAATGGGATTTGGGAGGGAATGGGAAAGCTAAACTACGAGCTAATATGGTTGCTGAAAATGTGGCAGAAATCGACATTGTGGATGCTGACGCTCGGGAACTTCCATTTTCGGACGGAAGTTTCGATGTTGTTGTCTCAAACTTCGTAGTTCATAACATTAAAAGTGTAGAAGGGAGAAGGAAGGCGATTTTTGAAATGTGGCGAGTTTTAAGGCCAAATGGTCGATTAGTTATTTCTGATTTCAGTAAAACTGCTGAATACATTCAAATATTGAATTTAGTTTCCAATCGCGTTGAAATAAAGCAATTTTTTTATACATTTCCGTTTTCAAAAGCTGTTGTTGTGCAAAAGATTTAAGAAATCAATAAACAAAAAAGATGTATTTACTAAAAGGTTTATATAACAGGGGAGCAAAAGGAAATGATGATTATAAGTTTTCTTTTAACGAGTTGGATATTAAGTTGGATTAGGTTTGACGAGTTGTTTATTCAAGCGCTCAAGGAAATATTTAATAAAAAGGTGACGATTGCAAGTTATTATTTTATATTTTTTTGTATTGGGGCAATTGGAGACATAGTCTTATTTTTTAAAGGAAATAATATAACCAATTTATTCAGTTAACGATTAGATTCCGGAATAATGACACGTAAAAAGCACAGAACTCTCTGTGCTTTTTACTTTCAATCCTATAATAATGAAGAGAATCCAATTAACGTTTTGAGGATTGATCATCAAGTAGGGCAGTGAATTTAAGGTATGCACCTTAACAGAATTACAAACTTTATCTCTCGCAAGCAATACCATCTTTGTCACGATCTTTCGAAGCATTTGCTTTATATAGTTCAGCTGATACAAAAGGTGCGTATTTTGTTTTTCCACCTTTATTTTTCACATTGGCATCTTTAGCAACGCCACCTTTGTAGTCCTTATTTAACTCTGTACAATTTTTGTATTTTTTCGCTGCGGCCTCTGTTGGCGTTGGTATGCTCATTGTTCCACCGATTAATAATGCACCTACGATAATTGAAGTAGCTAATTTTTTCATAAATGTTCCTCCTAAAATTATTTTTATTGCTAAATAATGAAATAACAATAGTGGTTTAAGTAGATTTCCTTCTATTATTGTTAATTGATGTAAAAAATAGGATTAATGACCTCGAGTAAATTTTACTATTATATTTATAAAAAAACAATCCATTATTGTTTTAATTTGGAATATATTAGAGCGATTTGATTTTGGAAGTTTAGTTTTTTACGTATGTATTAGGACGTTGTACGGGAGATTTTAACTGAGTAGGATATAAACATAATGCCTTCTGCAGATGAGTGGAGAGGGCTTTTATTATATAACAAATGTTTTAGCTAACTAGTGAAAGCATTCGTGACATAAGAATACTTTTTCCATTAGGTGACTGCTAATCCGCTCTAATAAAACTTATTTTTCTGAATTGTTAGAGAGTAATTTAGAATGTATAATTATTTAAAGGGGGAGGTAATAAATACCGTATAAATTGTTTTGGTGTCGTTAGTTTCTAAATAAAATAAAAATTATTTTCAGAGTTAAACAAGTAGGATATGTTCAATCCTCATAACGGTGTTCCACTCTATAATATTACCCTACTTGAAATTCTAAACTAGAAAACAATACTATTATACCCTTTTTTACCAAAACATTCTATGCAGTATCTTCATTTTGCTTATAGAGAATTGTTTCAAAACAATCTAGGGATGCGGAGGGAGATATGTTATGGAAAAAAACTCAAATCTATGGAAAATTGTATTTGTAGCTAGTTTTATAGGGTTAACAGTTGATGGTATGGATATTCAAATGTTGTCATTGGTAATGCCGAGCCTAATTGACGAATTCGTCTTAGATACGAAGGCTGCTGGTTGGATCAGTACATTCTCGCTATTAGGGATGGCACTTGGAGGAATTCTAGGAGGTTGGTTATCTGATCGCTTTGGCCGTGTTAAAATGATGACTTATATGATGATATTATTCTCTGTTGGAACGGCTCTCTTAGCTTTTGTACAAACATATGAACAATTTATTATTGTTCGTTTCATATCAGCAATTGGTATGGGAGCTGAATATTCATTAGCGACAATGTTAATGGCTGAATATGTAAAAGTTAAAAATAGAGCAACTATTATGGGCGTATTGGGTTCTTCCTATTCATTAGGATATTTAGTCGCGGTTTTATTAGCGGGCGCGATTCTACCTGAATATGGTTGGAGACCGTTATTCTTACTATCAATCTTCCCGGTTGTTGTGGCGATCTATATTCGAGTAAAAGTACCAGAACCTACTGGCTGGAGATTGGCTAAAAAACAAGCTAAGACATCAAAAGTAAAGAAATCAAATGAATGGCTTGCGTTGTTTAGGGATAAGAAAGTTTTTACAATCTTTCTATTATGGATATTAACTTCTTCCTTATTGCAATTCGGATATTACGGAGTAGGTACTTGGTTACCGACGTATATAGTGAAAGAATTAGGCTTTAATTTCAAAGAGATGACAGGATATTTAATTGGAACATATACAGCATCGATTTTTGGTAAAGCACTTGCTGGTTGGGTTGCCAATGTAATTGGACGTCGTTGGGTTTTCGTAATAGCAGGAGTATCTACAGCGATCATGCTACCAGTCATATATTTTTATCAATCACCAGGAAACATCATTGTTTTAATGACTGTTCTAGGTTTCGTATATGGAGCGCCGTATGGTGTAAATGCTACTTATTTAAGTGAAAGCTTCCCGACTTATATTAGAGGGACTGCTGTAGGTGCGGCTTATAATACGGGAAGAATCGGTGCAGCTATAGCTCCAATCCTTATTGGAATTATCGCTACTTCACAATCAATTGGATTTGGACTAGCTGTGTTAGGTATTTCTTACGCATTCATGGGGCTAATTCCTGCACTATTCATTAAAGAGAAAATGTATGATACTTTTGAAAACGATACAAAAGGAGAAATGTTAGAAAAAGAGGGAGTGGTAGGGGAAGAAGAAGTTCTAGCAAAAGAGGTTTTAGTGCAAAAACCCCCCACTGCCGCCAATGTTAGCAAGGAATGAAAAATAGATACAGTCATTTCCATATCCTCTTTTTTTATTGTATGATAAATAAAAAATGGAATTTAAGAGGGGTGGAATATTATGCTGAAAATTTTACAAATTGTTTTTGCAATCATAGGAATCTCTCTCTCGGCTTATGGACTTATCACACGTGATTATCAACTGAATTTCCTAATGATATTCTTCTTAGGTTTATTTGTTCTAACTTTAGGAATTAAAGAATTTCAAAGAGAGAGAAAAGCTTATGGTTTGTTAATGATTGCGCTATTTTTATTTTCAGTATATGTGTCAATTCAAAGTTTCATATGGATCTAAATAAAGTAGTGGTGTCCACTCACCATAATTCAGTCAAACTACTATAAACGAAAATACAATTTTTGCTTTGCGATATAACGTAATTAAATGTTTTATCGTATCAGACGAGCCTTACATCTAGCACTGTGAGGCTTTTTTTATGGAGTCATTATGTGACAAATGTTACCTTTTATTCTATATTATTAAATAGAATGGAGGTAGCATTGTTTGGATAAGGGAAAATTAATATTAGATATTCTAGAAGGTTTAAATAATCAGGAAGAGCCTAAGTTTTATGATTTTGAAATAGACAAACAAACATTCGGAGAAATCGTTGAAATGATCCAAGAAAAAGGGTTTATTTCTGGTGCGAGCATTTATCGTGAATGTCTAGAGAATAAAGTAATTTCGGTTTCCTTGTATAACGCCAAGATTGAATTAAAAGGATTAAATTACATAGAAAATAATATTATGAGTCACATCTAACTGTAGTGAACCCCAAAAGATAGGTTTTTAGTCTAACTTTTGGGGTGAAGTACAATTGAGTGACTATTTTTTATTTACTGGTACAACTACTGTTACTTTATCACCAATAAATCTGTTATCTTTTGAAGCACTATCAAAAACAAATTTTAATTCTTTGACACCTTCTAAACCTTCTTTTCCTAAATTAAAAATAACTTCACCTTTTTGTATTACTTTGCCAATAAATTCGGACTCAAAATGAGAAATTTCAACAATTGAATTGATTTGACGTTTTGTGTCAGTAGTCATTTTCGCTGAGTTAGGATGGAAACTTAAAGTGTCATCAGATAAATTTTCTCCTGTTATAGATAGGATAAGGACATTTGTTTCAGCATCTGTTTCAATCATTTTTGGATCACGTGCAACTAGTTTAGCTGTTTTTATTCCATCAATTGAAAATTCAACATCGGCACTTTTGTATTTTTCAGTTGGTGCTGCATATAAATCGGTGATTGTATATGTACCTGCAAAATCATCTATCACAACTTCACCAGCATTCGCTTCTGTTAAATTATCTGCTTTATTGGCTTTACTTTCTTTGTTTATTTCGATGTTAGTAGAACCTGTTACAGCTTTTTCTAGTGAAGCTGCATACTTAGCAAATTCGTTATCTTCCATATCACCATTCATTTGTAATAAGAACTTTCCACTTTGATGAGTGTGAGAATAAAACAGAGGACTGGAATTTCCTAATTCATCATAATAACTCTTTGCATTTTTTAGATTTTCCTCATTATCGAATAAAAATATTCGACCACCTGAATCAGCACCAAGAGAAGGGATTAAAATTCGTTTACCTTCTTTTCGGATATTTCCAAATTCATCATTTGGTAAGTCCGAAATTTCTCCTAGGTCTAAACCATCATCTTTAAAATGTTTAATTACATCATCTGTTGTTTTAGCAAGTACTTTTTGATGCTCTTCGGTTTTAGCACCATTCCCTTTTGGCTTATCGTCGTTTGATGAATCGCTTTCACATCCAGCTAATCCTAAGCTTAATACGAATGCTGCACTAAAAATTAATTTTTTCTTCATAAAAAATCCTCCCTTTATATTACCATTCTAGGAAATTTGGAGGGAGAAGTACATAGACAAATAGAAAACTGTGATTAATACCTATTAAATTAGAAACTGCTAAATTGTTAGTGCGGATTAAAAGCCATTTTTGGGTGTGTGACAAGCATCGATAACGAAAAGAGGGGGAGACGGGTGTCCTGCTCAAACCAGACTTTTCAAAAATGAGGTAACTCTTTGTTAAGTCAGTATATTATTGCTTTCTCTTCTTTGAAATACCATAGCCTATAGGGAATTGGTGAGTGAACTCTAATCTAATACGTCTATGTGGTTCACTGGAATCTTGCCATATCCATTCTGTTATTTCTTAGCTATGCATCACTAATTTTCTATTTATAGCATTTATTGCTGTATCTTGATTATAAAAACACGGGATTGCTGATTTCGGTAGTTAAAAGAACTTAAAAGACCAGTATTTCCTGGTAGTCCATATATAGTATGACAAAATCTATGTGGTATAGTAACTGTGGATTGTTGTAATTTATCTAGTACAACCAAACGCTAATTAGAGTAAAGGGGAATTATTTATGGCTTTATTAAAAGATTATTTTAGTCAATCTAGTTGTGAAGTTGAAATAAATTTGAAATTAGTTAATGATGAGAGTGTAGAATTCCACATTCATTTCCGCTCTGGTCTTGCTTTTCCAGAGGTGAATACAAAAATCGTTTGCTTAAAGAAAGATTTCTTAAAGTTATTAGATGATTTAAAACAAATCGATATTATGCATCTAAGTATGCTAGAACCTCATGATCCAGGCTTGTGTATTTATCACATTCCTCTATTTGGCAATTATTATTATCCTGGACATGGTTTCCTTCAAGTGCCCGAACATGAAAGGGATGAATGGGAGCCTTATTATAGATTAATTTTTGTGTTAGATGCAGGGGAGAAGAATAATCATAGTGCATCAGAAAGTGGTCCTGCACTATGTCTAAGAGTAAAAATGGAACAAATAAACGAATTTGTTGACAGTTTAAAATCAGAGGTAAATAGTTTTTGAGTTTATAAAGAAATCACTGGTGTAGTATAGCTAAGTACAACACAGAACGTTAATCAAGCCCTGAAAACACAGGTTGAAGAATTACTATTAAGTCACCAAAATAAAAATAATCATGTGCTCATATTTTGACCCTAGGCTAAAGATTTTTCAGATCATGGAATTAATTATCTTCATGATTCCATTCACATTAATCGTTTCATTACTTGCTTTATCTACAATAAATGTGTATTCGAAATCATTCACCACAGTTCTATACGTTATAAAACCATCACTTTTGAAATAAATCATTTCCTGACCATTTCCCAAATTAATTTTCTTTGCATTGTTTGGATATGACATATCATTATCGTTAGGTATGATAACTAAAGTGTAATGTTTTTTCCCGTTGTTTTCATCTAAATAATATATAGTTAATTGTGAACTCTTGTGGTTAAATGATGCGAAAACATGTGTAAATGAAATCGGGGGAAGTCGAGTAGGCAATGGGATGTCCTTTTTAAAAGATGCCTTCCCTTCTTGAATAGCTTTGTTCACCTCAGTATATTCTCCATTTTCTAAATATATTTTTTCTAAATCAGTCGTAATAGCATATGCATTACTCATAGGAAAAGTTAGAATCAAAAATAGAAAAAAGCATATTTTTTTCAATTAAAATCTACCTACCTCCGGATTTATTTTATATATTACTTTTCCTAAAAAAGAAGGAATTATGTATTTTTAACTATGCCTTCAACATTCTCTTATTGCTTTTCCAAAACTCTTATTTGAACTGTTAAAATAAATGGAGTGATTGCTACAATAATTAAAACCCTAACAATAAAATCCATTATTTGGTGTGTAACAAGTGTTTAATAAATCAATCCAAAGTCATCAAAATTACGAAAAAGTCACTTTTCTCCGGAAAACCTATGAAATCGGGCAAAAGGCAAGTCTTTGTACATTCGTGAAAAACCTTGCTATAATAACCTTTGCGAATACATATGAAAGAGGGTAAAAGCATGAACGCTTACGATGAATATATGAAACAGGTAGTGAAACCGATGCGTGAGGAGTTAGTAGGGGCCGGATTTACGGAGCTTACGACGGCTGATGCGGTGAATGAGTTTATGGCGGAGGCGAAGGGGACTTCGTTGGTTGTGATTAACTCGGTTTGTGGCTGTGCGGCTGGATTGGCGCGTCCGGCTGCTCGTGAAGCGGTGGAGGCGGTTAAGCCTGATAATCTTGTGACTGTTTTTGCGGGGCAGGATCCTGAAGCGACTGCTGCGATGCGTAGCTTTTTTGAGGATGTACCACCAAGTTCACCATCAATGGCAATTTTAAAGGATGGGCAATTGGCATACTTTATTCCACGTGAACAAATTGAAGGATTCCCTGTGGAGCAAATTGTTACACATTTAACAGGTGTTTTAGAGCAAACATGCGAGAAGTAAAAACGATTGTTACAACAGCGGGCAGACCAGACGATTTATCGTTGGGGCTCGCTGCTTTTGCGTGTAAACAATTAGATGCATCGTTTGAGCCGAGAAAAAAGCGTTCTGTTCGGAAAATCTCTCAGGAGTTGCATGCACATGTAATCGTTGCTGGGAAAAATCGTTTTGAGTATTATGCATTTGGTGCAAATGAGCCGTTTTTCTTTCATCCGAATTCAGCAGCATTTCGCTTAAAGCGTGTAGCTCGTGGGGAAGCGGAGCCGTTTTTGGAAGCGGCACAGCTTAAAAAAGGAGATTCGGTGCTTGATTGTACATTGGGACTTGCTGCGGATGCTATGCTGGCGGCATATACAGTTGGCGAAGCGGGGCGAGTCGTTGGACTAGAAGCGAATCCTAATGTGGCCTTTATAGTTGAACAAGGAATAAAATCTTATGATACGACTAAGTTGCCGTTAACTGCATGTATGCGTCAAATTGAAGTGGTGCGGGCTGAAGCAGTTAACTATTTGAAAACTTTGCAGGACAATACTTTTGATGTCGTGTATATGGATCCGATGTTTGAAGAAATTATTGAAGAAGCCAATAATTTTGAAGCATTACGCTTAGCTGGGGAACATATGACATTAACGGATGAATGGGTAAGTGAGGCGAAACGAGTGGCGAGAAAGCGAGTAGTGTTAAAGGCTCATTTTCGCTCAGAATGGTTTGCCAAATATCATTTTCAGCAATACGAACGACCAACTGCGAAGTTTCATTTTGGCGTTCTAGATGTTAACTTAAGTAAATAATGATTGTTTTTTTAAGAGGCTTGTTCATTTTGAACGGGCCTCTATTTTTGCTGTGAAATTTAAGATATGGTAATGTGAAACAGTATTGGTTGTTACTAATTTACATGTTTTTTATTAGCTAAAAGGGATAGTTAATTTAGTAGAATAATTAAATTAGTAAAAGAAGGATGCATATCATTTGACGGGATGGAAGATGTGTATGAACCTGAGATAATGAATGTTTATGCGGAGCGGAAAGGTGGTTTTGTACATGACGGCAGATAAGATTCCTCGTTAAGCTCGTGGTCCTCCGCGGCCAATTATAATCTCATTTAAATAATTAACAAGGAGAGACAAATATGATTGGTCCGGAAAACGTAACGAGAGAAAAAAGAGTGGAAATTGCCTATTCAATTGCAAATCAAGTTTTAGAGAGATATGGTTCAAAAGTTCAAGCAATTGGACTTTATGGTTCGGTAGCACGAAAAACAGATGGACCATTTTCAGATATAGAAATTAAATGTATTTTAAACGCTTTAGATGAAAGCTTTAGCTATGAATGGACGGCAGGGGACTGGAAGGCAGAAGTGAATTTTGATAGCGCAGAAGATATTATCGAAGAAGCGACGGCAGTTGATGAAGAATGGCCGCTGACGCATGGACAATTTTTCAACATTCTACCTATTTATGACCCAAAGGATTTTTTCACTGAGCTTAAAGTAAAAGCGAGCTTGGTGGATAGCTTGATGTTTAAAGAAGCCATTTGTCGAACATTAGTGGAAGAAATGTATGAGTACATGGGGAAATTAAGAAATATTGAAGTGCAAGGTCCGAAAACATTTTTACCGATTTTAGCGATGAAAATTGCAACAACAGGTGCGATGATTTTAGGTTTACACCATAAACGCTATTTTACAACTTCTGCGCAAGTGCTACCTGAGGCATTGGCGTTTACAGATCAACCGGAGGGGTTTGATGTTCTTTGTGAGCTGGTGATGTCTGGACAGCTGTCGAATCCACAGCAAATTATCACAGTCTGTGAAAATTTTTGGCATGCTTTATTAACATGGTCTACTCTACATGGGTATTCTATTGCATGTTCAGCTGTTATACCTTGGTAACTTAAAATGAAATATTTACTTTTTCGCAACCTTGTGGTATAATATGAACCGTGCTATTTTAGGTGGCATATTTACGTAATCTGGAATTCTGCTTTTTGTTTTTGAAGATACTTATTCACACTGGCGCATGCTTTGGGGCTGCAAGGACGCAAAAGAAGGTTGGGTTTGCGTTGCTTAAGTTAGAAAGCACACAGTGGAATTTTACCGCGGTGATGAAACTAAATGTTTCAATATAATATTCCCCAGATGATTGGGTTGAGACTTTACAATTTACGAAAAATGTTACCTATTAAATACTAAAGGGGTGGCTTCGCAAAAGCGAGGCTGCCCCTTGCCTAATTTACGGGGACTGTAAGCGGGAAAATTGGCTATCAAAGTAGAAAAGTCCGCAAGCTCGCGGACTTTCTTTGTAAAAAGGAATTGTATTAGTTCGTGAAGCATAAAGATGATAAGTAACCTAACATTAATAAAAGACCAATACCCATTGCGATTTCCATGTTTTGTACCTCCTTTTAAAAAAAACGACACATTTAACCTGCATACTGTCAATAAATACCCGATTAGTTTGGGACAACAGGATGATGGTTATACAAACGTTTTCACAAGATGTGAAGTTTTTACTTTATACATAAATATTGTACAATGAATTATAGAAATATGAAACCTTTTATAGGCTTATGCGTATATATAAGTAATAGAATTACCAATTTGTACATAAAGAGAAGGTGTTAATTAATGAAGAAATGGGTTCAAAAAAGTATCGTCATAATGGTTGCGTTTTTAACTTTTGGATTAATTACGCCAACACATGAGATATGGGAAGCATTTGATCAAAATCCATCGAATCGTGCATCTATCGGACCATCACCTGGGACAAGCACTGCAGAAGCAGCTGCTCTGCCGATAGAGACAGAAATACAAGAAGAACCGGTCGACTACAGTTCATTGCTCGTCGACGCTGCTAAAGAGCAATCTTATATTAAATTCGGCTCAAAAATCGGCCCGAAAATTAGCAATGAGTTTGATTCCATTATCTTCCCAAAAATGGAGGAAGCCATTGCGATGACTGTAGCTAGCTTAGACGATTCATCTTTAGCTTCGTTAACAATTTCAGAAAAGCCAAGTGGCAACTATGGAGAAAAAATTTTCAATATTAGTAGTAATGAAACAGGAATGGATTTAATTCGCTTTCATGTCCGCACCGAAAAACGACCACAGGAAGGTTATTATTACAACTTCCACTACCATAGTGCCGAGGACGACTTTATGGCACATAACAATTTAGGGGATATATACTGGGAAAAAAACACACCCCCGAAATGGTTATCCTAAAAAATTACGAAACACTCGTTTAAAATGCGGGTGTTTTTTTGTTTGAAAACGTTGATATAACAACGTTTATAATGTTTTTTTGAGTTTTTATATTTACAAGTTATATGGGTAGGGGAGAGAGAAAAAACGTGAGTGCCCCAAAAAGTGCCCCAATTTCATCGGTTTTTGATTTCCTCAGATTCTTCAAATGAACTCAAATTGATAATTTCATCCATAAGATTTGAAGCGTGCACCTCATCTTTTTCAAATAAATGTGCATAAACTTTATAAATTGTTTCTGGAGTATCACCAACTAAAGCTGCAACTGTAGAAACAGGGATTTTCATTAGATAACTGTATTGTCACAAATGTATGTCGTAAGTAGTGAGGTGTAAAGTGAGTTATCTTTTCTCGTTCGCATATTAAATCAATGATACGTTTCAAATAGCGATCGCCAGGTGGTTCACTAGGATAGGTTATAAACCATTTTGTCTGGATTCTTAAATTATAAGTCTCCATTACTTCGTCGTACGGCTTTTTATAATCTAATAAAATACTTTTGATGTTTATATTATAGGAATTTCGTAAGTGAACTCAGGTAACGAATATAGTAGTAAGAAAAGGTAAATACCCAGGTACTCAATTAATTTTGAGCCTGTTTTTTTTCGTTCGTTATCTAGAATAACAAACGGAAGTTATATTTGTTTACAAATAAACAAACTTATTATATATTGTTTATTAATTAATGAACGAAGGTTAGGGGGTCATTTATTATGAAGCTAGTAAAATCCAAACCCGAATTACTCGATGAAGAAGTAAGTATTTTAAATTCTGATCATTTTTTTAACCGAATTTCAAAGAAAAAAGACGTTTATACGAAAGATGAAATCTTGGGCATAATCCAAGAATCCCAACGAATAGGGGCTGAGCGTTTTCTAATACAAAAAGATAATTAATATGTAGGTATACTTAAATTGTTGATGGAAAATCCAAATGATGGTTATCCATGGCTAGGACTATTACAAATTCATAAAGATGCGCAAGGACATGGGTATGGCAACGAAGTGATGGATTTATTTTATACAGTCATGCAAGAAAGAGGTGTGAAAACTTTTCGTTTAGGTGTTATTGACGTAAATGAACCAGGACATCGATTTTGGAAGAGACATGGGATGATTCCGATAAAATCAGTAACTGATAAAGATGGAAAGGAAATTATCGTATATGAAAAGAATATCGATTTTCGCGTTGAATAAGTAGACAGTGAAAACTTTAAAAACCTTTAAACGAGTACAGGTAGCACCAAAGCACTGTACTCATTTTCATTTTTGATAGGAAGGGCTATTGTTTTGCACACAACAGTATCCCAAACCACGAAGACAGAAAACACTTATTAGGCTTTTCATAATTCGATAGGTTTCTTGATTACTTTCAAATTATTAACAAAAATATTGAGTGAATATATAAAATAATCTGTTAATATGGTATACTATTCTTGTTTTACATAATTGGAAATTAATATAAAGTATGGGGGAGAAAGCATTTTGGGGTGTAAAAGGATATGAAACAATTTTTAAGAAAATTAAATAAAATCGATACGTTTTCGCCGTATTTCTTTTTACCATTTATTTTACTGCTATATTTCTTTACGAGCATGTTTGATTGGCATAGATTTGAAATGTTCAATTTACATGTTTCCATTTGGCCCGCAGTCATTTTAGCAGTTCTTTGTTATTACATAGGTGTTTACGTTATAGACAAGATGAAATGGACAATTCCTTCATTTGGATTGTCGTTTTTAGGCAAATATGTGATTCATTTTATCGTGTTTCTTACGTTACTTGGTTTATGCTCGTACATATGGATGGTTTTTGGAAGCGGACTTGGTATTTCGGATGAATCAAACCGCCGAAATTTAAATCCAAAGCTGAACTTCTTTAGTCAATTATTATGGTTTGGAGTGTTATTGCTACTATCCTATAAAATGATTTTAGAAAAGCATATGACGTGGAAGAAAGGGTTTATCTACGGTTCTATCTATGCATTTATCATTTTTTTATTTGTGTTAGTTGCCTATCGAACGCCATTAATTATTATCCTATTTACAGGCATCATCATTATCCACTATGTAGTGAAACGAGTGAAATTGGCGTGGTTTTTAACAACGCTATTAGTTATTGGTGTAGCTTTTTCTATGTTTAGTTTTATTCGTGTGTTAACGGAGGACCGGTCATTAGAATTTAATAGAAGAGATCAGCCGGATGTGGAGCTAACGGAAGAGGCGAGAGACCAGCTGTTAACGGCTGAAGAGAAGGTAAACCAAACGCCGTTATGGGTGCGTGCATTAAATGAAGAAAGTGTAACAGGGCATATTGTATTAAGTACAATTATGGAGTATACGCAGGAGAACGGTTATTTAAACGGTGAAGTCCATAAAGGTATCTTTAGTACGATATTACCTGGTAAGCAAATTTCACCTCGCATGATGGTCACAGAGGTTGTCAATTCCGTGAGTATAGAGAAGGGCAAGGTTATTACACGTGGAAATCGTACAACTACACCAACCTTTATCGGTCAATTATTTTTAGATGGGGGCTATTTATTAGTTGCAATTGGTTTCTTTTTATACGGTGCTTTAATTTCGCTTCTTTATAATAAAGTGAAGCAGGAAGGCATTCGTAGTTTCCATTCTGTCGCCTATGCCTTTACGATTACGGTATTTACTGTGTCGATGCATACAGGTTTACTGGATTTAATTTTTGTTTTAATGCTCGGCTTTGTTATCATTGCATCATCGATTATA
Source organism: Lysinibacillus sp. NPDC095746 (assembly GCF_044763535.1). Lineage (NCBI taxonomy): Bacteria > Bacillati > Bacillota > Bacilli > Caryophanales > Bacillaceae > Lysinibacillus > Lysinibacillus sp. NPDC095746. The sequence goes on from NZ_JBIWGL010000050.1 coordinate 21,513, forward strand.
AAAGTGGAACAAAATTAGCTTCGTTATTAATGATAAAAATTATTAATAAAAGCCTTCCCGCAATGGAGGAGGGCACTGAAAAACTTACGTTTTCATAATAGCGAACCTTTTTCAGATAAAAATAAGGCACTTCTTGTTCAATTTTGAACAAGAAGTGCCTTATTTCTGTCTCTATTCCTTATTCATTTTCGTTTAGTAGCTTTAATATCCGTTTCAAATTGACAGTGAATATCGTTGTAGCACCTTGAATTTCCATGCCAAATAGACCCGCAGTCGATGCCGTATCGTACCCGTGTCCGTTTTTTAATTCACTATTCTTCG
>NZ_JBIWGL010000051.1:0-21778 GCF_044763535.1 Lysinibacillus sp. NPDC095746
TTGAATGTTTGTGTGGTAACTACATTTTACACGAGGTCGTTATGGGCTTTCTTTATATTGACTTCTGGGTGTTGCACTTAATATTACAATCCGTCGTATATAAAAGCCTCCCCGCATGATTGGGGAGGCTTTTGTGCTGTTAGCGGTTTTTTGATGTTTATCAGCGATTTACTTGGTTTTATCAGCGATTCTTTGATGCTTATCAGCGATTTTTCTGCTTTTATCAGCGATGTTGTCTTTTCTACCGGTTTCTTAATTAAATGATGAATTCTCCATTTGTTCTTGTGTTGCTAGCTCATAGTTCATTGCTGCTATACCACTTACCTCATGGATCATGCCATGTACATATAGTTTCTCACCATTTTCTCCATTCAGACGGACAGAAAAAGCAGAATTACCTTTTCCGACTCTTTTTACAGTGACACCATCTGCTGAAAGCTCGACATCAACTATTTTATGATCATGCATTGCACCTGTGTATTGCTCAATTTTGAAATCTTTCACCTTAAAGCCAATTTCACTTTTGGGAATGAACGCACTGCTTTTTTCAATCGCTAATGTTGAATACAATCCATAGCCATCAGATTCTGCATGGATACCTACACGTACCGAATGTCCTTTATTATCAGAGAAAGTCGCAATATAGTCACCTGCTTGCAATAACGACAGCACATAGTTACCGCCCTTAGGAATCGATTGTTCATCCCAGCCATCAAATTCATATGGCTTATAGCTGAAAACTTTATTACTAACAGCTTGTCCAGCAGCTGTAGTTAGCTGAATATTTTTCGGATCAAAGCCTAAATCTTGCTCAAAAATCATTGCTGAGCCAGGTGTCACTTCATCTGTTGGTTGACAGTTAATTTGTAATTTTCCATCTACTTTTGTTACATCAATTTTATATTTTTGCATTTCGACGATTTCATAATTTTCATCATTATCAATATTGTAGCCAACTAGCATGAAATAGCCCGATCCCTCTCGTAACGCCTCTATCTGCATATCATTTTTTGTTCGAAGAATGCGGAAGAACTCATGCTCTCCATCCGGCGTTAGATTATCGTTAGAATAAGCATCAATATTAGTTGAATTAAACTCCTGTGCAGTAAATGTTTGGGTCACTCGTTTAGCCTTCATAACTTCAAGACGATGAATAAATAACGCAAGCTGCGAACGATTGACAGTCTCTTTTAAGCCAAAAGTAGTTGATGTAATCCCCTTCGTTATATTATTCTCAAACAATGGAGCGACTGCGTAATAAGCATCTGAATATTTTACAATATCCTTAAATGGTAATGTCTGACCAATAGTAGATTCTAAATGATATGCGGTCGTTAGCATTCGCGCTAATTGTTCACGTGTAATCGCTTGATCGACACCGAAGGATCCGTCAGCAAACCCTGAGATAATCCCTTCACTTTCCAAGGCTGCGATGGCCCCATAATATTCATCGCCCGGTTTTACATCCGTAAATTGTGGATCCATTACATTTTTAGTATCCAGCCCTAGAAGACCTGCTAAAATCTTCGAAGCCTGTCCACGCGTCACATTAGCGAATGGCTTAAACGTACCATCTGCATAACCTTTAATAATTCCGCGTTCAGCTAAATTCTTTACCGCTACACCGTATTCCTTCGTGTAATCAACATCAGAAAATTTATCTGTTGCCTGTGCAGTTGGTACTACTACAATTGCACTTGTCGCTATTGCAGCAACTAATGCCCCTTGAAATAAAGTATGCTTCTTCATCACCAGCTCAACCCCTTAACATATTTTGTCTATCATACTATTATAATACGTATAAGGGAATCCAAATATTTCATAATCTTCTATTATGAAGAGTTACTTTTTTCTATCGAATGTTGGGGTGAAGCACTATATGAATCGGTTCAAGATATATTTGTCATTTTTGTGATTTTATTTAGCGTGTGACTTTTCATTCCGTCGTTATCGCTTTTCTATCCATTCCCCCTGCTCTTCTTACCATCGTCATAATTTTCCCCATAAATAAAAAACAGCAGAGAGTTCGATTTAACTCGAACCTCCACTGTTTAAAAAATATTTCTTAGTTTTTGAAGTCTTGTTTAGCTGTAACTTTTACAGGAGTTGCGCTTTGACCACCAATGTTTACACGAGCATTGAATACGTCTCCAGCTTTACCTGTAGCAGATGCTGTAGCTGTACCATTATTGCTGAATACTACTTCACCAGAAACTTTAGATAAAGTTAGTGTTGCAGCAGCAGTTGGAACACCGTTAAATACAGCTTGACCTTTAACTGCGCCAGTAGCATCAGCTTCAGCAACAGTTGCCATTACGCCGTATTGGTCAGTAACAACTACGTCAGCTAATTTGAAGAATGCATCTAAGTCGAAGTCAGCAGCTACATTGTAAGAAGAAGTTGTTACGAAGTTAACAGTTTCACCTTTAATGTATTGATCAGCTTTACCGTCTTCTACTACAGCTACTTTTTCTACTTTAGGAGCAACGTTAGAGAATGTTACTTCTTTCACGATTTCTTCCCCAGTAGCATTGATTGTAATTGTTACTTTTGCAGTTGCAGTTTTAGCATCTTTATCGAATTCTACTTTAGCTGCATCATCAGTAGTAATATTACCATCTGCAACGTTTGTAAGAACTGCAGATTTTACAGTGTAGTCAGAACCTGCTTTAAGTGTAACTTCTCCACCATTAGCAGTTACTGCTTTCACAACGATGTCTTTACCATATCCAGTTGGGATTGTTAAAGATCCAGCAGTACCTGCTACATAGATAGGTTTAATATCTTCTACTTTATAAGAAGTAAATGAGCTATCTTTTACAACTGAGAACTGTTTAGAGTAAGTGCTTGCTTCAATTGCAGTATTATCCTCTTTTACAAGTTTGAATGTTACATTAGCAGTTGTTTTAGTAGCGCCTGCTTTGTATGCTACTGTAATTTTGTTGTCAGCTGCACCGATTTTACCTGTTACTTCGAATGGTGCATTTTCATCTGTAGATGCTTCGATTGTGTATTTTGCTGTTGCAAGTTTTGCAAGAAGCTCATCAGTTGAAATAACTTGACCGAATTGATCTTCAACTACGATGTCTTTTGCAGTGATTTCTACTTTTTCACCAGCAATTTCACGGATAGCCGTGCTCACTTTGCTATTTAAGCCAGTGATTACTTTTGGTGCAGTTGTAGATTTAGGAATAACTGTTTGAGTTGCAACTTTACCAGTTGATGATGTTACAACAACAGTTACTGGTGTGTTTTCTTTGACGTTAGCGCCTGCTACTTTTGCATAAAGCTCGCCATCTTTTTCTACTAAAGTTCCACCAGTAATAGTGATACCTTTAGAACCGTTTAATACAGTAGTATCCTTAATAGCATTACCTTGTTTGTCTAAAACAGATAATGGGAATAGGATGTCTGCTTCAGCAGTAACAACTTTTGTTGGTGCGCCTAATGTAACTGAATCCGCACGTACACCTTCAGCAACTTTCACTGTCGCTTGTCCATTTTTACCAGTTGCTTTAGCGATAACAATTACGTTTGTATCACCAGTTGCTACAATTTTCTCAACTGGAAGAACAACTACATCTTTGCCTTCGATTGTTTGTTTTTCAAATTCACCGAATGTTGCAACAGCTTGGTTTGTATTTGTTACTAGAACTTCATCTTTTAGACGTTTTACGTCAGTAATTTCTTTACCGTATTGGTCTTTTACAGTAACAGGAAGATAGAATTTATCTTTTGCTAAAGCAGTATCTTCAGTTAACGTTTTGCCATCTTTGTTGTAAAGAGCACCAATTGTTACGTCAGATGCTACAGTTTTTGCAGAAACTGTTACAGTTTGTGTAGTTGTTGTTGCAGTAGCACCGTGGATCACTGTAAGTACTACTTTGTCGCCTTCTTTAAGGCCAGCAGCTTTATTAATTGTGATCGAACCGTCTGCATTTGAAACTGCATTATCAGCACCTGCTGTAGAAAGTGTTAAAGATGAAGAGTTTAATTTTGTAATGTCTTCACCATATTGGTTTTTAATTTGGTAACCGATTGTAGCTGTAGTATTAACACCAGTTAATGGAGCTACTTCACCAAGGATTTCAATATGAGAAACTTTTTCGTCTTCTGTTTTCACAGAACCAGTTAGTGCTTCATCTGAAAGACCAGTTACGTTTACAGTGAATTCACCTTTAGTAATCTTGCTTGTTAATTCAATTGTTGCAACTGTTTTATCTTCGTTCCATGTAATAGAAGAGAAGTTAGATTTGAAGCCATCTTTTTTAAGCTCAAATTTAGCTTTTTCAGTTTCAACTGGTTTATTGAATGTTACAGCTAAAGTTTTTGCATTTACTGCATCAACAGATTTTACTTTTGCCGCAGTTACATATGTAACTTCAGCAGAATAAGTTTTGCCATTGATAACGAACTCTACTTTAGTTTCTTTGTTTTCTGGAAGTGGAGTTGGTAATGTTACCGTGTGTTTTTTGTCATCAGAAAGTGTTACTTCTAATGTTGTAGCATCTACAACTTTAACTTCTTTAACAGTTAAAGATGCTTGTTCACCCATAGTAATTGTACGGTGTAAGAATGATGCAAATTGACCGCGTGTTACTGAGTTTTTAGGATTGAACTGTTGTACATTTTTAACGTTTGTAATACCAGCGTATTCCAACGCGATGATTGCTTCGCGATTTTCTGTAGCTGTAGCTTTGTCTAAATCAGTGATAACCGATTCGAAGTCAGCATCTTTGTAATCAGCTACTAAATCTATGTTATAAACAGTTTTGATAGCACGTACTAAAACAACTGCCATTTGCTCACGGCTCATGTTATTAGCTTGCATTAATTGGTTATTTGAACCTTTGAATACGCCAGCATCTTTAACAAGTGCTGCATATTGTAATAACTCTTTGTCAGGTGTTGATGTTGGTAAATCAGTGAAACGAGCTTTTGTTGCATAGTCTGCAGGAATTTCGTAATTTTCTGAAACTAACCATTTTCCTAAGAATTTAGTTACATTACCACGAGTAACTACAGCATCCGGTCTGAATGTGCCGTCTGGGTAACCTGCTACGATTTTAGCGTCTGCTAATGCTAAGATAGCGTCCTTATGGTCATTATCTTGAATATCAGTAAAGCTTGCTGCGCTTGCTGCTGGTACGATTGCTGATGCTACTAGGGCTGCTGAAGCTGCGCCTACAACCCATTTACTATATTTTTGTTTCATATGAAATTACCTCCTAGATAAATTAGCCAATATTCGTGACTACGACTTCATTATAAGAGTACGAGATAATAAATTTCAAAATGAAATACCTGGAATGAAAATTGTGGTAACACCTCAATTCTAAAGGTTTTTTAACCATATTTTGTACAAAAATAGTCATTGCTACCATCCTGAAAATTAACAGACAAACCTTACTGCCACAAGGAAAATATACCATCTTACCCATGTCATTTTTACCATCCATATTTCTACAATTTTCGACTTTCAAGCAATAATTGATGAAAAACCATTAGTGAACAATTCGTGAACTCTTGTCACAATTAGGTTGGTAATTTATTCTTATATTCCCTATATTCTATCTAATTTTTCCACAAGTTTCATATATTATTAGCTTTTTGGTATATTACATAAGCCCTTTTTCGTTCAGAAATTGACTTATGAATTGGCACTTTTTAATCAGCAATTGCCGTTATTCTATCAATATTTGATATTTTACCAGCAATTTTCTTGAGATTATCGTTATCAGCTTTTTAGTGATTTTTAGCTTTTTATTAGCGAGCTTCTTGGAGGGATCGGCGATTCTTTGCTTTTTATCAGCGATTTTCTTAGGGGTATCAGCGATTCTTTGCTTTTTATCAGCGATATTCTTGGTGGTATCAGCGATTCTATGCTTTTTATCAGCGATATTCTTGGTGGTATCAGCGATTCTTTGCTTCTTATCAGCTATCTTATTGAGGGTATCAGCGATTCTTTGCTTTTTATCAGCGATCTTCTTGGGGTATCAGCGATTCTTTGCTTCTTATCAGCGATCTTCTTGGTGGTATCAGCGATTCTTTGCTTCTTATCAGCGATCTTATTGAGAGTATCAGCGATTCTTTGCTTCTTATCAGCAATCTATTGAGAGTATCAGCGATTCTTTGCTTCTTATCAGCGATCTTATTGGGGTATCAGCGATTCTTTGCTTCTTATCAGCGATCTTCTTGGTGGTATCAGCGATTCTTAGCTTTTTATCAGCGATATTCTTGGAGGTATCGCGATTCTTTGCTTTTTATCAGCGATATTCTTAGAGGTATCAGCGATTCTTAGCTATTTATCAGCGATTCTATGCTTTTTATCAGCGATATTCTTGGAGGTATCAGCGATTCTATGCTTTTTATCAGCGATATTCTTGGGGGTATCGGCGATTCTTGCTACACGGGCTTTTTGCACAGGGCGTGCTGGACATTTATAGCATTGGTTTTTTTATATTAATTTGAATTGAAAATGAGGATTATTAAAATGGTTGGAACACATGCCTAGTATCGTATGCGATATTCGTGAATCTATTGAAACTGCGGAATGGGATGCTATTGGCGATACTTCTATTCCCTAGCGGTGCATTCCTAATTGCTACCGGTGAAACAAAAAAAGCAGTGATTTCTATAATTAAAGAAATCACTGCTTTTCCTATGCGGTACGCTTTTTTATTCTCCCAATTACGAACTGACTAAATGGAAGCATCGAAATTAACTTCGTCACTGTAATACAAACGATTAGCGCCCACAACATTAGCAATGGCACTCGCACAAGCGTACTATTAAAATGATCCACAAACCATCCTGTTGATATCCGTAGAACCTCCCAATGAATGAGATAGATCATAAACGCATATCGACTTAGCAATTGCACCGTTTTCGTATAAGGTAGCGACTGCCCCCAGGCAATTACCAACAAGGCGATACTTATCACAAGCGGTATTAAATCAAGTCGTCTCGAATGCGTCTCTGTATAACCGAGCTGCAGACGGATATATAAAAAGATAGCAGATAATACGAACAACACAACCATCGCGTAACGATACTTTTTTGCAAGCGCAGCAATCTGCGTATAATACACACCCATCGCATATGCTATCGCAAAATAACCAAGCCAGCCCGTAAAAAGTAAACGCAACATGAGATCATTTTCTTCAAAAAATGGATATGGCAAGGCAATCAATGAATGATGGATTAACATAATCAGCACACATAACGGTAAAAACCAAGCCATAGACCATTTAAACCGCTTCATCAACGCAAAGACTACATATAACTGCATCATAACCACAACAAACCAACCTACAAACCCACCGTTAACAACATTACTGACAAACTTTTCCCATACTAAGCCATTGTGATAAATTAACTCTACAATTACAGAATCAAGTATGGCCCACATTAAATATGGTAGAAAGATATATTGAATTCTATTCGGCCAAAAGTTATTCGGTATTTTAACTTGATAACGATTTGCCAAAATTAAAATAGACAACAAAATAAACGTCGGCGTTGCATAACAGAGCGCAATCCGTAAAAACAGATAAAACGACTGCTCTGGCTCTACACCTACCTCCATAATAATCCATGAAGAGGTGTGTAATAATAAAATAGACAAACACGCCACCACACGCAGTAAATCCCACTCTTTGATCACTGAACATTCTCCTAAAACTATTATATCTCATTTAAGTCTGTCATAGTTTGTCGATCAATGCAATGGAGATACTTGTTATCTATGCTATAATGAGGGGATTACATTTAAGAGAGATAGTTAGCAAGATAGATATATTATAGAAGCGAGATGAAATCGGCGTTGGAGGAAGTTTTAAGCGAATTAAAGCAAATCAATCAACGTCTTGATTCAACGAGATTAGAATTTGAGATAAACAAACGCCACTTAACTTTAAAGTGGCGTTTTAAGTACTCTTCTATATTAATAAAGAAGAAAGTAATATCGAAAGTCTAAGGTCACTGCATTAACGGAACTTTCCATCACCAAATCTTCTCCACCCATTCAGGATGGTCTATAAACGGATTTCGATTGCCTTGGATATCATAAATTCTTTCATTTCTTTGTTTTTCATTTTCATCTACAGGATCTTGCTTGTGCCATTGTAAAAGAACAGAGAGTTTACCGTGATAAGGGACTATTCCATTATTGACTTTGTCATTTAATTCCAGATCAACCTTATCTCCAGGCTCATAACGAGTTGCCATGTATAATAAAATACGTGCTACATCACCTTTTACGCGATTAGGTGGTTCGAATGAATCTGAATCTTTAAAGCAGCCATTACAACCAGCGACTGGGCTGCCTCCATTGTCAAAGTCTAAATTTCCTCTTGCACTATTAACTTGTACATCGGTTGCGCGTAAATGATGGATATCTGTTCCGGGTCCTTTGCTTGTCCCAAAGTTTCCGTGTGATTTTGCCCACGTATGCTCTCGGTTCCAGTTTCCCACATTGCCGCCACTGTTTGTTTTTGGACTAGATTTCCCAGAGTAAAATAAAATGACATTATTCGGATTATTAGTATCTTCATCTGTATACTTTAAAGCATCCCAAACATCATCATAAGAAAGTACCTTTTGTTCAGAAATGATATCATGAAGAGCCTTTTTTAGTGCTTGACCTTCCTTGCTATATGCGCCTGCATAATAATCATTAGCCATTACTGTCACGCTGAAGCTTGTCGTGACACTTTTCTTGCCATCAGATGCTGTAACGCCAACAATATGACTACCCTCATCTAAATTGAGTGTTAATAATTTTCCACTTATAGTGCCCTTTGTAGCCGTAAATGAAAGTTCATCACCATCAGGATCGGAAAAATAATCTGTTAAATCCATTTGAATTTCCTCTCCAGCAGCTACAGTTTTATTTGAAATCGGATTTTTAATGATTGGTTGCTTGTTTTCCGAAGGCAAGGAAGGATCCACAATGGGATCCCCCTTCGAATTTGTAAATTTAATTTGTTCAGGAGCAGCGCCCTTTTTATAGATGATCGATTGTATATCTATATTTTCAGCGCCTCTTATTTCACTGACTTTTGGACCTTCAATTGTGAGTGTTTTCACGCTATTGCCTTTAAGGTCGATAATCATCCCTGCTTTAGCTGGACTTAGGATTACATCAGTCGTCTTAAAGCCTTCTCCATGTAGCTCCGCATAGGCGCCTTTCAGGAAAATACCTTTTGGGATAACAGATTGAGCATCTAAATGCACTGCCACACTAGGTTTATTTATTGTCAATTTGTTTGTTTTGAAGTTCTTATAGTCATATACTATTTCAGGCAGAATCGGTTCAACAGTTGAACCTTTCTTAACATCGATTTGTACCATTACAGGATCATGGTCACTTGCACGACCAGCCATGTCCGTGAAGTCAGCGTTAATATGGAGGATATCGACATCCGTTTTTTCTGCCAAATTGTTTGACACTAAAATATGGTCTAATACTTGTGAGTTCCCCTGATAAACATATGTGTAACGATCCGAAGCATCCACTTTATTAATCATATTTGTCATCAATTGACCTTCATGGATTTTAAGTGCATCAGCGAATTGATAATCATTAAAATCACCTAAAGAAACAATATTTGCATCTGGATTTTTTGATTTAACGTCCTCAACAAAATTATAAACAATGTTGGCGATGTTTTTACGTTGCTTTTCACTTCCATACTGTGGCGGCTGAATCGCACCAAATAAAGGAGTATCTCCATTTTTAGAATTCCAATGATTTGCGATAACAATTACATCTTCACCTTGGAATTCAAATTGTGCTGCTAAAGGTTTGCGGCTACTATGAAACGCTTCATTTGCCGGATCAATTCGACCAGGGTTCAATGTTAATTTCCCATCTTTATAGCCAACTGCTGTTGTAGCATCTCCTGCTGGCATACCTTCTTTCAGCTTAACTCGCTTTGGATTATAAAGGAAGCCAACTCGAATATTAGCGTCCGGTGCTCCACCGTCTTGATTGTTAATTGGATCGATATTCACATACTGATACTCGACACCACCAACACCTTTAATAGCGTCAATTAATCTTTTATAACTTTGATCCGCTTTTGAATCACCCGGAGATGACCCATTATTATCCTGCACCTCTGTTACGCCGACAATATCAGGGCTACCCATATCAATACCAATTGCTCTTGCTAATTTTCTCGCTTTATCATCAGTTGTCGAAGTTTTGTTATTAGAGAAGTTCTCCAAATTATACGAGGCAATTGTTACCTTATCTTCTGCCTTTACTATTTTTGTAGTCTCTGGTGCTGTATTTCCTTTTTCATAAGCAGCCTTCATCTCATCTAAAGAAGCATAGATTTTAAAGTTTTGATAGGAATAGCCTACGATTCCCGTAATTGGCCCTTTAAATTTATCACCTGTTGCCACTTCAAAATTGCGTGCAGCGCCATTCGGTTCTAGTCGGAATTGAATTCTGTTCGGATTTGCATTTTCTTTCTCATACAATACCCCACCGTGAATTGTGTCCGTCGGTTCATCCTCAAGCACTGTTACTAAATCTCCATGCTCCTGAGGTGCTACCGCCTTCACGTTTCCAACTTCTACTCTCATCCCTTCAATACTTTCCCAAAAATCAATAGCATCAATTGTTGGATTAAAAATTTGGAGTTGATCACTGTCGATTTGACTAAATGACATTTTTAGCTTATCGATTTCAATTGCTTTTGGTAAAGCTACACTACTTTTAATGACTTCTACTTTCCCATCTTGATCGTCACGCACATTAATTTGAGTTGTTTTTAAATCCGTTTGCTGCCTATCATCATAGCCATCGTAAGCATATTCACTTACTTTACCTTTAACAGATACTAAATCCCCTACCTTTATTGGCCATGGTTTCTTTCCACTGTACAGAAAAATTCCTTCAGAAGTATTCGGATCATGGTCTGCCAATTCATCTGGCGTTTGAATCGTATAATACCAATTATTATTTAACGTAAATGAATAAGTTACGACTCCTTCAATTCCTTCAACTGTTTTACCATCAAAGGTTGAAGCATGTCCTGCACCTTGAATATCATGAATTTGGAGTTGATCAGCAATGCGATAATCAAATGTAGTTATTTCGCTATATGTGCCATCTTTCGCTTTAACTATTGCTTTTAAAGTCGTATTTTTGCTAATTTCAATTGGTGTCACATATTTAAGACTTTTATCAGTCGGCACCGTGCCATCTAATGTGTAATAAATTTCTGCATCGGCTGTCGGTGTTGTTAAAGTAACTGTTGTTTTTCCAACAAACGTCCCACTTCCAGGAGATGCACTTGCAGGCTTTAATGCTGAACTGTCCACTACAATATCTGCTTTTGATCGAGGAATGACTTGATAGTCGTTATCAAATTGTTGAACAATACCAGTGATAGATTCATAGTTTGTACCGACAGCTAATCCAAGCGAATTTGTTTCATCTCGTACGAGGAAATTTGTTCCGTCACTTGCAGTAAAGTTTGCCCATCCAGCCCCTTGTTGAACATCTGTAAGCGTAACATTTTTCACTGTTACTAACTGTGATTCGCTATCTTCATTTACTTGAGAACCTGTTACTACCTTTGGAGAAGGTGCACCGACATTTTCAACCTTTTCAACGATTGTCGCACCATCTAATTGTAGTAGCCCACGATAGTCAGCTAACTTACCCTTTAAAGTAACTTCATCACCAATAGACATAGCTAAACTAGTAGGTCTTACGGCAATACCGCCCGTTTCGTCTTGCACGGAGAACGTATTTTTCAAGCCCGCCGCAACTCTACCTTTAATCGTTACCGTTTCACCTACAGCCTTATTCCGAGCTTCTTTAATCGAGAGGACTTTCGGTGCTTCAGGGTCAACAGGCTGACCTGAATCAATATCCATAACGTGCTGCCCTAAATTAGAAAAATCATCTACCGGATATGAAGTCCATTCTAAAGCTGTATTAAATGGATCCTCAATATTTGTATCACCCGACAAGACTGAACTTTTTCTTACTAAAGTTACATCTTTAGCAAAATCCGCTGAAGAACCGACTTGTCCAATGGAATCGACTATTTCACCAGCGTTCCTTAATACGACTGGATCATTTCCATTGAAATTAATAACAGTTGAGTTTTCTAGATTTCCTTTTGCTTTAATGTTAGGCGCTGCATCTTTATGATATAAAACATAAGTAGCTCCGCTTTCTAGAGTACCCGTCAGACTCGCTTTATTTTTCGCGGTAACTTCCCCATTCGTATGAAGCTCTAACGTATAATTGCTTAAATCAACCGCGGCACCTGTACCATTATATATTTCAATGGCTTTATTGAAGGAGCTTCCTTCTATATACTCCGAAATGATTAAATCCTTTGCTAATGTTTCAGCTTGTACAGTGAGGGGTGCTACTGGTGCGGCAACACTCGCGACTAGAGTTGTTGCTAAAAAGGCGTTTATCGGCTTCTTCCAATTCTTCTTTGACATCTAGTTAATTCTCCTTTCAAATTTAGGAAAGTTAGTTTTTAAAATGCAAAGCCTTCTCTCTACGAAGAGAAGACTTTGCACAAGAATTATAGAATTGTTTCTCCAGTAACAGTGATTCCATCAAAATTAATTTTTTTAGCATCTGCCTCTGAAAGATCTAGATTCCCTTCTACTTGTACGTTTGAAAAAGATAATTCATCCTTTACTGCACCTGTAATAATTAAATTTCCTTTCACTACCGCATTTTCTAATAAAGAAATATTGTTAATATCTACTGTTGCATTTCCTTCATACACCTTTGGTTTGTCTGCTGTACCAGAGAATTCCGACTCTGGGATATTCTTATCAGGTACTTGACTATTAGCAACATCTACAATTCTTCCTTCAATTTTTGGATTGACTTTGCCTAAGGACTTTAGTTGTTCAGCAAGGTTCTCCCAGTCAGATAAGCCTAAGTCTGTCACTCGTCCTTCCTCGTATGCCTTTTCAAAGACATCAAAACCATCTCCACCTTTTGCAGTAAAAGCATTCGTGGCAATTGTATAAGTCTCGTTATCTTGAATTTCTTTGTAATTTCCTTGTGTATCCTTATATGAAATTTTTACGATACGTTGACCAGCTTTTTTAGAAGAATCGAACTCTACCTTTGCACCAGAAACATGTAGGAAACCACCATTTTCAGCTGGGTATTGACCAACACTAATTTCAAATGCTTGTTTCAATTCTTTTCCTGTCAAAGACATTGTCGCTAATGTATTACCGAAAGGAAGTACAGTTATTACTTCACCAACTGTTATAGGTCCTTGATCAATTCCAGCACGGATACCTCCACCATTTTGAAGAGCCATAATGACATTCGCATTATACATTTTCGCTTTCGCAAGCATGCCATCTGTAATAACATTGCCTAAAGGTGTTTCGTTTCTACGTACACTTGGCTTTGTATTATCTCCACCAGTACGCGGATTCTCTAACGCTACTAACGCTTCTGCACCTATCTCTCTCTTTGAGACTTCTTCTACTTTTTGCTTAAAAGGCTTTAACAATTCTACTGCTTGTGCATCCTCAGCATAATTAGCTACTTTTAATAAAGCACCATTATGCTCAACGACAACACCTTTATGGTTAAAAGTAACATCTAAAGTACCTAAATAATCATTGTACTGATACGCTTGTACGATTACCGTTGGATCCTTTGCTTGTCCAGTCGTATTTTGATTGACAACGGTTGGTTTATCTAGCTGAGTATGACTATGACCACCTACAATAATATCGATACCTTCTACAGATTTCGCTAGAATAAGGTCATTATCATATGCAGGGTTATCATCATACCCAATATGCGTTAAGGCAATTATTTTATTGACACCTTTATCTTCAAAGGCTTTTACTGCTTTTTTGGCTTCCTCGATATAGTTTTCGAATGCAACACTGCCCGGAGAGGAGATCTCTTTTGTTTCAGCAGTTGTTAATCCGAAAATCCCCACTTTTTCGCCATTTATTTCTTTAATAATGCCATTATAGATCTTACCTTTTTGTGGCTCACTGGAGATAAGGTCCGTAAATAGACCTTTAAACTTGTCATCCTTTGAAAAATCTACGTTAGCTGAAACGAATGGGAATTGTGCTCCCTTAATGAAATCAACTAAGGCTTGATGTCCTTCAGATGTCGAACCTAAATCAAATTCATGGTTACCGAATGTCATCACGTCATAACGCATTAAATTCATAAAGGCTAGATCAGCCTGTCCCTTAAATTCGTTAAAATATAAAGTTCCAGAGAAAACATCTCCGGCATCTAATAGTAATGCATTAGGTTTTTTCGCTCTAACCTCCTTAACTGCAGTCACCTTTCTAGCAATATTGTTCAAATTTGCATGTGTGTCGTTTGAATGCATTAACGACAAAGTAAACTTATCTTTGCTATTCCCACCTTATACCATATATCTCTATCTAGGCTTTCGGTTTGGGCCTACACCGCACAGGCGACTTTCATCGCATACGGCGTGCCATCAATAGTAAACTATTCGAAACATATTTCCCCACTACATATATATGTAAACATATTATTGTTAATACACTATTTTTATAGTATTTATATTGTGTTAATGAATTGTAATGATAGAATTTCGCACATTTTATAGAGAATTGATATTTTATAACAGATTATTAACATATAAACCTAGAGATTCTATCGCATAACTATAAAAGCAAAGGCAAAGAAATAGCCTCTCAACCAGGTAGTTACAGGTTGAGAGGCTATTTTATACTTCTCTTAACTAAAAAAGAGGCAATCTCATAACATGATTGCCTCTGGAAAATATCATATGGAAAGAAACAAATTTTTGGGGAAATAAGTTTCTCATAGAACTACTACTGACTGGGTTCCTTCGCTCCTTCTAGTTTTACCCTTCTCATATGTTACCATACAAGTCCAATCGGCTAGCAATCCACACTACTATGAACCCGCTGCCATCTCTTCGACTTCGTAGGTTTTCTATCGAACCTCTTCCGAAAAGACTTCAAACGTTCCATCGTCTTGTTCCCTCTTTTTAATGACCTTAGGCTCCCACTATACAGTATGCCCATCATCTGTTTAACAGTTCCCAAATTATGCAGATGATCTCCTCATTATTGCAAATGAAAGAATTATGCATGAACCCCTAGCAATTACGCATACATAATCGACACATACAGCCTACATGGATTCGTTGTCCTAGCCATAGCCATTTTTTAAAGAACCCCGCCTCAATTCCTTGAGTACGACTTCACCTGACTTCACCCCTTTGAGCGGATAGACACTCGCACTGGATGCAGGAGGATTAGGCTCGCGAGCAAACGGAACTGTTTCCCACGCATCAGAACTTCCCTGATGAATACAAATACGATAGTTAGAAAAGACCCCATAGAGTCTAACTATTTCAAGTTAAATCTATGGGGTCGTCATCTACTTATTTCACTAGCAAGCTAGTTTATTAAGTAACGTTTCGTTTAGTTTTATTAAGGAGTTTTAGGAACAGTTACTTTAATTGCCGCAGAATCTGCAGTATATTTTCCATCTTTTGATGTTACAGTGAATACTACATCAACATCTTTATCTGCAGTTGCATCTGGAGTAACTGTACCATCTACTTTAATAACTACTGTATCAGAAGAAGATTTGATTGCTACTGTATAACCATCAGCAACTACTGGTAAATTTAATTTACTAGTTGTAGTATCAATTGTTGCTGTAGTGATTTTTGCAGCTTCTGCTTTTACTGCCTCTTTAGCTTTAGCATCTGCTTCTGCTTCTGCTTCTGCTTTTGTTTTTAATGCTTTTTGAGCATCAGTTAAGTCTTTAGTTAGTTTTTCAATTTCTGCTTTTGTAGCTTTTGATACGTCAGCTTTTGCTGCTTTTAATGCATCAGCATATACTTTCCAAGAATCTGCAGTGTATTTTGCTTCATCTAGTTTAGCATCTTCTGCTGTTTTAATTGCTTCATTTAAAGCAGTTTTTGCTTTTTCTAATTCTGCTTTTTCATCTTCTTTTACTTTTTCTGTATCAACTGGAGGAGTATTTCCACCTTCAGTAGTTACTAGATAGAATGTTACTTCTTTATCTTTCTTCTCGTAAGTTGCTTTTACTGATTTTTTCGCAGTAATTGCATCTTTAAGTTTTCCAATGAACCCATCTTCTGAAAGTGGTGCACCGTTTACATCTTTGTAAGTGTATTTCGTATCTGTTTCACCAGCATATTTTACTGCTGATTTATCATTAGTACCATCAGTAAATACGATAGTTTTCTTATCAGTATTGAATTCTTTGATATCGCCAGAGAATAAGTTAGTTACTTCAGATGTAGAAGTAAATGTAGCTGTCGCTTCTTTAGCACTGAATGCAAATTCTTTTACAACTTTATCTCCCTCATACTTCTTAGCAATACCTGTAGCAAGAACTTTAACTGAAGAAGATTTATTTTCTTCTGAGAATACTTCAATTGTACCATTGTCAGCAATCACAGAAATAGTACGATTTGAACCAACTTCTTGAGTTTTTTCTACTTTATTATAAGTATATTTTACTTTAAGTTCGTTAGCACCAGTATTTTCAATAGAGTAAGATACATCTGGAGTTGTGTATCCAGAGTTTTTCATTGTTTTACCACTTTGGTTTACAAGAACTACTTCAAATTTTGCTGGATCTTTTCCAACGAATTTAGAAGCTTCTTCACCTTTTCCATCTTTAGCAACTAATTTAGAGCCATCGATAGTTGCAGTTTGGAAGTAAGAAATTGGCGCAATTGCTGATGGTTCACCTTTATCTAAAGTACCAACTTTTCCGCTTTGATAGTTTACATCGATCCAAACGATTGGTGTAGCATATGAGTTTGCTTTGTCATTACCGATAACAAAAGTTGCTTCACCTTTTGAGTCAGTTTTAACAATGATTTGTTTTGCATCTTTATCATATTTATAATCCCAACCAGTTTGTTTTCCATCTTCAACTTTAACAAATTTAGCTTCTGTAGTTGTAGAGATAACGCCATCAATATCTTCGTTAAACGCAACATTTACTGTTTCATTAGCTGCTAGTTTACCATCTTTATTTTTAACAACGACTTTATATTTACGTCCGTTTTCAAATGTAGTAGCAGCTTCTTCGCCACCATCACGAGTTACTTCAAGAGTATAGTCAGCTTGTGTTGCACCAAATTTAACTTTTGCAGCTGTTACTTGTAATGCATCAGCATTATATTGCTTAACATTTTTACCAGTTCCAGTCTCGCCAACAAATACTACAGGAGTTACTTCAGCATTTGAACCAGTCATAGTGAATGTAGCTTCACCTTTAGAATCAGTTGTAATTTGAGCAGCATCAATATTTGAAGAGCTTGTTTGAGCAACTCGAACACCGTTAATAGTAACATCTTGTAATTTATCAACAGTTACATCAATGTTTTCTTTAACAGAAACGTTTAATGTTTTACCTGATACTGGTTTACCAGTGTCTGGGTCTTTGTAAGTTACTTTGTAAACTTTGTTAGCTCCGTTGTTGACAGTAGAGCCTGTAGTTACTTCAGTAATAGTTAATGTTGTATCAACAGCCCAGAATACATAGCCAGTTGAGAATTTAGAACGGTCACCGTTAGCGTATACAGTTACTGTATCGTTTGTTGCAGCATAACGAGTGTAAGAGTAAGTAGCGATACCTTCATCGTTAGTTACAGCTTCAACTGTTACAGGAGCTTTTACTCCGTTAGCAGAACCTGGGATGAAGAATGTTACTGGAATACCAGCTTTAGAAGCACCTTCAGCTACAGTAACTTGTGCTTTAAGAGTTACTTGTTGACCAAGTTTACCTTGAGTTGATTTTTCAACTAAATCAACTTTAGTTGGGATTACAGCGTTAACGCCTTTGAATTTACCGATTTCTTCGCCGCCTAGAGATACAGTGTACTCTTTGTCAGCTGTTTGAGGTGCAGTAGTTAAAACAACAACTTTTTTGTTAGTTAATTTTACAGCTGCATTTTTAACTTCTAGATCTTTGATTTCGAAGTTAAGAGCTTGTACGTTGTCAACTTCTTGATCAAATGTTACTTCAACAGTTGTGTTGTTGATAGCTTTTACAGCAGCTTTTGCATGAGATGGTACTTCAAGTTTCATTGTACGATCTAAGAAAGAAGCGAATTGAGCACGAGTAATTGTGTCATTTGGTTTGAATGCTTTACCTGGTAGTGTAGCTGCTTTTGTTAACTCAGCATACTCTAAAGCAGTGATTGCTTCACGTTGTTCAGTATTAAGACCGCCTAGGTCAGAGATTTCGCTAGTGAATTTAGCATCTTTGTACTCTTTAACTAGATCTACTTTTTGGATTTCTTTGATAGCACGAACTAAAACGATTGCCATTTGTTGACGTGCCATATTTTGTGAGTAGTTTAAGTTGCCGTTTGCACCGTTAAATGCGCCTGCATCTTTAGCAAGTGCAGCATATTGCACTAATTCTTTATCAGCAGTTGTTACTGGTAGATCGTTGAAGCGTTGTTTTGTATTCCAGTCAGTTGGAATTTCATAACCTTCAGTTTCTAACCAGCGACCTAATAATTTAACCACTTGACCACGAGAAACAAATTGGTCTGGTTTGAATGTGCCATCTGGATATCCTTTGATGATACCAGCATCTACAAGATTGCTGATTGCATCTTTGTGCGAGTTAGTGTCTGTTACATCTGTGAAACTTGCTGCTGAAGCAACTGGTACGATAGCTGCTGCTACTAATGTAGCTGTAGCAGCTGTTGCTACGAATTTTTTGTATTTCTTTGGTTGGTTAGCCATAGAAAAATTTCCTCCTCTAAGTTCATAAAATATGTCTCTACTACAAATACATAGAAATGCAGTAAATAAACAACTACACATAAAAGTATAGTTGCATACCTAAAAGTTGTCAATCATATTTTGGGAAAGTTTCTAATTCATTTCCGGAAAAACATGGACATACAACTCTCTTTTACCATTGTCATCTATTTAAGCTGATTTTTCAAGTATTATTACACATCTTTTCCAACAATAATTTGGATGCAAACCTTATATGTTCAATGTTTTTACATTAATAAACAATTATAGGTAAGCAAGCCATTTTCATTACTATTAAAATTGGTAATTCTTTTTGCTTCTATGGAAAATGTAAGGGCGTAAAATAAGAAGACATATCGGTGAATGTTCTGTGGGACTTTTGGATAACGCATCTATGTTTTAGTGCAGCATTATATTTCCAGACACGAAAAAAGCTCAAGCATATAAATGCTTGAGCTTTTTTCGCTTGGGCTACCAACCGTTGTTTCCTTGCAGGGAATTCTATTTATTTCATAGAGGAAATTCCTATACAAATACAGTCTAACACTTTCAATTTAAAACGACAATACCAATTTTTAAAAATTATTACCGTTTCTGCCTTGCCACTTCCAATAAAAATAATGGAAGTGCAATTTGACGCTTGATACGCTTAGGTTCTTTCATTAATCGATAAAACCATTCAAGACCAAATTTTTGGAAAATCTCTGGTGCACGTTTAACTGTACCCGCCAGCACATCGAATGACCCACCTACGCCTTGATAAATAGTTGGATGTAATTGATCGCGATTTGCATTAATCCAGTTTTCTTGCTTTGGACTGCCCATCGCTACAAAAAGTAGGTCGGGCTGCGCTTCATTAATGCGGTCAAGTACCTTTTGTTCGTCCTTTTCATAGCCGTCCTGTGTGCCGACTATTTTAATAGAAGGAAATAATGATTGTAGTTTTGCTTTGGCCGCATCTGCAACACCCGGTTTTCCTCCGTAAAGGAAAATAGGCTTGCCACGTTTTGCCGCTTCCTCGCAAAGCTTCATCATCATATCGACGCCTGTAACACGTTCACGAATTTGCCCTTTTTGAATTTTGGAAGCAAGAATAACCCCGATGCCATCTGGAATTTGAAATTCCGCTTCGTTAAGCAGCTTCTTTAAAGCAGGGTCTTCTTTTGCCTTGATAATCTTTTCGGGATTGATGGCAACAACGAGCGCTTTTTGTTTTGTTTCAATACGCTCGAATGCCATCTCCATTAATTCATCGTAGCCTTCCGTATTGACATTGATGCCAAGTACTGTTTCTTTCATCGGTTTTTCGCATCTCCTAAAAGGTGGAACTGGAAGCCTGCTTCTTCCCATTTATCGCGTTTTAAGCAGTTTTTCGTATCAAAGACGATTTTTGATTTCGCTGTAATTTCTGCAGCATCTAATGCTTTGAATTCATTATGATCCGTTAGAACAACGATGATATCTGCATCTTTTGTCGCTTCTTCTAAGCTTTGTGTTTGTGTAGCATGTTTGTTTTCTTTAATGTGTGGATCGTATGAAATAACGTCTAATCCAAGATTTTGTAACTCGTCAATAACGATTGTCGATGGACTTTCACGCATGTCATCTACGTTACCTTTGAAGGCTAGTCCAAGTACAGCTACTTTGCCACCAGCAATTTTGTTTTGATTTAAGATTGCTTGTGTTTTTTGTGCTGTAAAGCTTGGCATACTATCATTTGTATTACGAGATAGGTGAATAATTTGGGCTGTCTCGCCACCTAGCTCAACTAGGAACCAAGGGTCAACCGCGATACAGTGACCACCTACACCAGGACCTGGGAAGTGGACATTTACACGTGGGTGATAGTTCGCAAATTTAATCGCTTCCCAAATGTTTACGTCTAACTTCTCGGCTAATTTTGCAAGCTCATTGGCAAACGCAATGTTTACATCACGGTAAGTATTTTCCATTACTTTTACTAACTCAGCTGTAGTGGCATCTGTAAGGTGGATTGTACCGTTTACAAATGTTTGATAAAGCTCTTTTGTCATTTGAGCAGACTTGTCATCAATCCCACCAACGATACGATCGTTGTTCACTAATTCTTCAAAAATACGACCAGGAATAACACGCTCTGGTGAATGTGCTACAAATAAATCTACACCAAATTCAAGATTTGCTTTAATTAACTCTGGTAGCATAATGTGCTCTACAGTTTTCGGTGGTACTGTCGATTCAAGAATGACAAGGTCACCTTTTTTCAAGAATGGCACGATCGAAGCCGTAGCTTGACGCACATATTCTAAATTTGCTGTATTATCAGGATTAATTGGCGACGGAACAGCAACGATGAATACGTCCGCTTCCTGTGGTGTCGTTGACGCCGTTAAGAAACCTTCATCTACTGCTTTGTTCAAGCGCTCCTGTAATCCATTTTCTTCAATATGAAGTTTTTTCTCTTGAATACTTTTTACTGCTGCCGGGTTTACATCCACCCCATGTACTTTTATGCCGTGGTTGGCAAACATTACAGCCGTTGGTAAACCGATGTAGCCAAGTCCAACGACACAAATTGATTTAGTCATTCTCTATTCTTCCTTCCGTTTCAAAAACGAGTAGTCATTGTTATATGTTCTATAAATGCGTAATGCATTTTGTTCTGCATTATAGTATACATCTTTCCACTGAAAGTGTGAATCAATTTGTTACTTTGAAGCTGTTTTCTGTGTCCGATTAGCAAAAGTTTTGTCGGTTTGTGGCGCTTTTGGAGTCAAGTCCTTAATATTGTGTAAAAATATTATACAAAGTTTCAACCCTGATTTTTATTTAAACGTCTGATTGATAAATGAATTGGGCTTACTCATTTAAACCTCCCTACATTTTTTTGCCGTAACTTCCGTGTATTTATATGTCCACATTCAGAAATGGCTGTCAAAGGCTCTTTTCACTTTGATAGCCGTTTCTGAATGTGGCATCCTACGGA
>NZ_JBIWGL010000052.1:0-19853 GCF_044763535.1 Lysinibacillus sp. NPDC095746
ACTATTAACCACCGCTCGTTTTTTCTTCATTATAAACAAAAATACCCTATAAGATGACCTTTTTGAAAGTGTCTATCTTATAGGGTACATTTTATTACTCTGGCTGACCTTATAATACGCAGAGTGCTTTACTTGAAGACAGACCATTGAGCAGCTTGGACAGCTCTTTTTTAATTGTACTAACGGTGAAGATTAGTTGATATTTTAATATCCTTTTTTTTAATAGTATTATGTAATGGTATAAATAAATATTTTTTAAGAAAATTAAAATTTTATTCAAAAAAAGGATTTTTCCTAAAAGGAGTGTTTTTATAAAAATGTTAGGTTTATTTATAGGTATAGTACTTATCATAATAGGATTTTTTATAATTCCTATTGGCTTTATCCAATTAAAAGATGAATTAGGGGATTATAGTGATAAGCCAATTTATAAAAGAATTTTTGTTTATACTATTGAAATTTTTAGTTTCTTAAACCTTAGTAACTTCATTGGTTGGTTATTGGGTATAGGGTTTTTACTAGTTATTTCAGGTTTCTATTTTGTAATTTTATTTTTTTCTAAATTATAATACTATTTATGGAAATTAATTAGTAAAGGAAAGGAAAAGAAAAGTTAAATCGTTTCCGCCCAAACATCTTAGAAGTGACGCTGGTGACATTACACTTTCAATCGTATAAATCACCACAACCGTAAACTACAATTAAAATAACAAAACCAATGACACAGATTGTAATAAAAATCATCCATACTTTCATTAGGGTAACTAAACAGCCTTTGCTATTTCTATAAATATAGAATCCTACGATATTCATCGTTAATACATATATTACAAATATTATTAATTTCACACTCAAATTTCTATCTCCTATTAATTAGAACCATACCCATGAATACCGTATATTTTATATATCTTACATGCAAAATTAATAGGATTCAATTTCTTATACTTATCTTAATGGTTCCATCCTTTAGTAACACCAGTAGCAAGGCTGGCTGGGACTTAGATCTCGAAAATAAGCGAAGTTATAATACTACTTGGGGATAATGGGGTTTACTGGTGATACGTTGTAGGAGGAGAAAAAATGAACCCAGTAGTTGTTATTGATGTAACTAAAGATAAAATAAAGTACAAGCTTTTAAGAGAATGGAAAGTCGTGTGTGGAAATTTTCCAATTATGCATAATCGTGAAGAGTTAGACAAGTTTATAGGATTTATAGGAGAGATTATGCCGAACGGGGAGTAGGCCAGTGTTGGTTTAGTTGAATATGGTTCTTTTAATTGGTGAATCTTTTTTATAAAAATTTCATACTTAGTTAGAACAATTGACACCCTTTTAGTCATCGAATACTTCTTGAAGTGGGAGACTGCAACTGAATAAAAATAAAAATCTATTGGATTACTGTTGACAATTTAATTGATAATGATTATCATTATCGTATAAGGAATATTCCTCGGCTACAATACAGTGTAGAGAGGATGAACTTTAGCTACTTTTCTCCAGAGGTTTGCTAGTTCATGATTACGAACCTGAAACCCCCCTTATATTTCAGGAACGTGAAAATTTCAGACGACTCACCTATGGTAGGTAAGTCGTTTTTTTATGTACTTGAGCGGCTCGAAATCTAACAGATTTAAAAGTAATAGATTGGTTATCAATTGAAGATTTAAGATACTTAAAAGGGAGCAGTGGGCTAAAGGTTTTAGCTAATGTTATTTTAATTTTTTTAAAATCTGAAAAACGTAGCTGCTTTAATGCCGATTATTGTAAGAAACGCTTTGAGAGGTATCGTAATCAAACTAACTACTTTTTTATCTAGATAAGTCTTCAAAAGTAATATCATTAATGAATTTGCTTCATTAGAAAAAATCCATTTACGGATCCGTAAATGGATTTTTTCGTGCGCCCATAATGGACGCAATAAATGGGGCAAATCCAAACAACTAAAACAGAAGTAGTGGCCGACTAAGTGCAAAAAGTGTCCGTGGTAACCTGAATGTGAAGGAAGCAGGCAGCAAATTTCAATTTCTATAATCATTGGGCTTGCAAAACATTCGCTCTTTGTATATATTGTATATAAAGTATATGAACAATATTTGAATTAGTTTGAATAACTTAATGAAAATGCACATGGGAGGAAAATGATATATGAAATGGAAACTTCTTATGCTCGCTGGATGGTCAACATTAGTTGCTAGTTTGTTCTTAGCTTCTCTTTCCGGTGAAGTTTCTGCACAGTTGTTCGACTCATCAAGATATTCTCAATATTTTATCCAAGGTCTTGTGATGAGCGGGCTAGTTGTGCCTATTATTTTGTATTTATATAAGCATGTTTATCGGATGATAGGAGTTAAACCTAAGGTGCCGGTATATTCTTGGAAAAGGCTAAATCACTTTATTACTGGGGTTCTCTTGGCAAGTGCACTGGCTTCATTGGGATTCATTATAGCCAGTCTGCAAGGGTGGATAGTCATTGAAGACTGGCATACACCTAATCAGTGGTTTGGTGCGCTACTAATTAATATTTTATTTGCTATTTTTTATGAGGCTTTGCCAGAGGAATTGGGATTGCGAGGTATGCTATATGATGTCTTACGTCATAGATTTGCCGCTTGGCTATCAGTATTATTTCAAACCTTACTATTTGTATCTGTCACTGTAGCGGTTGCCCTGATTCAAGCGCTCATTGGATTTACACCAGGAGTATCCATTAACATCTTTTATATCATATTAATTTTTTGCTTTGGAATTTGTTTGCAATTGCTCCGTTTGTGGACCGGAAGCCTTTGGACCTCGATTGGCTTTCACCTCACATATCTAGAAATTATGAGGTTTGCTATCTCTCCACATCAATATGGCGTACCACCAATCATAACCTACCACGAATCAGTGCCTGGAATCGGCCTCTTAATCTCTATTTGTATGATGATTATTGGGGGCATCATTGTATCACTCGTTATACTAGGTGCGAAGCGTTTTATATGGAAAAGTACATAATTTGAACCAAACGCATCATAGATTAGTTGATTCAAATGTTTAACAATCGCAGCATAAAATAAAAAAGTCGATTCCATATTGTACTGGGAATCGACTTTTTAGTTGCAGAAACTATGTTTTTTGGCTGAACGTCTAACTAAAGCGCAGAAGATATTTTGTTGTCTTTAATTCTATTCCTAATATGAAATGCTAGACGAATATAGGAAACTCACCGTGTGCTTATTTTGCATCTTTTGTCCACTCTGAAACTTTATCTTCATTGTCTTTAATCCATTTTTTTGCGGCCTCTTTAGGATCAGCGCCTTTCATAATATCAAACATAACACTTTCAATATCTTCCGGAGTCCAGTGGAAGTTTTTAAGAACACTATACACTTCCGGACTATCTTCTTTCAATCCTTTACGTGCAAATGTCCCAATATATTCTTCGGCTCCGTATATACCTTTAGGATCGTCTAAATATTTTAAATCAAACGCGTTAAATTTCCAATGTGGAGACCAACCAGTAACGATGATTTCTTCTTTTTTCGCAATGGCTTGAGTAAGGGCTGCTGTCATCGCACCTCCAGATGAGGTAACAACATTCCAGCCTTCAAGATTACTATATTCTTTATAAGCATTTTCCGTAGTTGCTGTCATATTTGCTCCTGGATCAATGCCAGTTATCGTTTTACCAGCTTCATCTGTTAAATCCTCGATAGAATTTACATCCATATAACTAGGAACAACTAAGCCAATTTTTGCACCTGAAAGGTTTTCTCCTAAATCTACTATTTTATCTTTGTACTTCTCAACTTGTGGGGCATGTGTTTGTGGTAACCAAGCTGACACCATACCGTCAACCTCTCCTTTTGCAAGAGCTTCCCACATAATTCCGTTATCTAGTGGTGTTAGTGTTACATCATATCCTAAATCCTCTAGAACTTGTCCTACTACGTTCGTAGAGGCAATTTCAGTATCCCACTCAACATAGGCTAAGTTCACTTCATTTTTTTCTTTATTTTTCGTGCCTTCACCATCTGAGCTACAAGCACTTAATACGAACATTAATGTTAAAGCCAATCCTATCTTCAAAAATTTACCGACTCTCATAAAATCTCCCTCTCTTTATTATAGGATGAGATATATTTAAATATTTACAAGTAACAACTTAAAGTTATCAGAAGGTTGTTACTTTTGTCAAATTGGCTTATTTTATAAAACTGAAAATCTTAAATGGAGATTCGAGATAGGGCAAGAAAAAAATTCATGTTTAAGAGCCGTTTAATCTTTAATTTAAGGCTTTCGTAAGGCTCACTTTAGATTTGAGAAAGGTAAATTCATTAATGTTTTAGTTGAACAGAAATTAAAAGACTTGAACGGAGATGATTTTTTCCATGAATACATCGGCTATTGTGCAAACACAAAATCTTACCAAAAAGTATGGATCTATTCATTCAGTAAATAAAGTAGATCTTTATGTTCAGGAAGGAGAAATTTATGGGTTTTTGGGCCCGAATGGTGCTGGAAAAACAACAACGCTAAAAATGCTGCTCGGACTCATTAAGCCTTCTGAAGGGACAATCAATGTATTTGGGGAAAGTTTAAACAAACGTAGGTCATCTATTTTACAACGTACGGGATCCTTGATCGAATCTCCTTCTTATTATGGGCATTTAACAGGACTCGAGAATATGAGGGTCATGCAAAGACTTAGAAATGTGCCAGATAAAAACATACATGAGGCACTTCGTATCGTACGTCTGGAAAATCAGAAGGACAAAAAAGCTGAACAATATTCGCTAGGCATGAAGCAACGATTAGGTATCGCAATGGCCTTGCTCGCCTTCCCGAAGCTATTGATTCTAGATGAACCAACGAACGGTCTTGATCCCGCAGGTATTGGTGAAATCCGAGAACTCATTAAATCATTGCCCGCACGCTACGGGATAACTGTATTGCTCTCTAGCCACATGCTTACAGAGATTGACCAAATTGCTACTTCAGTAGGCATTATCAGCGAGGGGAATCTCCTGTTTCAAGGAAGTATGGAAACTTTACGGAAAAAAGGTAGAAGCGCAATCCTTCTGAAAACCGGGGACAACACTAAAGCAGAGGAGTTGCTCCTCACGCAAGGCTATAGTCTAACAAAAAGCGGTAGCCGTCTTGAATTCGACAATCTTGCGGACAGAGAGGTTGCAGAAATAAATAGACTACTTGTGGAACATTACATTCCTGTCACTAGGATTGAAGAGCAAAAGAAAAGTTTGGAGGACATTTTCCTGGAGCTGACAGGGAAGGAGCGAAGCTTGTGATTAAAACATTAGGACTAGAATATTACAAAATACGCCGCAAAAAAATATGGATCATGATTACACTATTTCTTGGCGTGGAGATGCTGTGGGCATTCATGTCTATCACCCGATCCATAGCTAAAAATCCGGATCACGCAGTGTGGGAATCTATCATTTTCAATATATCCTCTATGAATGGGGTTTTTATGTCAATTATTTCGGCCATTGTTGTCTCCCGTATTTGTGATATGGAGCATAAAGGGGCGACCTGGAAAATGCTTATTGCTACTAATATAAGACGCGGCAATCTCTACGCAGCGAAGTATATATGTGCGAATAGTTTGCTCTTGTTTGGCATTCTTACACAGGCAGTAATGATAATTGTATTCGGATTGATGAAAGGTTTCCCTGGCACACCTCCTATAGAGATTCTACTTCAGTTTATTGTGGGTAATTTGCTGACGACTCTCGCTGTTACGGCACTTCAGCAGTGGATTTCTCTAGCCATTAAAAACCAAACCTTTGCGCTGTGCTTAGGTATGTTAGGCGGTTTCATCGGGATGACAGCAGGACTATTCCCGGCTGGAGCAAGACATATTTTTATATGGGCGTATTATTTGGACCTCAGCCCGGTAACTTTTCATTACATGGAGTCTACGAGTCTCTATATAACACAGTCTGTAGGGACAGGTATTATATTGCTTGCGCTAGCGATGACCGTTCTATTTTATATTGCCGGAAGCATCCATGTATCCCGGCAGGAAATCTGAGGTGAAAAGATGATAAAACGAAGTATTTTTGCTGAATTGCTCAAGTTGCGACATTCTCGTATAGGTCTTGTACTAGCTATACTTCCTAGCATAAGTCTGATGATTGGATGTGCAAATTTTTATCTTAATCAAGGAGTTTTGGAAAATGGATGGTACAGCTTATGGAATCAAGTTTGCATATTTTACGGGGAGTTTTTCCTGCCTATTTTGGTTGCCATCTGCTGTTCCTATGTATGTAGACTAGAGCATTTGAACCGAAATTGGAATATGATTTTGACCTCTCCTGTATCGGTTGCAAGTATATTTCTTGCCAAATTGCTTGTTGTTAGCATCTTAATGCTGTTCACACAAGCATTTTTCCTAGGGTTGTACTGGTTAGCGGGTACCTTGTTCTCCTTACCTGGCCATTTTCCTATAGAGACGATTGGCTGGTCCGTACGTGGTTGGTATGCCACTTTATCCATTAGTGCTCTACAATTGGCAATATCGTTACGAATACGTAGCTTTGCAACACCAATCGGCATTTGTCTTTGTGCAGTCTTTATCGGTTTAGGTATGTATACTGCTAATCTAGGTATATTTTTTCCGTATTCACTTCTCACGATTGGCATGAGTGTCTTAAATCAAGATCAGCTGACTGCTATACAGAATATTTTATTTTGGGTGACAAATTTATCTTTCATCATTATTTTTGCATCGATAGCCATTCGCCGCTTGAAAAATAAAGATATTGTTTCATCTTAATTATTTGGAGGAATTTTAGATGAGAAAAATAGTGCTGATACTGGGACTTATCATTGTGCTTGGGGCATGCTTGTTGTTGTTCTTTTTTACCCCAGAGAAGTTGACACCTGAAAATCCTGCTGGAAAGACTATCTATTATGCATTGATAAACGATTCAGGTGTTCAAGATAATAATAAACGCTACGACTATGAGGTGACTGCTTATAGTAAGAAAGGGAAGGAAAAAAAGCTTGAGTTTTCAGCAGGAAAACAATTAAGAAAAGGAGCTTATGTTCAGCTGTATTACACACGTATTCGAGGTGTTACTTATTGGGCAGAAGTTTCCTATGAGGAGTTGCCAGTGATAGTTCAACAGAAGTATGAAAAATAAATAAAAAGAATAACGGCTGGAATTGGGAAAATGCTGATAATCCTCCTATTCATGTATAATAAAAGTCAGGTGATGTAGCGTGGGAAATTTAAAAGACAAAAAAATATTAATAGTAGATGATGAACCGGAGATAAGCAAAATGATTGAAGGTTTTTTGAGAAAAGATGGTTTTTTCCGTATATATAGCGCAACTGATTGCAGCTCCGCCCTGTCAATCTGTCAAACAGATAAGCCGGATATAGCAATTCTTGATGTCATGCTACCTGATGGCGACGGATTTTCACTTTTGTCATCCATCAGACAATTCTCGGAAATGCCAATCCTTTTTCTTTCGGCACGGGGAGAGGATGAAGACCGTTTACTAGGACTAGGGCTAGGCGCAGATGATTATATTGTGAAGCCGTTTTTACCGCGGGAACTAGTATTACGACTTACGGCAATTCTAAAAAGAGTATACTCCTCGCCTGTTTCGGAGAAATTGTCTGTTTTCCAACTTGGAGAACAGACCATTAATCTAGAAAGTGCAGTCGTAAATAAAAATCAAAAGGAGCTACCATTGACCGCGAAGGAGCATGCTATTCTTGTGAAATTGTATGAAAATCAGGGGAAAATTGTTACAAGTGATGCCCTATGTCAGGCAGTTTGGGGAGATGACAGCTACGGTTATGAAAATACATTGATGGTACATATTAGGAGAGTTCGTGAAAAAATCGAGACGGATCCTTCCAAACCAATTTATCTTCTCACTGTTAGGGGACTGGGATATAAACTGTTAGCGAAGGAGACAAGATAAGTGGAAGGAGTTAGTCGCATATTACGACGATTTGTTGTTGCCACTATTTTAATCTCAATATTTCTGCTTATTTTTAACTTCGTCATGTTATGGGGGCTAGTGTTCACAGAAAATAATCAAGCTCCGTCCCCAGAAGACGTAGTGAAGCAAGTCGTTCAAGGTATAAATAAGCGGGGCGACAACTATCAAATAAACGCGCATACCGCTGAGCTTCTACAAAAAAATAATGCCTGGGCTATGTTAATCGGTGAAGATGGCCATGTGCTATGGGACTATCATCTACCTAATGATGTTCCACAATCGTATAGTCTAGTCGAAGTAGCCAAGCTTTCACGTTATTATCTTATGGAATATCCTGTTTATACTTGGGAGCATCAAGATGGTCTTATTGTGATAGGATATCCAAAGAAAAGTCACTGGAGGTATCAATTTGATTATCTTTCAGAATGGGTAGAGTCTCTCCCTTTGAGGCTTATACTGTTGCTGATTTCTAATATAGTACTTGCTTTGCTAATATCTATTATGATTGGGACAAGACTTATAAGAAAGGTGCGTCCTCTTGTGGACGGGGTTCATAGTCTTGCTAAGGAAGAAGTGGTTCAGCTGGACGCCAAAGGAATATTTGGTGATTTGGCACAGAGTATTAATTCTACGTCTACTATGCTTCAACATAAAACGGATGCTTTGAAGGTACGCGATGAGGCACGTTCCAACTGGATTACTGGTATTTCCCATGATATTCGGACGCCGCTCTCCCTAGTTCTCGGCTATGCGAGTGACCTGGAGGAAAATTCAGACTTACCAGAGGTGCAGAGACATCAAGCTAGCATTATCCGGCGTCAAGGCGAGAAGCTACGATCACTTGTAAGTGATCTAAATTTGGTCTCGATGCTTGAGTATGAAATGCAACCTTTACATTTGAAGAACATCCGACTATCGGTATTGGCGAGACAGGTTGCCACTGATTTTTTTAATAGCGGAATAGATGATCGCTATTCTATTTATTTAAAACTGGGCACTGAAGCAGCACAAATCATGGGCGACGAGAAATTACTTTTTAGAGCAATTAACAATCTTATCCATAACAGTATACGTCACAACCCTGAGGGGTGCGAAATTATACTAGAAACCAAATTATCTAAGGAAGGTTCCAAGTATCGCTTTATCGTAAAAGATAATGGTAAAGGTATTCCGCAAGAACAATTAAAGGATATTACCGAGTTACCTTATTCACCAAAGAGAAAGGGAACTATTAAGCAAGGTCATGGTTTGGGGCTTCCGATGGTGGCAAGGATTGCGAAGGCACATCATGGTAGCCTTATTCTTGAAAATGATGTAGATCAAAGAGGTCTAAAAGTTATTATGGAATTCCCTGTAAATCATCAAAGTGTAGAAAATTAGAAAAAACGAAGAGGAAAATAAAATATTTTAGAGAGTTTAAACGAGAGGCTAGGACAAAACTAGCTATATTAAAGAAAAAAGGGAGATCGATGCTGTTCGATTTCCCTTTTTACTTTCCTCTATTTCACGCTGTTAATACAGTATATTGTTAGCTGAACAAGCATCTGAGACTGTTCAAAAAATACAAACTGTTACTAGTGAAGTAGAAGAAACATTTACGAATGTGTCTATTAATACGCAAGAGCTTTTACACTTTGATAATAAAGTAGCGCCTGATTATGAGCTTTTCCAAAACAGTGGAATGCAATATAAAGAAGATGCTATGCACTTTAATGAGGTACCAACATTTATTGGAATGCTGAAATATTCTATGTTAGAAATACAAAAAGCAATTGAAAATGCCAATGTCGTAATAGAGTCATCTAATCAGTCGAATGAAATAGCCAAACGTATTTCGAAAACTTTACAAGCAATACAGCATGTAGCAAAGTCATCCGTTGAAACCGCAAATAAGCACTCCGTTCAAAACATCGATGAACAAAAATTTTATTCCTTCATATCCTATGTGAGAATGGATTTTACGTTATTGAGGAGGAAAAGAATGCATTGGATAGCCATCATTCTTATTGGGATAGCTGCCAACTTAGATAATTTAGGAATTGGTCTCGCCTATGGTATTAAGCGAGTGAAAATACCCATATTATCCAATGCGGTAATTGCTCTAATTTCAATGATTGTCACATACGCTGCAGTAACAGCTGGAAGCGTAGTTATTAATTTTATCTCTCCGGATTTCGCAAATTTAATAGGGAGTCTTTTACTTTGTGCGATTGGGATATGGACTTTATTATCTAGTCGCTTTTCTAAACAAGGAATATTGGGAAATCCTGAAGTATTTGATGAGGATAAAAATTATATAATTTCAATTCGAGAAGCAATGACGCTCGGCTTTGTCTTATCAGCCAACTGTTTAGCAGGAGGAATAGCACTTGGGGCCAATGGTATTTCTGCGATTTGGACAGTTATTTCTATCGGTGTCTTTTCGTTCATCACAGTAGGAGCTGGTGTTCATTTTGGAGTCTTACTGACAAAGACTTTTATTGGAAAACACTCAACCGCTATTTCAGGGTGGCTACTTATTCTTATAGCGATTATTGAAATAGTTTCTTAAATATACTAGATGTCTAGTTGGGATGAATAAATAGAAAAGGGCATTTTAATTAAAAATATAGGAAATATCACATGTTATTTACGTGATATTTCTTTTTTTGAAGGTAATTTGACGTATTGAGGACGAATTTGGTTTTGTTATTGACATACACTGGCATAAACGATTATTCTTGGTAATGAGGGTATAAATGAGAATGATTTTCGTTTTCAATAAATTACTTTCAATTATTTTTCAGAGGAGGCGTACAACACATGAAGAAATTAATGATGTTCGTCATGCTTGCAACTTTCTTTGTTTGTAACTTTGCGTTACCACAAGCATCTGCTCAACTAGCTGACGGTACACATTCGATAAAATATCAGGTCAATAAACCTGAGAGCAACTCTGTATCCATTGCCAATGATTATTTTTTAAAACCAGCAAAGGTCACATTGAAAAATGGGACAGCTACTGTTCAAATTACATTAAAAAATAGTGCATGGATCACAAAATTCCAACCGCCTGGTGGAGCAACTGTAGTAAACGAAGATAAAGCAGCAGATACTCGTACTGTACAATTTACAGTTAAAGATTTAACGAAACCTGTTGTAACTTCTATGAAAATTGATATTGACGATATTAATTATCACCATGAATACAGCGTTTCATTAGTATTTGATGCAGCATCTGGAGGAAGCACAACTACAGCATCTGATTCGAAAACTACTAATGCACCAACAAATTCTTCTGAAAGTCATGTGCCGAATCCACAAACAAGTGATGTTACACCGTATTTATTAATTGTGGCATTAGTTGGATCAGCATTTTTACTTTATAGAAAAAAAATACAAACAAAAACGGAGGGTCAATAATGGCTAAAAAACAACAATCACGCGCAACAAAAATAGTACTAGCTTCATTGCTAGCAGCATCGCTTTCAGCACCATCATTTGCATCTGCAAAGGTAGCTGAAGTAACGACTACAAATGCTGAAGTAAAAGTAGGGGCAATTAAATCAGAAAATGTTGATACTGTAGTAGATTTCCACATCTTTAAGCCTGGTACAACAGAACCCCAACCTGCAATTAGCGCTCATCTTGTTACAACAGGCACAATCGTTGAGAAGGATGGAAAATTTGAGGCAAAATTAACGGTAGCAGCAAAATCTGCTCCAATGATCGCAGGTTTACAAACAAAGCAAGGTGATAAGTTAGTAGATGCTACTGAAGTTAAAAATGCAGATGGCACAATTACATACAGTTTCCCAGTTGTAGCTGGTGAAGTATTACAAGCGAAAATTCACGTTGTCGTAGCTTCAGCTAATATGGACAAGTGGTATGATTTTGATTTAAAAGCAGTAGAAAATAAGAAAGTAACTACTACTGAAGAAAATGGTAAATCTGAAGAGGTTAAAGAAGACGTTAAAGTAAATGAAGTGGCTGTCACTGTTTACAAAAACGGTACTTCTGAAGAATCTATTATGAAGCAATATATTCAACCAAAAGTAGGCGTATCAGTAGTAGATGGTAAAAACGTAGTTACTATGACATTCCCCCAAGGTCAATATGTTAAAGGATTCAAAGTGGAGGGAATAGAAGCGACTTTAGTAAGTAAAGACGATACAACAAATACTAGTAAGTACTCATTTGTAGTGGCAGACTTAAAGAAACTTGTAAATGCTCAGCTACATATTGTTGTGAATGAGCCAGAAAAAGGCGTGAACTATGACTCAAACCATCAAGTACAATTTAGCTTTGCTGTCGAAGGCGCAGTGAAACCAGTAGTGAATCCGTTTAAAGATATTAGTAATGACGGTAATAAAGAGGCAATCTTAGCATTATACAGTAAGGGAATTGTTAAGGGGCAAGATAATTTTAAACCATATGACAATATTACACGCTCTCAATTTGCGTTAATGATTGCACGTTCATTAAACTTATCTTCTACAACAAATGCTGGCTTTAAAGATACAGCGAAACTTGATACAGAACGTGTACAAGCAATCAATGCCTTAGCTGAGGCTGGAATAGTCGTAAAGGCAGAGAACTTTAATCCAAATGGAACACTTACTCGACAACAAGCAGCAGTGATGATTTACCGTGCAGTAGCACACGTTGCAGGAAAAGAATTGAACTATGGTGATCCAAGCTTATC
Organism: Lysinibacillus sp. NPDC095746; assembly: GCF_044763535.1. Lineage (NCBI taxonomy): Bacteria > Bacillati > Bacillota > Bacilli > Caryophanales > Bacillaceae > Lysinibacillus > Lysinibacillus sp. NPDC095746. Next base: position 12,653 of record NZ_JBIWGL010000052.1, read on the forward strand.
TTATTATGCTGATGCTGCAACTGTTACAAGTGAAGAAGCGAAGAAAGCCTTTGCGTTCCTATATGCAGGTAAAATCATGACTGGATCTGTAAATGCGAATGGCAAAACTGTTATTAATGCAAGCAGTCCATTAAAACGCACACAAATGGCAAAAATTTTAAATGGCTCATTACAATACATGAATAAATAGTACGGTTACAGCCACAGCCACTTCCTTTCTCACATATTTGAGAAAGGAAGTGACTGTGCTCTTAAAGAATTTGGAGGAATTTACAAGTGATTAGCAATAGAAAAATAGTTCAAGTATTCGTTTTGAGTACTTTTTTACTGATGCTTTTCCCTCCATGGCTTCAGGCAAAAGCTGAAGAATCTGTATTAGAAAATGGGAGTTATCAAGTTGAACTAAGTTTTTCATCTCTAGATGGAGGGAAAGACAATATTTTTAGCGAATTGGCGACGATTGATGTAAAGAACGGTCAATTTAGCTTGAATTTGGCTATAAGGAAGCCATTGCGTATAAGAGATTTACATATCGAACAGCAGGAAAATGAGCTTTCGTCAAACGTTCAGACTGAAAATTTAGTTCAATTTGATGTCAAGGATTTACATCGGCCTCTTATCATTAAAGGTGAGGTAGCATTTTCATCCTCTGAGGAATATGTCCCTTTTTCCAAGGAGCTTCAATTACAGTTAACAACCCTTTCAACAATTGTGCAAAAGGATGAGGAAGTTATTCCAAAAAACGAAATTGACGACTCTATTTCAGAAGAAATCTATGATAAGGAATGGTCAATGAATTACGTATTATTAGTAGATGGAAAGAACGAACCATCCATTATGAATACATATGTAAACCCTGTTGCAGAAATAAAAGAAAAAAACGGCAAATATTATGCTCACATGACAATTTTAAAATCTAATTGGATAACAAGCTTAACTGTAGATCAACAAGGAAAACAGGTAGAGCCAAAGTTTATTTCACTTGTAAACAATGCTAGAGTTGTTGAATTTGAAATTAGTAATTTTGAAAAGCCAATACGAATGTGGGTCAAAGTTGATATACCTGAGATGTCTTATCATCATCAATATTTCGTAAATCTAAAATTTGATCAACAGCATGTAGCGCAGTTTTTAAGTAAGCCCACTGTAATAGCACTCTCTACACAAGTAGCTAGTGAAAAGCAACCTGTTATTGTTAAAGAGAAAGTCAAAAAGGCACCAGTGGAAACACAACAGGAGCCTGCAAAGCCGACTCAGTTATCACGGCCACTGCCATCATTCCAGCCAACTGTAACTGTGCCTAAGGAAGAGCGGTTAGCATTTGATCGTACACTTGACGCACCTATTGAAGATAAAGACGATGCCGAGAAAGCTGATGTTAAAGAGGAGACTATTGAAAAAGTTGCGAAGGATTCAAAAGTCGATCAGCAGCTTGCTCAGCTGAATATTGTGAAGATAGTGTTGCTAGTAGTAATTTGTATTTTATCGGGCTGGTCGCTCGTTCGTCGTTTTAAAAATGCAAGAAAAGATGCGAATGAACAGAAATAAGTAGGAGATGACTTTATGCAAAAGAATTGGAAATGTTGGTTGCTCATAATGGCGATGATGTCATTACTTTTGGTAGTCGTCGGCTGTAGTGATGGAAGTAAGCAAGAAAAGACAGAGACACCAACGGGCAAAGCACAGCCATCAACTGAAGCAACTGATGCGAATGAACACCGTATTATTGCAGGAACGGTTGTTATTGCAGATATTCTAGATAAGCTTGAGTTGGACGCTATAGCAGTGCCTGAAACAGAAAAAACATTAGCAAAACGTTTCGATAAACTGCCTACGATCGGTAACGCAATGGAGCCAGATATGGAGATTGTTAAATCATTAAATCCAACAGATGTGTTATCAGTTTCAACGTTAGAGTATGATTTACAAGATAAATTCGAGCAGTTAAAAATTCCGGTTAATTTTTTAAACTTTCAAAGTGTGGATGCCATGCTTTCCGAGATTAAAACACTTGGCGAACGCTATAATCGCGTAGAACAAGCCGAGAAGCTAGTGAATGGATTACAAAAAAATATTGATGCTGTACAAACAGTTGCAAAGAACAAAGAGGGGCCTCGTGTATTAATCTTACTTGGTATTCCAGGAAGTTATTTAGTTGCAACTGAAAATTCCTATGCGGGAGACCTTGTGAAATGTGCAGGCGGTATTAATGTAATGGAAGGGCAGGACGCTGAATACTTATCTTCGAATACCGAGTACTTGCATAATAGTAACCCTGATATTATTTTACGACTATCACACGGTATGCCAGATGAAGTTGTAAAAATGTTTGACGAGGAATTTAAAACGAATGATATTTGGAAGCATTTTAACGCAGTAAAAAACGGCAAAGTCTATGATTTGGAGGAAGAATTATTCGGTACGACAGCTTCCTTACAAGTCCCACAGGCTTTAGGACAGCTAATGGAAATCTTTTATCGTAAATAGAACAAGCAAAGCCTTGCTTTTCTAATATTTCTATTAAGCCTATGTCGAGGAATAATTGGAAAAGTTGTGAATGTGCATGTAACATGATGGAATTTGAAAAGAAAAAGGAAGTCCGGTATGACAAAAAAAATTGTAAGCTTTTCAATTGTAATTGTATTATTACTTGTCTCAGCAGTTTATGCCGCAACGACAGGTAGCATTAAAATGGGCTTTTTTGAATTTATAGGTGCATTATTTGATGAAGGAAATAGTCAAATGGAGGCTATCCGAGATTTACGATTTCCACGAATCATTGTTGCGTTGTTTGCTGGTGCAGCACTTTCCGTTTCAGGGGTACTATTACAATCAGTTATGCGTAACCCATTAGCGGATGCCGGGGTTATTGGTATATCTTCAGGAGCGGCATTTGTCCAGCTCTTTATTATTTCCTTCTTTCCAGCATTATTTTTTATGACACCTATATTAGCATTTATGGGCGGGGCATTTGCCTGCGCACTCGTCTTTGCGTTGTCATGGAAGTCAGGCTTAAGTCCATTGAAACTTATTTTAGTCGGAATCGCTATTAATGCAATGTTCACTGGGTTAACAGAGGCTTTCATTAGTTTAGGCGGTTCATTGAATACTTCAGCTTCCAGCGTTGTAGGCTCAAACTTAACGATGCGTACGTGGAAGGACGTATCAACAATTGTTACTTATGGTACTGTCGGATTAATAGCCTCCTTTGCATTATATAGTTGGTGTAATCTCCTCGTATTACAAGACAAAACAGCAAAAAGTCTAGGCTTTCCTATAGCTCGGGCTCGTCTAGTAATAGCCGCTGTTGCGGTACTATTATCAGCTGTTTCTGTTGTTGTAGCAGGAGTTATCTCGTTCGTCGGTCTGTTAGTACCACATATTTCTCGTCGTATTGTTGGACACGATCATAAGGTGCTCATACCTTTTACAGCATTAGCTGGTGCTTTACTAATATTAGTGGCAGATACGATTGGTCGCACAATTACTGTACCGCTTGAAATTCCAGCATCCACCATTATGGCGATTATCGGTGGACCATTTTTAATATTCCTATTACGAAAAGAGTGAGGAGACATGGAAATACAAGATATTATTGTATCGCATGATAATACTCGAAATCATTTAGACGGTGTATCGACGATAATTCAAAAGGGCAAAATCACAACGATTATCGGTCCAAATGGCTGTGGGAAATCAACATTATTAAATGTTATGTCCCGCAACAATATGCCGAAATCGGGGAATGTATCGTTAGAAAGCAAGGATTTGGTACACTACAAGTCAAAAGAATTTGCAAAAAAACTAGCAATTGTCTATCAACAAAATGATGTACCGAAGGATTTAACAGTAGAAAAGCTAGTGAGCTTTGGACGTCTACCACATCATTCAATGCTAAAAAGAAATCATGAGGAAGATGTCAAAGCTATTGAATGGGCACTTGCTTGCACAAATTTGTTGGAAAAACGAGAAAACAATTTAGAGGCTTTATCAGGTGGGGAACGTCAGCGAGTGTGGATTGCAATGGCTTTAGCACAGCAATCTGAAATTTTATGTTTGGATGAGCCGACAACATATTTGGATATTTATTATCAAATTGAGTTATTGGAGCTTGTAAAGGCATTAAATGAGGAATATGGCTTAACAATTGTTATGGTGCATCACGATATCAATCAGGCGATTCGCTATAGCGATCAAATCATTCTGATGAAAGCTGGACAAATAATAGCCGAAGGAGCACCACGTAACGTCATTACAAGGGAAGTTATTAAAGAAGTCTATGGGGTCGAAGCCATTTTCAGTGAGGATGAGCAATTTGGATTTTACATGGTACCTCTTGCAATATAACAGGTGATACGATGAAAATATGGGCATCTAAGTTTTTAACATTTATATATTTAGCGATATTCTTATACTCAGGCTTTGCATTAGCCAAGTACTTATACACGTACTATGAGACTTCAAAATCATTGGAAGAAGTACAAACGATTTACCAATCAACATTGGCTTCTTTAGAAGATAAACCAGATGAAATCTCATCAACACCATTTACAATCCGTCCACAATTCAATGATTTACTTACTGTAAATAATAATATTGTTGGATGGATTTCTGCAGACGGGACAAAGCTTAATAATCCAATTTTACAAGCTGAAAACAATGATTTTTATTTAAATCATAATTATAAAGATCGAGAAAGTCGTGCAGGCAGTGTATTTATGGACTATCGTAATAATGTGCAAAATATAAACCAAAATACTATTTTGTACGGTCATGCTATGAAGAATAGTACGATGTTTGGGAGTCTTCAAAATTACTTAAATCAGCAATATGCAAACGAGCATCCTATCATTTATTTAGATACACTATATGAAGGTTATAACGTTGAAATTTTTGCAGTATATGAAACTACCATTGATTTTTATTATATTGAAACAGAGTTTAAGAGCAATGATATTTACTTAAAATTTTTAGACGACATTCAAGCACGCTCTTCAATCGAAATGAATGTAGAGCTTGGACCAGAAGACAAAATTCTTACACTATCCACTTGTAAGGATTCTGTCATGAGTGACGACTATCGTTTTGTCGTCCAAGGTAAATTAGTGAAACGCAGATAGATAAGGAGTTTCTCCATTTCATTGGGAAGCTTCTTTTTTATTTAAAGAAAGTAGGTGGAGTAATTTTCTAAACGGAGAAATCGCTCAGGTAGTTTCTGAAAATGCCTTGGTCAAAAATTTTTTAAAAATAACTTGACGTAAGTAGATTATTAATATATAGTAAGTTACAGAAAGTAATCAATTACTTTTCGTAACTACTGTTAACTAGGATGCAACAGAAGTAACTACAAATGTTTAATGTTAAACATAATTTAAGTAGTTACTTCATATTTTATAATATATCTCGAATTCGAGATAAAAACAACCCAATTGGAGGAATTTATAATGGCAAAATGGAACATTGATTTAGGACACTCAGCAATTAACTTTCAAGTAAAACACATGATGGTATCAAAAGTAAAAGGTGTATTCGATACTTATTCAGCAGATATTGAAGCGGCAGATCTTGCAGATTTAACAACAGCAAGCATTAGCTTTACAATTGATCCAGCTAGCATCAATACACGTAGTGAAGATCGAGATAATCACTTAAAAGCAGCAGATTTCTTCGATGCTGAAAAATATCCGACAATTACATTTAAATCTACAAACATTGCAAAAAAATCAAATGATGAATATGCGGTTACAGGTGATTTAACAATTAAAGACGTAACGAAATCAGTAACATTTGATACTGAATTTAATGGTAAAGGTACAAATCCATGGGGCCAAGAAGTTTATGGCTTTGAATCTACAACATCCATCAATCGTGAAGATTTTGGCTTAACTTGGAATGCGGCATTGGAAACTGGCGGTGTTCTAGTTGGGAAAGACATCAAAATTACAGTTGAACTGGAAGTAAACCCAGCTTAATTTTGTAAAATGTGCTCGATTTCATATCGGGCACATTTTTTTATAATAAAACATTGCCAGAAAATAACATAACAAATAAGTTGCTTGCATAATTTTAGTAATTACTGCATATAAAACATCATATTGTTTTTGGGGGCGATGGGATGAATGTATTAGTGACAGGTGGTTATGGTTTTATTGGTAGTGCAGTGGCTAGGCGTTTTTTTAAAGAGGGTGCAAATGTTTATATTATTGATAATTTAAGTACCGGTCATTTACGCAATGTCGACTTTGATCATAAATCTTATCTTTTGAATGTGGAAGATGAAGTTTGTGAGCATCTTTTTAAAGAAACATCATTTGATGTGGTCATCCATTGCGCAGCACAAACGAGTGTTCAAAAATCGGTGCAAGAGCCAGTGAAGGATGTTTTAACAAATATTGTAGGGCTTAGTCAGATGCTCTTCTTATCGTCAAAATATAAAGTAAAGCATTTCGTTTTTGCCTCGTCAGCAGCTGTTTATGGTGATAGTCACTATCCACCATTAGAAGAAACAGATGTTAGTGAGCCGATTTCGATGTATGGATTAAACAAAAGTATCGGTGAGACATACTGTGAAAAATGGCAAAGAGATTATCGTTTACCAACATTAATTTATAGATTTGCTAATGTATTCGGTCCAAGGCAATGTATGCGCGGGGAAATGGCGGTTATTCCTAGCATGTTAAAAAGCAGTATAGAAGGAAAACCCTTTACGATTTATGGAGATGGGGAACAAACGCGAGATTTCATATATGTAGATGACATTGCGGATGCTATTTATGCTGGTGTACAGGCTAGATTACAGGGCATTTATAATGTATCAACGAATGAGGCATGGTCGATTCATCAAGTCATTTTATTATTACAGCATTTAAATCATCCTTTAGAAATTCAATATGCACCTGCGAGAGAGGGAGATATTGAGCATTCATTTTTAAATAACGCTAAGTTGGCAAAGGCGATAGGGTGGAGACCAAAAACTACTTTTGCGGAAGGCATAGAGCGTACATTGCAAGCTTTACAAAATGAAAAGATAGTGGAAATTTAATTAAATTATAAATAAGGTGATTTGAGTGGGGACTGGGTGACTCCATGGAGACCAGCAAAGCGGATGGTATGTCAACACTAAACTGGACAAAAATTATAAGGGCTGTTGCTTGAATTCTACTGGTGTTAAATAGCCTAGTGTTCCGTGAATTCGAATGTT
>NZ_JBIWGL010000053.1:0-19502 GCF_044763535.1 Lysinibacillus sp. NPDC095746
ACGATATTCGCTGTCAATTTAAAACGGATATTAAAGCTATTAAACGAAAATAAATAAGGAATAGAGACAGAAATAAGGCACTTCCTGTTCAAAATCGAACAAGAAGTGCCTTATTTTTATCTGAGAAAGGTTCGCTTTTATGAAAACGTAAGTTTTTCAGTGCCCTCCAAATGAGGAGGCTCTGCTTCTTTAGTTGGCTATGACCGATAATTAATCGTTATAGGCTTTTAAATATTCTTGTACCTTTTTACTGTCTGCTTCAAGCTTTAACCCTGTATTAACAAGTGGTGAAACAGTGGATACAGCAGGTTTTTTATTGCCTTGATAGTAATTAATAAATTCATCCTGATTAATAGAGTAAAGAATTGCTTTACGTAGGTCTACTGAATCTGATACAGCGCGACCAGATGTATTCAATTGTAGATATGATACGGCATTACTATCAGCAGTGTGTAACGTTAGTTTACTATCTGATTTGACAATGTCTAGCTTTGTCTCTGGTACTGACTGGAGAATATGAATTTCACCATTACGCAATGCTGATAAAGCACTATCGATATCAGCGATAAAACGAACATTAATTTTTGCAATCTTCGGTTCATATTCACTACCTACACGGTAAGCAGGATTTTTTACAAATTGTACTTCATAATCATTTTTCTTCACAAGAATGTAAGGGCCACTAGCATAAAGTTGGTTGTTGTATGTTGCTGTGCCTTCCGTCACTGTAGTTTGATCACCATAGGCAATATCCTTATCTGGATCATAGCTTGCTACATCATATGTGTTAATGCTTGTTACTTGTTTTTTAGAAACGATACCACCAGATTGGTGTGCTAAATAATTTAACACTTGTGGGAATGGTGTTGGTGTTGTAATTTTAACAACTTGGTAAGCGCCAGCTCCATTATTAACAGTCCCTTTATCTTTTGCTAATTGCGTTACGGAAGCAGGGAGGTGTTGAGATAATGCATCGAGCACAGACTGATTAGAGCCCGCAACTTTTTTCTTTTGTAATTCTGCTAAGTCAGAAACGATTTCGACTGTTTCAATATTTTCGTGAAGACTATATGTGCGATGGTCTGGCACTGATTTGGGATTTCTTGCACGATTTAATGAGAATACAACATCTTCTGCTGAAACTAATTCACCTGTATCAACAGCGGCACCGTCTTTTACAGCAGCGAAGTTAATATCATCACGTAAAATGAAATAATATTCTTGGTTACCTTCAGCAATAGCATGATTGTAAGATAATGATCCATCAGAAACGACGTCGTCTGTATCTGTTAAGTTTACAAGTCGTACATACATATTCGTATTTAATGTATTAATAGAACCATCATTTCCTTTAATAGGATCAAGCGATGTTAACGAACTAATTGTTTGATGTAAAATCAATGGTTCAGTTGCATTTTTAGAAGCGTCATTGAATTCAATGCTTTCCCACACTTGCGCACGGGATTTTGGTAGATGTACTGTTTTTGGATTTACTAATTCGGAGTAAATCCCTTGATATTTATTTGAAATATATAACGGCGCAATATAAGCTTGATCGAATACTAAGAGTTGTTCTAATTCTTTATATTTTGCAGCAGCTTCATCACCTGTTAATGTACTTGCTTCGTCGATGAGCGCATCTAATTTTGAATCAGAAACAATACTATAGTCACCGCCCGTTTTAAATAAACCACGAACAGCATAATCAGGGTTTCCTGTTACTGTTGTCCAGCTCGAAAGTGCTAAATCATAATTGCCAGCCTCTTTTTGTGCTGAAAATGAACCATAATCGGGTTGAATATTTAGTTTAACATCAAAGCCATTTTTAACTAGCTGGTCACGAACAATATTCATATCTTCCTCAGAAGCGGCCATTCCTAAAACTTCAATTTCTTTTTTACCTTTGCCTTTTGAATCTTTACTACCTTCTACGTCAGTTTTTGTTTGTACGCAGCCTGCTAATGCTAATACTGTAATAAATAAGAAGACAAGTAATTTTTTCATGTAAGAACCTCCGTTATTAATTTGATTTTGGATCTAAAGCATCTCGTAATCCATCACCTAAGAAGTTAAAGGAAAGAACGAGAAGCATTATACAAAGACCTGGGAAAATAGCGACATAGGAATGCGTTTCCAGGTACGTACTACCAACCTTTAGAATATTGCCCCATTCAGGAATGTGTGGCTCAATGCCGAGCCCTAAAAAACTTAAACTACTTGTTGAAATCACAGCACCACCAATGGTTAATGTTGCTTTGACAATCATCGGGGCTAATGAGTTAGGAACAATATGCTTGAAAATGATTGCTGCATCAGATGCTCCTAACGCTCTGGCTGATTCCACGAATTCAAAATTAGAGAGCTGCATGACATTAGCGCGCATAGTACGAGCATATGTTGGAATTGCTCCAACACTTAGTGCGATAATTAAGTTAATGGTATTGGCACCAAATGCTGCGATAATGGCAATTGCTAGTAAAATTCCAGGAATGGCATATAAAATATCAAGACTTCGCATGATTATGTTGTCAGTCGCTCTTCCGTAATAGCCTGAAAGTGCTCCAAGCGTACCGCCGATTACTGCAGGTATGATTGTTGAGAAAAGTCCGACAATAAGCGATATTTGTGCACCGAAAACAATGCGAGAAAATAAATCACGTCCGTAATTATCGGTGCCTAGTGGATATTCTAACGAAGGTGTTTGTAACAATGCTCCGTAGTTATTTTCAATAGCGAAGTCATAGTCAAATGTCCAAGAGCTTGTTACGGACAAAGAAAACATAAATATGATGAAAAATAACCCGAAGACGGCCATCGTATTGCGTGAAATCTTTCCTAAAATATTTTGCCATTTTTCAATTGTAGAAGGATTCGCCTTTCGAGCTTTTTGAATAAGGCTATACCCTAGCAATGTTGCAAATAGATTGCCGGTCAAAGAGGCAATAAGTAACAAAACACCAGGTAACAGCATCCATTTTGGCGCAGCCTCGGAAGTCACAAATTTTGTACATAGAATTAACATTACGCTATAAAAGAGTGCAAGGAGTAAGAAAAGACCCATTGCTAGTAAAAACGTATCTGTTACGTACGGTTTAAATAAGTTCAGTGCTGAAATACTGATAATAAAAAGCTGAGTGATCAATGCATAAGCTGCAAAAGTATATTCAGCTGTCTTACTTTTTGATATAAGTAAAAAAGCAAAAGTTGTAGAAAAAATATTACCTGAAATGATTGTCAATAACAGTGGATAACCAAGTAATCGAGTGCTTTTTTGTATGCTACTATGGCTTGCTAAATCCTGTTTAATTCGTAAAGTTAGGAAACTAACATAAGCTGTGGTAATTGCATAAATGACGAAAAAGATCAAGACGATTGGTCGCCAGCTTTGACTAGAAAAATTGTAGCTATAAGCTATAAACAATAAAGAAAACAGTAAGGAAAAGACAAATGTAAAATGTGAATTGACATATTCCTGTGTAATCTTCAAAAGTAATTTGACATGTAAGCTGTTTTTCACAGGTGATCCCCCTTTAAGACTTCTTCATTTTCGAGCGAATGCGTGGATCGAAAAAGGCATACAAAATATCGATGAATAAATTAACAATCGAAATTGTAATAGCAATATAGACGACCCCACCAAGGATAGCTGGAATGTCCGGAATAAACTGCTTGTCAACAATATAGCTACCAATCCCACTAATATTGAAAACTTTTTCTGTAACAGATGCCCCACCTAACATCCCACCAAAAAGAAGTCCAATCACTGTAATAATAGGAATCATGGCATTGCGAATAGCATGCTTTGAAATCACTTTAAATTCATTCAAGCCTTTAGCTCTCGCTGTAATAATGTAATCCTCATGTATCACCTCGAGCATACTAGATCTTGTCATACGGGCAATGGAAGCCGTAATGGATGTGCCTAAAACAATGACTGGCATTATTAAAGATAGCCAGTTTTGAGGATTATAAGTAGCAGGGAACCATTGTAGCTTTAATGCAAACGTTAAAATAAATAGCAGTCCTTGCCAAAAGCTTGGAATGGATAATCCAATCAAGGCAATAAACATAAATGTATAATCCAAATATGAATTCGGGCGAACAGCTGATATAATGCCGACCGGAATAGCAATAGCGATAGCCATTAAAAGTGATAGGATAGCTATTTCAAGTGTGACTGGAAATTTGTTTACAATACTATGTGTAATATTTTCTTTCCCTGCAAAGGAAGTACCTAAATCAAATGTGAATAGACCAGATAAAGCATTCCATAACTGAGATAAATAGGGCAGATCCAAGCTATGAATATGATTAAAGTTAGTTATTTGCTCAGGCGTTGCCGTAACACCAAGTAAGTTTCTCGCTGGATCGAATGGTGACAAATACAAAATTGTAAAAACTAGTGTCGCGACACCTACAATAACAATGAAACTTTGTAGTATTCGTTCAATGACAAATTGCAGAAATGGATTCGCAAACAAGATAAGGACTACATAAAATAACACAGCCGGTATACAAGTAAGAATCACAAAGTTTTTATTTTTAAGTTGCTGACTAAAAAATTGTAAATAGGATTGGTTTGTTAAACCATCTTTCAATAAATCTTGCTCTATTAACTGCTGAATTTTTTTTTCTGCTAATTTCGAAGCAGTTTCCTGTAATTGTTTTTCTGACACACATTCATGAAAGAATTTCGCTTTGGCTAATTCTTGTTCAGCAAATTTAATTTGCCATTGTGTAAAGAAATCCTTTTCTTTGTAATACTGACTGCGTTGCACAAAAGCTTGATGGTATTGGTGTGAATGTTTTCTTCTCCTATAGGATAAGTATGTAAAAGGGTGTACTAAAATACTTAAAAGAAAGAGTAGCGCATTGTAAAACTTGTGGTGCATGAGCTTTTGATAAACTGAAAAAAAGAATACATACTCCTTAGTTGAAGAATGACTTTTTGAAATATCCATGCATTTCCTCCAGACGTAAGTAAAATAATAGATTGTAAAACACATCAGCACACCATAGTTGCCAACTCATTTTTAGTAAGATTCTACTAAATGAATTGCAGGATGAGAGATTAAATATTATTATATTGTATAATTCCTATTGGTATTGTAAAGTATGGATTATACTCGTAATTAAGTCAATCACAAAAATTACAAAAGGATGGATTGAATGAGTGAAAAGCTTCTAGAAATCAGCAATCTTCGTGTATCTTTTATGACGGGAGAGACAGAATTTGAAGCCGTTAAAGGCGTTAATTTTCACGTAAATAAAGGTGAAACACTCGGAATTGTAGGAGAGTCAGGTAGTGGGAAAAGTGTAACGGCTCGTTCCATTATGCGTCTATTACCATCACCACCTTCCTATCTAAAATCAGGAAATATTTTGTTTAAGGGGCAAGAGATTACTTCATTGAGCGAAAAACAACTGGAGGGAATTCGTGGACAAGATATTAGTATGATTTTTCAAGATCCAATGACATCCACAAATCCAACTATTCGTATTGGTGAACAAGTGGCTGAAAGTTTAATAAAGCATCAGTCGATGTCCAAATCTGAGGCATATAAGCAAACAATAGAATTATTAAAGCTTGTAGGCATTCGAAATGCAGAAGAACGCTATAAACAATATCCGCATGAGTTTTCTGGAGGCATGCGCCAACGTGTTATGATTGCCATGGCACTGGCTTGCCGTCCGTCTTTACTAATCGCAGATGAACCGACTACAGCCCTTGATGTAACTATTCAAGCGCAAATTTTAAAATTAATGCGAGATATGCAAAGAAAGATGGGTACCTCCATCATATTAATTACACATGATTTAGGTGTTGTTGCTGGTATGTGCGATCGTATTATTGTTATGAAGGAAGGAGAGATTGTTGAGCAAGGTACAACAGAGGCGATCTTTGAAAATGCTCAACATCCATATACTAAAAAACTATTGAATGCTTTACCAAAGCTCCATGAGAAGAAGCAGCCTAAAGCAATTGCAAATGTACAGCTTGGAATAGACAAAAATAAACCATTAATCGAAGTGACACATCTTTCAAAGGAATTCGCATTAGGTCATGGTAAAAGGGTAAAGGCTGTCAATGATTTATCGTTCCATATATACCCAGGAGAAACATTAGGTTTAGTAGGTGAATCAGGCTCAGGAAAATCAACAACGGGCCGAACTATTTTACAGCTCCATCAGCCTACTAATGGGGAAGTTTTATATCAAGGTGTACCAATTACAAGATTAACGAAAAAGCAGCTTAAAGCAATGCGTCGACATATGCAAATTATTTTCCAAGATCCATATTCCTCGTTAAATCCAAGAAAAAAAATAGTAGATATTATTGGGGAAGCTCTAGATATTCATAAACTAGTTAAAACGAATGAAGAACGTCAACAGCGTGTCGAGGAATTACTTGAACTTGTAGGCTTAAACAAAGAACATGCAATGCGTTATCCACATGAATTTTCAGGTGGACAACGACAACGTATTGGCATCGCAAGAGCTTTAGCAGTGGAGCCAAATTTTATTGTTTGTGATGAACCACTTTCAGCACTTGATGTTTCTATTCAAAAGCAGATTGTAGACTTGTTAAAGGATTTACAGCAGCGTCTTGGATTGACTTACTTATTTATTGCTCATGATTTGTCTATGGTTAAACATATTAGCGATCGTGTAGCTGTTATGTATGGTGGGAAAATTGTAGAACTTGCAGAAAGTGAGGAGCTGTACGCTAATCCTCAGCATCCATATACACAAGCTTTATTACACTCAATACCAATTCCAGATCCAGCGATAGAAAAGCAAAAATATATGAATACCGAAAATAAGGACATACAAACACACTATGAGATAGAAAATAGTCAGCTTGTTGAAGTATCTCCAAATCATTGGGTTGCTATTGCAACTACATAACTTGAATGTAGTAGCCTGTTATTTTACAATAGAAACATCGTGAAAACTTTAAGGAGTATAGGATTCTTTTAGAAGCTTTCTTAAAGTTGAAAAGTTGTGAGGGATCTACTACATGAAAATGCAGGATATAAAAACGTTAATTACGAGTGGTACAAACATTCTTGCTTTTGGAAGCTCACCAGCCCAAGAAAAGTTAGTGCAACCCCGACTAACCAGAATAGAACATGAAAAACGGGAAATAAACGCTATGTAGAGTATATTAAAGCATATGATGGTTTAGCACTATAAAACTGTACATTAGTGAGTCTCCAAAATATACGTGTACACATTATAAATTTAGTTAAATAGGGATTTTAGCCATATCTTGTTTAATTAAATTTTTACGAAAGTGTACATATTAATTGATGTAGAACCAAGTGTGAATTATATAGTAATTATGATCTTCGGTTATTGCAACTGAAGATTTTTTAATGAGTAGGGTAATACTATATAATCACTATTGGAAAGATTAATAAAGGTTAGAAAAGAGGTATAAAAATGAGTGACAAAGATATTAAGACGTTAATCACTAGCGGAACAATTATTTTGGCTGTTGTATTGTATTTAATTTTCAAATGAATTTTCTGGTCTTCAGTTTATAATTAACTGGGGATTTTTGATTTTATGAATAGGTAGGATGGGAAGGCAATGTTGAAACTTATAAATAGCTGGAAGAAATCGGTGACAGAGGTATAAGGTCAGTTTATTACGGAGGTATTGTCTAACTTGAATTCTTAAAAAAGGGGGTATAGGAAAATAAATAATATATTTTATCTTTAAGAAAGTAGGATACTGATTTGAAAAAATTCTTTTTAGCTTTGTTCTTTTCTACATTGCTTTTAAGTGCATGTACGGAAGAAACTAACACAGATATTATCAAAACTGAAGATATACAAGGAATTGTAGCTTCAACGAAGGAAACTGCTGAAAAGCATGATGTGAGTAAATTTGAAGAATACGAACTACAGGAAATAATTGATGGCGACACAATAAGAATAAAATATAAGGGTAGCTCAGAAAAAGTACGTTTTCTTCTTGTGGATACCCCTGAAACTAATCACGAAACGTTAGGGGAGCAACCTTATGGGCCAGAAGCTAAAGAATTTGTAAAGCAGCTACTAGCTGGTCAAGATAAGGTTTATTTAGAATTTGACGTTTCATATCGTGATAAATATAAAAGATTACTAGCATATATTTATACTAAAGACGGTATTAGTGTCCAAGAGCAACTATTGAAAAATGGATTAGCTCGCGTGGCATATATTTATAATCCAAATACGAAGCATGTAGATTGGTTTAAATCTATTCAAAAAACTGCGCAAAAGGCTGCTATTGGTATTTGGTCAGTTGAAGACTATGTAACGAATCGTGGATACGATAAAGATGTATATTATGCTGCAAGAAAAGAAGGAGAGCAGTCTAATATAAATGAGGATAAATCGAATACTAATAACAACAAGGAAAGTTGTAAAATCAAAGGAAATATTAACTCCAAAGGCAACAAAATTTTTCATATGCCAGGGCAACGTGACTATGAGAATACAGTAGCAGAGGAGATGTTCTGTACGAAAGAAGAAGCAGAAGCTGCTGGGTTTATTCCTGCGAAGCAATAAATTAGTTTTATAGTTATTTTTCAAAAATTAATTATAGAAAGTTTGTCACAAAAAAGTAAGTTGTATAATTGTATATTTAAAAATAAAAAGCCTACACTTTTTTGAAGTGTAGACTTTTTATCTAGTTTTATACTCAATTACTCACAATTACTTTTTCCAGGGAATAATTTGTCCATCTCTTTTCCACAATTCATATTAATTATTGATAGTGTTGTTATAACTCCCCAGATATTAGATTTAACACCTAATTTAATTATTTTTTCTGCCGCTAATTTAAACTCCTTATCTGCTATTAGGTTCGCAATAGTACTAATAGCAGTTGTGAAACCATAATTATCTTTTAGACCTTTTTCAATACATTTATTTTGTGCTGCTGTATACTCCGCTTTTGGTCTCATCAAATGCCATCCACAAGCAACAGCTCTAGTTCCAATTTCCGGTTTTTCAGAGATGGCGATTTGATTTATCTTAACAAATAAACCCTCGTCCTCTAAAAATTGAATATACTCTTCATAATTATCATATTTTTTTAAGCTGTTTTCAAAAACAGCTCTGTCATAACCTAGGAAATAACCCTTTTCATTAGTAACTACACCTTTGTCAAAAATTAACTCTAAAGAATCTTCTATTAAAGCAAGTTCTTCAAGGTACTCATCATTTTCTTTTGCATTAGTGCTTTCAGTTAGTACTCCAAAGATAGGAAACAGAGCTAATACTAATACCATAAAAATTTTTAAAAACTGACTTCCAACTATTTTATTTTCCATATTATCCCTCCTGATGAATATAACCGTTTATTTTTTTCTTTTCAAGGAATAATTTATTAAGAAGAAAAATCCAGATAAAAATAATGCAACAATAATTTTTATTAATAGACTTAAATTCGTTTGGATATTAAGAATAAGTAACAACATTAGAAAGAAAAAAATGGATGCCCAAAATACTCTATCTTTGATTATTTTGTTTATACTATTCATTTAAAATCACCTCAACATTAGTATAAAACCCATTACAACCTGATATATACCATAAATGTAATCAATATATTAATTTGTAAAATTTTAAATTTCTGTTTCTTCTTGCAAAATGCCTTTCAGTTTATATATAATACGCCTCAACAATTGGCAGATAACAAATCACCATTCGAGATACCCCTAGCACCTAGCGTTCCATCCAATATTGAAAAAAAGGCTTTATATGAATATTTAAATCAGCATTTCCCAAACTTAGGAAAAGATGCTCCGACAATCGTAGAAAACGCAATAAGCTCACTAAAAAAAATACATCAAAAGAAAGTTGACTTCATTAAAGAAGCTAATAAATTAAGAAAAAGTAATTTAAAATTGTACTTTGAATCAAAAAAGGTTTAATGAAATTACGGATGAGTTAGAAGTGATTGATTTCGATTACAAAATATTTTTAGAAGAGATATTCGGGAAAATTTTTAAAGGAAATGATGTATAAAGCAAGTGATTTATATTAAAATATCGAACCCACCCATTTTGATGAGGCTATTATCAAAACGGCGGGTTTTTTAATTTTAAAAAGTAATTTTCTATTATAAGTTTTCTCTTTTTAGCCCGCAGGAGTATCCCAGAGAATTATAAAAATCCTTACTGTTGATAATATCTCCTTCGAATTTTGTACAACTGGTATATCATTCCTGTTTTTATTCAACGTAAATTAGACTGTGTTAACTTAACTTTTAGTAAATTATTGTAACATTCGATTTCAAATATGGTCGATAAACTTGCAGACGCATTTTGTTCGTAGAGAACCATTCGTTGGGAGAAGTCCGCTCGTAACCTTTTCTCATAATCGTCTTGTCCAACTCCTGTTGTTCATAAAATCAACTATTGCTACTAGATTATCTTAAAGTCTAAACCTTGAAGCAAAACCGATTCTCAGTTACTTTATACATATATCGTTGCCGGTACTCCAGTTACTTTTTAAACAATCTACTAAAGTAAAATTCACCATCCAAATATATTGAAAGTCTAATAAACAACAGTTTCATCGATATTTTGGTTACATAACTGAAGTATTCTTCTGTTTAACTTTGAAGTTAAGTATTTTATACGTATTTATTGTTAATTTTACCAAATCTGTCCTGATAAGTTGTTATAATAGCTTTATTAGATTAATAAATCCGATATTTTTTTTGATAAATTATTTTATGAAATGAAGTAGAGGTGAATAGTAGTGAAGCAGGTGTTAGTCATTAAGAATGAACGGTCTTTAGCAAAGAAAATTGTAAGCGGCCTAAATCAAGAAGGCTATTTCATTTTAACACTTCACAATGAAAACAAAGGTTTAAATATAGTATATGAGCAAGATTGGGATATTATCATATTGGATTGGGATTCGTTAAGTGTACCTGGACCGGAAATTTGCAGACAAATACGAGTTGTTAAAACGACACCGATAATTATTGTGACCGGCAATGTGTCCAGCGAGGATTGCATAGCAGGATTACAAGCAGGAGCAGATGATTATATAAGAAAACCATTTGTGAAAGAAGAGTTAGTAGCGAGGATAAAAGTTATTTTAAGAAGAGGGGACTGTATCCAGTCAAACGACACTGATTTCTTTCGGTTTAAAGATCTCCTCGTTGATTCATCCCGTAATATCGTGACAAAGGGTGGCGAAAATCTCCCGCTTACTAAACGCGAGTATGATTTACTTGTATTTTTAATCAAGAATAAAAATACAATATTAAGTCGTGAAATGCTTTTGAATCAGGTTTGGGGATATGACGTAGCAGTCAATCCAAATGTAGTGGATTTATATATTGGGTATTTAAGAAAAAAGATAAAGTGTGAGAAGAAAGACCGATATATACATACAATTCATGGCCGGGGCTATTCAATCAAAGAATAGTAAAAAGAAGATAATAGGTAAAGGACAGTTTGTCACAGCAATCAATATCACAAATAATTGAAAAAATACGAGTATAAACAGTTTCATCTAGTTTTACTCGTTTTTTTGTGCTATAAAATCGATAATTCAACAGTTACTGGAGGATATTGAAGAGACGGAAACCATCAAAAGAATACTTCACGTATTGCTTTTTGTATCCAATACTTAATGTGAAAAATTAACTTTATTTATTATCTTCCTTTTTTCACAAGATTTTCACAGAATTAAAGACTATACTGTTTCACAGAACGGTTAAATGAAAATGATTATCAATAGCAATTGAGATAGGCTAGCAATTACTATCCAATTCAATCTAGAGACTTCATCATTTTCAAAATAAATTACATCAAAAGGAGTATATGTATGAAGAAATCAATGTTTTTAAAACTTGTTGGTATTATGGCAGTTTTGACTTTGATGTTAGTAGCTTGTTCAGATTCAAGCAATAAATCTAATCAAGGGTCAAAGTCTAATGAAGATAATGGAAGTAAAGAAGTTGCTAAACCTGCTACAGTTGAAATCACTGATGCCCACGGAACTGTTACTGTTCCTGTAAACCCAAAGAATGTAGTTGCTTTGGATAATAGAACTTTTGAAACTTTAGCTGATTGGAAAATTGAACTAGCAGCTGTTCCAAAGGATGTAATGCCTGCGGATTCACCATATGTAAGTGATGAATCAGTTCAAAATATTGGAAATCACCGTGAACCAAATCTTGAAATTATAGCGGCTGCAAACCCTGAACTAGTAATCGTCGGTCAAAGATTTGCAGACTATTACGAAGATATTAAAAAATTAGTGCCAAATGCAGTTGTTATTGATCTTAATGTAGATGTTTCTGAGGAAGCTGCTACACCTGGGGAAAACTTAGTAAATGGACTTAAAAATTCTACAATTGCTTTAGGGCAAATTTTCGATAAAAATGAAGAAGCTAAACAAGTGGTAGCTGATTTTGATAAAGTTATCGAAAATGCTAAATCTGCATATAATGGAAAAGATAAAGTGATGAGTGTTATCGTTGGTGGTGGGGATATTGGTTTTTCAGCTCCTCATTCTGGACGTGTATGGGGACCAATGTATGAAATTTTCGGTTGGGCACCAGCATTAGAAGTTGCCGATTCTACTTCCGATCATAAAGGTGATGAAGTTTCTGTTGAAGCTATTGCACAAAGTAATCCGGATTGGCTTTTCGTATTAGATCGTGATGCTGCAATATCTGGTGAAAAAGATGCAGTTCCTGCTCAGGATGTTATTGCTAACGCACCTGCTCTTCAAAAAACAACTGCTGTTTCTAAAAAACATATTATTTATGCACCTGCAGATACTTACACAAATGAATCAATTCAGACTTATATAGAGTTGTTTGAAAACCTTGCAAATACTTTAGCTAAGTAGTGTAAAGGAGTATAAAAAGTGCTGAAAAATGTAACTTCTAGGGTTGAGATAAATTCTCAACCCCAGTTTTATAACTACAATAAAATATGGACAAGACCTTTTATATTAGCGATGATAGTTGTTATTATTTTAGGCATTATATCACTGTTTACTGGAGTTTATGATATACGTGGACAAGAGGATGGAATGGAGATGTTTTTCATAACTCGCGTTCCGAGAACAGTTGCATTAATGCTTACTGGAGCTGCAATGGCAATGGCAGGACTCGTAATGCAACTGATCACGCAGAATCGTTTTGTTGAACCCACTACTACAGGGACTATTGAATGGTCAGGTTTAGGGCTGCTTTTTGTTTATTTATTATTCCCTGCCCCGACTTTAGTTCTAAGAATGACGGGTGCAATCATTTTTTCTTTTATAGGAACTATGATTTTCTTTTTATTTTTAAGAAGAGTTAAACTTCGTTCGTCGTTAATTGTCCCGATTATTGGATTGATGCTTGGAGCAGTCATTTCTGCAGTGTCCACTTTTTTGGGACTCTTTTTTCAAATGACACAAAGTATAGAAACTTGGTTTGTAGGTTCTTTTGCGCCTGTTCAGGTGGGAAGATATGAATATTTATGGCTAATTGTTATCGTTACTTTGTTTATTTTTCTTTATGCGAATAGATTGACTTTAGCTGGACTAGGAGAAGATGTCGCAACAAGCCTTGGCGTTAATTACAATAGGATTGTTCTTGTTGGGACTGCCCTTATTTCTCTTGCAGTTGGAATAGTTGCAGCTGTTATTGGAAACTTACCTTTCTTGGGCTTAATTGTCCCAAACATTGTTTCAATGTATAGAGGCGATGATCTTAGGAGTAATTTACCTTGGGTATGTTTGATAGGAATGGGGACTGTAACTGCCTGTGACATAATTTCTCGAACAATTATAATGCCTTTTGAAGTTCCTGTTTCTTTAATACTTGGAACAGTAGGGTCAGTCGTGTTTATTACCATTTTATTGAGACAAAGAAAACCAAGGAGGCACCGATGAACACATTGGAAATCGATTCTAGCCTTCATAATAAAAATAGATCAGCTAGAGCTTTTCGTTCTAAGAAGGAAGAAAGACGTTATTGGATTTTGCTAATAACATTGATTGCTTTGGGAGTCCTTTCTTCATATGGACTTTTAGTTTATAACAATCCAGTTCCAGTAGATTCACCTTCTTTTATCCCGGTTGTTATGAGAAGGATAGTAGCTCTTGTGGCAATGATCATTGCTGCAGTTTGTCAGAGCTTGTCGACGGTTGCTTTCCAAACGATTACGAATAATAGGATTATTACTCCTTCGCTTTTAGGTTTCGAAGCACTTTACTCAACAATTCATACTAGTACAATATTTTTCTTTGGTGCTAGTGCATTGATAAATTTTAGTGGGATTGGATCATTTTTATTTCAAGTTGTTGTGATGGTCTTGATGAGTTTGATTCTTTATGGATGGCTACTTTCTGGTAAATACGGGAATTTACAACTTATGCTTTTAGTTGGAATTATTATTGGCACTGGGCTAAATTCTGTGTCAACTTTCATGAGAAGATTACTTGCGCCTTCTGAATTTGATATTTTACAGGCAAGATTGTTTGGCTCTGTTAATAATGCGGATTCAGCCTATTTTCCGATTGTAATTCCTATGGTAATAATTGTAGCATTATTACTTCTTGCTTATGCTAAGAATCTAAATATATTGTCACTAGGAAAGGATGTTGCTACTTCATTTGGAGTTAAATATCAATCTAGTGTAATTTATACGCTTGTATTAGTTGCTATTTTGATGTCCATTTCAACAGCTTTGATTGGACCACTTACTTTCTATGGCTTTTTAGTAGCAACTTTGAGCTATCAGGCGGCATCAACTTATGATCATAGATATATTTTTCCAATGGCTCTTGCTATAGGATTTTTGATATTAACGAGTGCATACTTTTTGATGTATCATGTATTCCATGCACAGGGTGTAGTTTCAGTTATTATCGAATTATTTGGTGGAATAATATTTTTAACTGTAGTTTTAAGGAAGAGGGCTTTATGATAAAAATTGATAATGTTAAAAAGTTCTATACTGATAAGGTAAAAATAGGACCTTTGGATATTGAAATACCAAAAGCGGGTTTTACTTCTTTAATTGGACCAAATGGCGCTGGAAAGTCTACGACACTTTTGATGATTGGAAGACTTTTGGATATGGAGGAAGGTCAAATTCAGGTGGCAAATATGGATATTTCCGGATCCAAATCAAAAGACTTAGCAAAAATTTTGACTATATTGCGGCAAGAAAATCATTTTGTAACGAGGCTTACTATTAGACAACTAGTTGGATTTGGACGTTTTCCTTATTCAAAGGGAAGATTAACTATAGAGGATGAGGTTATTATTTCTAAATATATCGATTTTTTAGACTTAACTGATTTAGAGAATAGATATTTAGATGAGCTTTCTGGTGGTCAAAGACAAAGGGCATATGTAGCGATGGTTTTGTGCCAAGAGACTGAATATGTACTTTTGGACGAGCCTCTAAATAACCTTGATGTTGCTCGTTCTGTTCAAATGATGGAGCATTTGAGACGTGCGGCTAATGAATTCGGAAGAACAATTTTGACTGTTATGCATGATATAAATTTTGCAGCCAAATATTCTGATAGAATATGTGCTATGAAAGATGGACAAATTGCCGCTTTTGGAACAGTAGAAGAGGTTATGGATTCGAAAATTTTGACAGATATTTTCGAAACAAAAATAGAAATTATCGAAGGTCCTTATGGGCCACTCGCTGTTTATTAGTTACGAAATTTTAAAAAGAAGCATCTCAAAAAATGAGTATGCTAAAAAAACAAATAGAAAATTAAATTATTTGCTGTAGCTTGAACAGATCATAGCAGCTACTCTAGTTAAAAGTTGCTGCCTGTATTTTACAGACAGCAACTTTTTCAAATGCCATTCTCTCGATAATGAATGGAAGTATGTCATAACGATGATCTTAATATACGCTGACGCTTTTCAAGGAGTAATTTAAAAAAGGATTATAAAACTAAAATAACATAATATTGACAGTCACTCGACCGTATAGTATCATTTTCATTCTTATTCGTTGCAAGAAAGGTGGATTGACTGTGTTAATTGAAAGTGTAATAGACCACATATCGAGCCTTAAAGGGTATTCATCTATAAAAAAAATCGAGAAAGGATACTCACCAGATAAAAAATACATAGTTACCGTTGGCCAAAATCAATACTTTATACGATTATCTGACATACAATATCACAAAAAACAAACCATCGAATTTTCATTGCTTCAAGCATTAGAAAAACACGGTGTACAAACACATAAAGCTATAGAATGTACTTTATTGATTGAGGCTAATCTTTCTGTCATGGTATTAAGCTATATTGAAGGATACCCTGCTGATGAATTCATTTCGAATCTTTCTGATGTGGAGCAATTTAATATAGGTCTTGCTGCCGGGAAAGAATTAAGAAAAATTCATCAACTACAGGCCCATGCGCCGCAAACGATACTTTGGGAAGAAGCCCAAAGAAAGAAATTCAGCTTTTATTTAAATAAATATAAAAAAGGTAGCTATCAACTGCCAAAAGAGCATAAAATACTAAACTTTATTGAAAACAATTTCCACATTCTTAAAGATTGACCTATAACCTTACTCCATGATGATTTTCATCTGGGCCATATCATCGTTTTAAATAACACATTCAATGGCATAATTGATTTTAATGGCTATGATTTTGGTGACCCCTATCATGATTTTTATAATCTTTCTTTATTTAGCAGAATACATAGTATCCCATTTTGTATTGGACAAATAAATGGTTATTTTACAGAATCTCCAGACGATACATTTTGGCGAATATATGCC
This sequence comes from Lysinibacillus sp. NPDC095746, assembly GCF_044763535.1. NCBI lineage: Bacteria > Bacillati > Bacillota > Bacilli > Caryophanales > Bacillaceae > Lysinibacillus > Lysinibacillus sp. NPDC095746. The sequence goes on from NZ_JBIWGL010000053.1 coordinate 16,788, forward strand.
CTTTATGCAGCGATGAATATCATCTCTACAATTGTGTGGACGAAAACATGATGAACAATCTTTTGATGATGCATTCTTGGAAGATGCTCCAGAGGGGAAAGCGGTTTGGGTAGATATAGAGAGCGCATATAAACTTCCTATGCAGACATCGATACGCAGAAGATTTCCTTTATTTTTTAAAGATGGAACATTTGAGATTCAAGTTGAATGGAACCACGAAGAAAATAAAGAAGGGAAAGTTACAATACGTAGCACATAAAACTTCTTATTATATTAACGGGGCAGTTTAGATTTTATACTTTTTGGATTTAAAAGATAAAGGGGGAAAAAGACATGCAAATACTATTAATTCGACACGGAGAATCGGAAGCAGATATTTTAAACGTACATGAAGGGAGAGCTGATTTTGAATTAACGGAAAGAGGTAGAAAACAAGTGGGAGGTTTATCACAAAAAGTAAAAAATGACTTCCCACCAGATTTTATATGGGCAAGTACGTTAAAAAGAGCACGCGAAACCGCCGAAACATTAGGAGCAACTATTGGATGCCCAGTGCAATTGGAAGAAGAATTAATGGAGTTTAATAATGGTGTACAAGCTGGATTATCTTTTGAAGAAGCCAAAAAGTATCCAGAGCCAAAATTTTTTCATGACCGTTTTGAAAATGGAGAATCATTCATAGAATTTCGAATGAGGATTGAAACGATATTTTCTAAGATTGTGACAGGAAATAAATATGAACGAATTGCGATTGTTGCTCATGGCGGGGTAATTAATAATATATTACGTTCTTTTTACCAAATGCCAATCAACATGGATTATTATTTTAAAATCGGAGATACAGGAATTAGTTTAATTGAACATACTGATAAGGAAAAGATAATTCATTTTATAAATGATACGAATCATTTAGAGAATATATAGGATAACTTTCTTAAGTGTTCAACTTTTTAAGAAAACACACTATTTTATGAATAGAATCCCACCGTTAAATTTAAAACGGTGGGTTTTTATAACGAAAATCAACATCTACAGTCTTTATTTCAACGCTATAGGAGGACATTTATATGAGGAAAGATATAGATAATTGGGAATCGATCACCGTAACAGAAATTTATAAGCTCTTTTCTAGTATTCCAATTAAATGGGGTATTGCAGGGGGATGGGCTTTAGATTTACATTTAGGCAAACAGTCAAGGGTACATGATGATATAGATGTAATAATACTTCGGGAGGAACAATTGACTGCCTATAATTATTTATCAGGTGATTGGATGTTATACAAAGCAGAGAATGGGAAACTTGTTCCTTGGCAAGAAGGCGAGTTTTTAAAAACGACAAATGATATCTGGGCTACTAAAAGCAGTAGTTCTCCATGGGCTTTTCAAATTATGTTAGTAGAGACAGAGCAACAATCCTGGATATACAGAAGAGAAAAATCTATTCGAAGAAGATTAGAGGAAATATTTTTAAGAACAGATGATGAGATACCTTACCTGAGACCCGAGATTCAACTCCTTTATAAAGGTGGTAGCTCAAAGATTAGAGAAAAAGATTTTAAAGATTTACAAACTATGCTGCCATATTTACTGCCTGAACAAAGGGATTGGTTAAAAATGTCTTTGAAAAGACAATTTCCAACTGGTCATTCGTGGCTTGATTATATATAAGTGTGAAATATTATAAACGCTGAAATAAATATGTACAAAAATGCTTGTTTAACCAAGTACATTTTTGATTCCCTTTGTATATTACAACTATACAGGGAGTGGTGAGCATGATAGCCTCGATCGGAAGCTAACCATTGATATAGCTGGGCTTTAGGCTACGAATCATGCGAGTAGAGGCTCCGTGTCAAGTTGTAAATATTCACGAATTTGTATAGAAAAGTAGTTAATCAGCGAAAGTGTATATGATTATACGAGCAAAAATGGACATTGTTATTTTGACATTTACATTGAACCATACTCATTAGGGAACAAATCACTAATTATAGAAAAAGAGCTACACATAAATAGTTGCTGATGGAAAATTATTATTTGTATAGATGGTGAAATGATGAAACAATTGCTAAAGGAAATTTTGTCTCCAAGTAATCAATATAAAGTTCAAATTATTAATCGTAAGGATGGTCTCTATAGCACAGAAGTATTTATGTGGAAAGAAGAGTACGGATATGAGTATTGGAGTCCAATAAAAAAAGAATTGACTTTGGCTCAAACAGAGGAAGGTGCAATGTCAATAGCCATTGAACATTTAAGAGAATACTCGGGTGAAATAATAAATCTTTAGATACTACACACACGGTGCGTCTCTATTATAAAATGAAACGCTTTTTTACAACGGAACAGGATTGTTGAATAAGGAATTGAATATTTACAATAGTGATTTATTGAAGAATAGGGAAGTGGAAATAACAATGAATTACATAATTAGATTAGCGAATGAAAACGACTTATCGGGTTTATGTGATATTAGAAATAATAAAGATTTATTTTCCAATTATACGGGTGCTTCCGTTCGCCCCCGGCTATTATCAATCTAAAAATTGAATAAAAATAGTCAACCAGATTATAATATGTACCCTTTGTAAAGGACATTTTAAAAAAGGTTAGGCAATTTTCTGAAGCTGCTGTCTGTATTTTGCAGGCGGCAGCTTATTTAAATTCCATTGCCCTCGATAATGATTGTAGTAAATCATATAACTCTTAATTT
>NZ_JBIWGL010000054.1:0-13431 GCF_044763535.1 Lysinibacillus sp. NPDC095746
TCCTCACTTTACTTTATTTTCGTGGTTGAAAACATTGTAACCAAGAGGAAAGAAAATGACCCCTTTTCTTTTTACACAATTATACGGACTCAATCCACAATATTAAGGACTTGACAGAAGAATCGGCAGAGCGACGGAAGAACCCGCCGAAGTGACGGAAAGAATCGCGAACGACGGAAGAACCCTTCGAAGTGATGGAAAGAATCACCAGAGCGACGGATGGAACCATCGAAACGACGGAAAGAATCGACAAAACAACGGAAAGCCCCATCCTAAAATGAAGGATAACCCAGTCAAAGCTGCCATTCTAACTATTAAAATGACGAATAGAATCATCAAGTCAACAGTTAGAACCACAATTATTAATTAGTCTAAACACTAGATTTGTTCTTCAAACTAAAGAACTGTAAACAAATGGCGAAGGACATAGAGATTACTGCGAAATAAATCAATGTTATTGTTCCGATGTGTAAGGAAAGTACAATACCGCCTAAGCTTGCACCGATTGCACTGCCTAAATAATTTACTGAACTGTTTAATGCTACTGCAGAACTTCCGTTTTTCGGCTGAAACGATAGTAAAATATGTTGTTGAGGTGCTTGGCATGCCCACCCCATTACGCCCCAGACAAAGAACGGTAAGTACTTTAATATAGGTAAGCTAATCATTATTGGTATACAAATAAAGGATAAAGTTAAAGTAAATAAAATGATTGTAACTAAAGATTTTGGTTTTCCGAAGTAGTCGATTAAGTAACCAATCATTATACTTCCAACTAAGCCACCGAAGCCCCATGCCCAAAGATATATCGTAATATTACTGGAGTCTGCCATTTCTTCTAATAAGGGAGATAGGTATGTGTATAATCCTAGGCTCGCAACACTGGCGAAAAATGTTATACATACGGTTATAGTTATTCTTTTATCTAGGAACATTTTTAATCGTTCGTTAAGTGCTGGGGGAGGTGTTGTTGGGAAATCAGGCAAAAAAATAACCATACATACAACAGCAATGACACCGATTATCACTAATAACCATAGTGTTACTTTCCAATCAAATACGTTCGATATATAGATGCCTAAAGGAACACCAAGCACTGTTCCCAAGCTCATTCCCCCAATAGTCAATCCTAGAGCTCTTCCTTTCTTTTCGCTAGAAACAAACTTTGTAGAAGCCGCTACAGCTAAAGGTGAAAATAAGCCAGCGCCAGTTCCCGCAATTGCTCTCGATAGTAGAAGAATAGAAAAGGTCGGCGCTAAAGCTGTGATGCTATTCGCTATCGTAAAGATTAACATTGACCATATTAAGATTTTTTTAATTGGTTTTCCAGCAAGTAAAGAAGAAAATACCGGCGCTGATATTGCGTAAAATAACGTGAAAATACTTACAGCTTGGCCAACTTGCGCTGTACTTTTTTGATACGTATCACTAATTCCTGGGAGAAGCCCTGCGATCACATAGGCATCAAAACCTAAGGCAAACATGCCAAAGGATAATAATAAAACATTTTTCATTTAAAGAACCTCCATATATTAATGATGCTAAGTATTATGTCGATTAGATAACCTATAACAATATGTTATAATCGAAGTACCATCTATATTTAATAGATTACTAAAAAACGTTGAATATGGAACAATCACTATTTTATAGGGGTATAACAAATCGTTATAGGGTATGGAGGAATACAATGAATACAGAATGGTTACATAGTTTTATTGCTGCTGCCAATCAAAAAAGTTTTTCTAAAGCTGCTCAAATTACGAATCTATCCCAACCTGCACTAAGTAAACATATAAGAAACTTAGAGAATAATCTTGGCGTCGAACTATTTCATAGGACATCCATTGGTATCGAATTAACAAAAGCTGGTGAACGTTTCTACACTCGAATTACACCCCTTTTGGCTGAAATATCTGCCATTCGTAAAGAATTGCAGCATTTTAGTCAAAGCAATCCTATTGCTATTGGTGCGCTGCCTAGTTTAGCCACTTACTATTTGCCAAACAAAATGCAAAAACTTAAGTTACTAGATCGACCTATAACATTAATGATTCAAAATACTTCAAACGAACTGCTACAATCTTTAGAAAAAGGTAGACTTGATGCTGTCTTTGTGGATGCCAAATATACCGGAGAATCTTTGTGGACTTGGGAATTGTTTACGGAACCTTACTATGCGGTGTTTCCTGTGAATCATCGTTTTAATTCAAGAACAACAGTTAAGCTTGCAGAATTGTGTGAGGAACCGCTTATTGTTCATCAAGCTCCTTGTGATTCAAGGAAGGATATAGTAGAACAAATACAATCACTTGGCTACACGCCGAATATCATAAGTGAAGTGAACTTTGGTGATTTCGTTTTTGGGGCTGTAACTTCTGGAATGGGAATTACGATTGTACCCGAGCTAATGGCTAAAAATATCAGTCATCTTCAACTTTTTGCTTTACCTATTCATAATTTTGGGAGATCCAGAACGATTTCATTGGTTACAAAAAATAAAGAATTAGGATCGAAATTCTATCAATTAATATCAAATTAAATAGAAAAGAAGCTGTCTCCAAACGTTTAGAGGAGACAGCTTCTTTTAATTATTTAAACCCCATTAAATCCTTAACCTTTTTTGTATTTTCCTCAGATGTTAGCATTTCGAGTAAGCTAAATGCAACGTCGAATGCAGTTCCAGGATTTGATGATGTAATAATATGTTCAGTTTGAACAATTCGTTCATTGACGATGTCTGCACCATAGGATTGTAGTTGTGCTAATCGTTTACTTGTTGGATGATTATAAGTAGTAGCTTTTCGATTATTCAGCACTCCGCTATGACCTAAAATTAGGGAAGCTACACAAACCGTTGCAATCGGTTTTTTATGTTCATCGAAATGACGAATGACCGCCTGGAATTCCTCGCTAAAGGCATCATCATAAAATCCAGCTTCTTCAAAACCTCCAGGAATCGCTAGTGCATCAAACTCCGCTAATGAAATTTCATGAAGTAACTTTTCGGGTGTTACGTTAAAATTCCATGTACATTGTAATTGCTGATGCAATCCTACGGTCACGACCTCTGTTGTGCCGTCTCCCTCCCATTTATTCCAGCCAAGTACATCTGTAAAAACACTCGCTTCAACAGCCTCGAAACCATTTGCTAATAGTAATAATATTTTTTTCATGTTGTTAATGCCTCCTTTATATGTTTAATTGTAAAGAAAAGGGCTATCTAATGACAGAAGCTGTATAATGTAATTCAGATGAATTGCTTTATTATAAAAGGAATTTTATTAAATCTAATTAATTAAAAAAGGTGGATACATATGGATCAAATAGATACAGAAATTTTAAAGCAATTGCAGCGAAATGCAAAAATGTCGATGAAGGAATTAGCGGCGACGGTTCATTTATCATCTCCAGCAGTTATTGAGCGTGTTAAAAAATTAGAAGAGCAGGGGATTATTGAGGCTTATAGTGCGAAGGTAAATTTAAAAAAGCTAAATCGCGATATTCAAGCTATTATTTTATTTAAATCAATTGATTGTAAAAGTCTTTCGAATTTTTGTAACGCACATCCTGATGTCCTCGAATGCTATCGTGTAGCGGGTGAAATAAGTTATATTGTAAAAATTGCAACTAATTCAGTAGAAACATTGGAACAGTTTATAGATGAGGCAATGCCTTATGGAACGCCATCTACAAATATTGTGCTTTCTTCAAATAAAAAAGCGGTCATTGCTCCTTTCTCTGATGAAAATTAGAATAAGTAAATTTGGAGTTTATCCAGATCTTTATTTAAAAAAATACAAAAAAGCAAACCTCATTATCGTGAGCACCGTTTATAGGGTAGAGAGGGGGAGAGATGTTGCTTGAAATTAAAGAACTCGAAGAAATAATGCAGCAGCATACAGAAAGGCTCATCCGACTTGCCTTTTATTACGTCAAGGATTTACAAAGTGCCGAAGATATCGTTCAAGATGTATTTATTAAATTTTACGATAATCAGCAAAACTATGAAGAAAGAGGAGAATTACGGGCATATTTATCGAGGCTCGTTATTAACAAAAGTAAAGACTATTTACGCAGCTGGACATACCGTAAAATACAAGTTCAACAGAAGATCTTTGCTAAGCAGGCTATTACGAAAAGGGACATGCTAGTACAGCAGGATGAACAAACCTTAGTAGAAAACGCCATCTTAGCACTACCATTAAAGCAGCGTGAGGTCCTTATTTATTTTTATTTTGAGGAAATGCCTGTTATTAAAATTGCCGAGCTTTTAAGTATTCCGGAGAGTACGGTGAAAACAAGGCTACGTCGTGGACGAGAGTTATTAAGGCCGAAGTTACAGCATATTGAATGGGAGGTCCTACTGCATGAGTAAAGTCGATGTGAGGGTATTAAAGGATTTAACAGAAAGCAAAAAACGTGTTATGACCAATGTAGTACAGCATTTGGAACAGCGTGAGATGAAAAAAAAGTCTTGGCGTTGGCAGTATAGTGTAATGTCTATTATAGTAACAATTTGTATTGGAATCTTTTTATATGCTCAATACAGCGAAAATCAAGATCAAAAAGCAAGTACACCAGAGCAATCAATAAGTACACCAATTGTTTTAGATGAAAATTATCTAAAGTTCATTTTGAAGTTGGATCCTCGGGTGGAATGGTCCAATGATGTAAGGAAGCAGAAGTTTGACTTCTTTTTAGAAGAAGAATCTTTGTATGCTTACGCACAGTTAAAGGAGATAGTGCCTACACAACAAAAAATTGATAAATATCTTGATATTTTTATAGAAGGCAGTGAAAAACAAAACCAAGTGGTGTTTGCCAAGAAATTACAAATACTGAATGTTACAAGAGAAGAATATTTCGAACAATATATAAATCCAATAGCATATAAAGTGGCAACAACTGATTCACTTTGGGAACATGAAAAAAATCAATCTAAAGATGTAAATAAATCGATCCAATATTTTTTATTGAAGAGAGAAGCATTGGATTATTTAGAGGAGCATTATGGTCAAGAAATAGAAGCCCTACGTAAAAAATATGAGATTCCAGTAGTGGAAAAAGAAATTTATTCAAAACGTGGGGTAGTCGTAGCAATCAAGGAACATGAATTTTTAGTCGTTTCGAACGCAGATAAATCGACTATTGGTAAATTATCAATAAACAAAATCGTACAAAAACATGGTAATGGTACGTGGTTCCCATTAATCGATAATCCTACAACATTGTCCCTTGGAGATTATGTAGAAGTTAACTATAGCGAAGAATTAGAGAAAGATGATGATGCTATCATAAAAATTGCGGATATAGATAGCATGAAAATACTGGAAGGCCATTAATGAACGAGGCTAGACAATTCAAAAATTTCAAGAATGTCTAGCTTTTTTATAAACTATTTTTTATAGTTGGATTAAGGTATAATTATTGTAAGTATTTGTATAATGAGGGATGGAAGCTGGAGGGCATTTATCGAGAAAGTGGTTTTTCATTATTCGAATAAAAGTCACTATAAAAAGGAGAAAAATAATGGGTATACTACAAAACGAAAACTTATTGAAGGAAGATGACTTAAAAGAAATACTCAAAGAATTACAAAGTGGAGCTAGAACATGGCAGCACAAGGATCATACGGATCTCATTCAATCCATGATGCTACATATCGGTTCATTAGATAGTGAACTACGAGATGACTTAATTTATGGATCGTTTTATGACTTGATTCATGAAAAAAACTTACTAGAGCATGCACATTTAACGGAGCTTTTAGAGGAATGTTTGAATCATTTATTATATAAGGGTATCGAAGAGAGGGAATCGGATTTAGTTTTTACCCGTACATTTACGTCGCTATTGATTGCCCTAATATTATTTAGAGATAACGCAGATGATTTTTTATCCCAACAGAAAATCGCTGATTGTAAAGATAAAATATTAGCTTATTTAGCAGCAGAGAAGGATGTAAGGGGCTATGTGCCAGTGAAAGGGTGGGCTCATAGTGTTGCCCATACGGCTGATGCAATCAATGAATTGGTGAAAAATCCAAAATTAAATAAAACCTCTTATATTGAAATTGTAAGGGCATTATACAACGCCATTTTGCAAGAAAATTATGCTTTCATACATAATGAAGATGAACGGATTTTAGTACCTATTTTCACAATGCTTGGGCATGGTTTAGAGGAGCAAGAGATCATTAATTTACTGCAAGTATTACCTGCTACTTTAAAAGTAAAAAAAGAACAGCTCGATGTACAGCATCATAGAATCTTAGTTTTTAACTGTAAATCCTTTGTGAAAAGCTTTTATATTAAAACAAATGGGAATCCTAAGTTCGTGACTCTTCATAAAAGCCTCGAAGCATGTCTCGATGAATTATAGGAAAATTACGACCAATATTAGTACTTTGAAATGATTGACAGACAAAAATTAGTTTGTTAAGATGAGTGACAATAAAAGCATACAAATTCGTTGATGAGAAAGAGTAGTGTTTCATTTTGTTCTACAGAGAGCCGACATATTGGTGGAAGTCGGTGTGCAGGTGTTACATGAAGATCCTCTCTGAGAAGATTGGCTGAACATAGTAAGCTAATCCGGGTGTCTACCGTTAAAAAGAACACGTATGATTGTACGTTGCTGAGTGCTATTGAACGTTGCTTCAATAGAATTAGGGTGGTATTCGCGGTTAACCCCGTCCCTTACTTGGGACGGGGTTTTTGTATGCCTTTTATACATTTAGTATAGGAGGAATGTACATGCAAGTCGAAGTAAAAAAAGAAACAACTGTAGAAAGAGAGACAAGGATTCGTCGATTATGGGAACAAGAAGGAACGTTCCAAGCGTCTGTGGCGAACCGTTCTAGCAATAAGCCTTTTGTTTTTTATGAAGGTCCGCCAACTGCGAATGGTTTACCACACGTAGGTCACGCATTTGGCAGAACAATAAAAGATGTTGTGGCTCGATATAAAACGATGCAAGGTTATTTGGTTGAACGTAAAGCTGGCTGGGATACACATGGTTTGCCTGTAGAGTTAGGCGTGGAAAAAAAGCTAGGTATCTCTGGCAAGCAAGAGATTGAGAACTATGGTGTTGAACAATTTATTCAAGAGTGTAAGGGCAGTGTTTTTACTTATGAGAAAAAATGGCGCTCCTTTACGGAACAGCTTGGCTATTGGATTGACATGGATGACCCGTATTTAACGCTAAGTAATGATTATATTGAGTCCGTTTGGAATATTTTAAGTCACGTGCACAAGAAAAAGCTTTTATATAAAGGGCACCGAGTTTCACCATATTGCCCTAGTTGTCAAACATCATTAAGCTCTCATGAGGTTGCACAGGGCTATAAGGATGTAAAGGATTTGTCTGTCACAGCAATGTTTAAGCTAAAGGATAAAGATGAATATTTTCTAGGCTGGACAACGACTCCATGGACATTACCCGCTAATGTTGCATTAGCTATGAATCCTAAGCTTATGTATGTTCGAGTGAAGCAGTACAATAAAATCTATATCGTAGCAAAATCACTAGTGAATAAAGTTTTTGCTGATTCTGTTGAAGTGTTAAGTGAACATGAGGGGCATGAATTTGAAGGTGTGTCGTACACCCCACCATTTTCTTATGTCAAAGTGAATAAGGGGCATGTCGTTGTATTAGCAGATTATGTCACAGAGCATAGTGGAACTGGTATCGTCCATATCGCACCTGCGTATGGGGAGGACGATTATAAAACGGTACAGCAAAATGAGCTGTCGTTTGTGAATGTTGTTGATGTAAAGGGTTGCTATACAGAAGAGGTTGCAGAGCTTGCCGGTAAATTTGTGAAAGATTGTGATGTCGATATTATAAAAATGCTTGCGAAAAAGGGGCTATTGTTTGATAAGGAAAAATATGAGCATAGTTACCCTCATTGCTGGCGTTGTGATTCACCATTGCTTTATTACGCAACTGACAGTTGGTTTATTAAAATGTCTTCATTGAAAGATAAACTTTTACAAAATAATGAACAAGTTACATGGTATCCTGATCACATTAAACACGGTAGATTTGGCAATTTCTTAGAAAACTTAGTGGACTGGAATATTAGCCGTAATCGCTATTGGGGTACACCGCTAAATGTGTGGGTTTGTCAGGATTGTGGTCATGAAGAGGCGCCAAATAGTATGGCATCTTTAAAAGAATTAGCGAAAGACACTTTACAAGGCATCGAGCTTCACAAACCGTATATTGACAAGGTTGTGTGTACTTGTCCGAAATGTAGTGGTGACATGAAACGTACACCAGAAGTAATCGATGTATGGTTTGATAGTGGATCCATGCCATTTGCGCAGCATCATTATCCTTTTGGAGACCTTACTACTTTTCACAATCAATTCCCTGCTGATGTTGTCATCGAAGGCATCGACCAAACACGAGGTTTTTTCTATAGTTTATTAGCGGTTTCGACTTTATTTACAGGGAAGGCACCTTATAAAAATGTCCTTTCCTTAGGGCATGTTTTAGATGAGCATGGGCAGAAAATGTCGAAAAGCAAAGGGAATGCATTAGAGCCAGTTGAACTAATAGAACAGTACGGAGCAGATGCTTTAAGATGGGCATTCTTAGTGGACAGTTCTCCTTGGAATCCTAAACGCTTTTCTAAGAAGATTGTGATGGATGCGAAATCAAAGTTAGTTGATACACTAGATAATACGTTCAAATTTTATCAATTATATGCGGAAATAGATGGCTTCCAGTACGATGCTGAAAAGACAGGTAAACGTACAAAGCTAGATCATTGGATACTTTCTCGGTTACATCATACAATTCAGCTTGTGACAAAATCAATGGATGACTATCAATTTACACAGGCAACACGTGAAATCGGCAAGCTTGTGGAAGAACTAAGTAACTGGTATATCCGTCGCTCACGAGCAAGATTTTGGGCAAATGGGCTGACAGAGGATAAACGAGGTGCCTATAGTACACTGTATGAGCTACTAACGACAATTTGTCAATTACTAGCACCATTCACACCATTTATTGCGGAAGATTTATATCGACAATTAGCAGGAAAAAGTGTTCATTTACAAAACTACCCAACATACAATGAATCGCTCGTTAATGCTAAGCTTGAAAAAGAGATGGCGAATATTTTAACAGTCGTAGAGCTTGGCCGTAGCATCCGTAATAGTCAAGGAATCAAGGTAAAGCAGCCGTTAAGTGAAATCATTGTTTCTGTAGATGGCGAGTTAACAGATTATCAACCATATAGCGAGCTCGTGAAGGATGAATTAAATATTAAAGAATGCGTTTGGACAAATGATTTTTCAGCTTACGAAACGGTTCATTATAAGCTTAATTTTAAAACAGCAGGTGCAGCATTTGGAGCTAGAGTGAACAAAGTAAAAGATTATGTAGTGAATTTAAATGACGAGGAGAAAAATATATTACAGCGAACGGGTTCAATAGCTTTATCGATCGATGGGGAACAGGTAACATTATTAAAATCACACGTGTTAACCGAATCCATTGTAAAGGACCAGTATATGTTAGCAGAAGATGCTTCATGCCGAGTTCTTATCAATGTTCATCTGACATCTAGCTTACTTGAGGAAGGGCAAATTAGGGAGTTAATTCGCACAATTCAAGATACACGCAAACAATGGAAACTGCCTGTTGAGCAATATGTATCGATTTCGATTACTGGAAGTGCTAAAGCAATAACCATCATCCAGCAGCACGAAGCGGTACTAAAGGCAAATGTGTTATTAAAGGATATTCATTATGTGAGTGACCATCATAGTGAACAATATATGGAGACAGAAGTGTTTGATGAAAAAGTTACTGTTTATTTCAAGCTATAAAATTCTTTATGATCGGGTAAGTTTCAAACGCTCTGATCCACAGAAGAAGTGGTCAAGTAAGACCAGAAATTAATATTTTATAATGCACTTAACACAATCAGAAATAGCTATTTTAAGCTGAACTAATTTTGATATTAGTTCAGCTTATTTGTGTTTAAAGATATAGTTTGAGTTATATAAAAGTATAGTATTCTAACAAATTGTGTAGCGAGGAATAAATAATTGATAAAACTCCTTTTTAAAAAAAATGATTAAAATGAAGTTTTATCAATTAAATGAGCCTTATTCAACTAAATCGACCGTAGATGGATGTTCATGTCAAAATCATCTCTAGACTTTATCATAGACGAACAATCCGTCTTTCTAACTTTTTAATCTTAGCATCAGCTGAGACAGCAAAGGTGAATGATAAACAAGCAAAAGAAAAGGCCATAAGTGCAAAAGAGTTCATGTAAATACCTCCGAATAATAATAAAGGAATACTGTTTTACTTTACGTATAAAAAATGGAAAAGGTTTCAAATAGTTCATGACGATTGAAAAAGATAAAGCTGCAGCGTCGTTACACGCTACAGTAAACGAATGAACACTTTGAAGAAATTAATACATAATGTACTTATCGAATATCAAGAATTTGTAAAGAATCATATTTAAACTAACGCAAGTTTGTTAGAGGAGGAAAAAGTTGGATTTATATCGAAATATTATGTAATAAGTTTGATTGGAGTGCCTACAATGATTAAATTCTTTAAATATAACTGGCAAGTAAGGGATGAATGGTTTGATTGGTGCAATCAACTGACAATTGAAGAGTTGTTAAAAGACCGTAGGGGTGGGGTAGGAAATATTTTATATACACTTTTTCACATAATTGATGTGGAATATAGTTGGATTCGTGGTATTCAAGGGAAAGAAGATGTAGCATTTCAGTTTGTTAATTATAATACACTTGAAAAGGTTAAATCTCTTTCAGCTAAATCACGAAATGAAATAGCTGAATTTTTAGCAACAAATTTAGGAAGTTTAAAAGAAAAGCTAGTTAGTGTTTCTTGGGATGAAGATATATATACTGTTGATGAGATATTACACCATATCATTACGCACGAAATACACCACATGGGTCAACTTTCTGTATGGGCGAGAGAATTAGAATTAAGCCCTGTACCAGCTAACTTTATTGGAAGAGAGTTAATGAGGAGGACTATTAATGAAAAGGAATGAAAAAACATATTTAAGTATAGAAGAGATTATTTCAATATCAACCTTATCCGATACAAACATAAGTGATGATGGCAAAAACGTAGCATTTGTCAAGAAGATGGCTAACTGGAAAGACAATATTTATAGGAATCATGTATGGGTATATGAAAAAGATAAGGGGCAGTGTTCCCCGTTAACAACTAGGGATATGGATAGTTCAAACCCTTTATGGTCTCCAGATTCTAGAGCTATCGCATACCTTAGTCCAGTTGATGATGGGCATAATAAGAAAAACCAGATCTTTGTTAAGTCTAAAGATGATTATAGGGGTGTTCAAATTACTGATGAGAAAGAAGGGGTCAGTAAATTCAAATGGGAGCCTACTGGTAAGGGTTTATATTATGTTGCACCATCAAAAGAATCTAAGGCGATAAAGAAACGTAAGGAACTATATGGAGATTTCCATCAGATAGGTAAGGAATACCAGAAAAATTGTTTATATTATATTGAAATAGAAAAAGTGATACAAAATGATAAAGATGAACACGAAAATAACGTTGTTAATCAACTAACTGATGGTAAGGATTTTCATGTTCATGAATTTGATATTTCAAATGATGGGAAAAAGGTTGTATTGATGGCTACACCAAGTCCAAATATGGAAGATTATAATAATGGCGTTCTATACATACTAGATATTAAAGCTAGGAAACTACAAAAGATAACGATAGATAAGTTGTTGGCAGGGGATGTTTGCTTTTCTCCTGATGGTAGCAAAATATGTTACTCAGCAAGCATAAGAGAGAAGGATTATTATAAGACCCATATACAAGATAGTACGCTAGAAATATACGATATGAATAATGGAGAGCTAATTCAACCTTTAACAGATTTTGATAGTACGGTTATGCCATTACAGTGGACAGCTAAAGGAATATTAATTAGATGGCAGAATAAAACTAATTTTCTTATTGGGTTGTTATCTGAGAATGGCTCTGTGGAAATGTTAAGCGATAAAGTAGATAGCTTTATTATGGATGCTTCTATAACACGGGATGGAAATCATCTATCCTATAATAAGGCTATAACAAATGAAACCTTTGAAATTTATTTAGACGATAAAAAAATAACAAGTGAAAATAGCTTTTTCAAAGGAAAGCTTAAAAGTAATAGGGAAATAATCTCATGGCAAAGTAGTGATGGTCTTGAAATAGAGGGAGTTTTATCAACCCCAGTCGACTTTGACGCGAATAAAAAATATCCCTTATTAGTGGTAGTCCATGGTGGTCCAGCCTGGGCATCATTTCCAATATTTTCGAACTGTTTTAATGAGAAATATCCTATTGAACAGTTTATCGAAAAAGGCTTTATCGTTTTAGAACCAAATTATAGAGGAAGTTCTGGTTATGGTAATGAATTTTTAAAAGCAAATTATAGAAAACTAGGGATTGTTAACTACGATGATGTTATATCTGGAGTGGATAAACTAGTTGACAAAGGGATGGCAGATAAAGATAGAGTAGGGGTTATGGGCTGGAGCAACGGGGGATATGTAGCAGCTTTCTGTTCTACATTTAGTAGTAGATTTAAAGCTGTTTCTGTTGGAGGCGGAATAACGAATTGGAGAACCCAATATGTAAATACTGATATACCTTACTTCACAAGGACGTATTTAGGAAATGATCCATGGAATGATCCAGAGGTATATACTAAAACATCACCAATGACATATATTAAATCGGCCTGTACTCCTACTTTAATTCAACATGGCGAACAAGATGCAAGAGTACCAATTCCCAATGCATATGAGCTATATCAAGGATTAAAGGATATGGAAGTTGATACAGAATTAATTATTTTTAAAGGAATGGCATATAGTTCTGACCAGCCAGGAATTAATGTGGCAATTATGAAGCAGAATTTGATGTGGTTTTCCCACTATATTCTTGGAGAAAGTATGAAAGATTTTACGGTTTTATGATGAATAAAGGATATCCTCACAGGATGCGAAAGAACAAATGGTTCTCATTGATTTTTAAGATGATTAAAAAATTTTTTACATAAATACGAGGGGGATTAAAATGGAGATTCGTTCAGTTACAGGTTCAGACTACTATGTAATTTCACCGCTAATCAATGAGTGGTGGGGTGGCAGGAATATGTCGGATAAGTTACCAAAACTATTCTTCGACCATTTTACACAAACGAGTTTCATTGCAGAAAAGGATGGTAAACTTGTAGGCTTTCTAATAGGATTTCTTTCTCAAACTCATTCAAATGAGGCGTATATATAAATGCTAATTTAAATATGTACATTCCTGCTTGAATAATGATGTACAAAAATGCTCTTTCATTTCATACTAATACCGAGGTGTTAGTATGCA
>NZ_JBIWGL010000055.1:0-10979 GCF_044763535.1 Lysinibacillus sp. NPDC095746
ACATTCGAATTCACGGAACACTAGGCTATTTAACACCAGTAGAATTCAAGCAACAGCCCTTATAATTTTTGTCCAGTTTAGTGTTGACATACCATTATTATGTACTGAAAGACTAGAGTGGGATGAATTTGCGATAAAAATGAAAGACAAAGAGATTATTTATAAAAATGCTGTAGCACATAGGCTATTAGACACTCTGGTATCAATTCAACCCCAATTCTTTGAGAATGAAAAATCGACTCCATTTAAAAAGAGAAAAGAGGAAAAAATAGGATACTTTCTAGAATTTGTTGATATTCTTAATCAAGAAGAAGTGGAATATTTATGTTTGAAAGGGCTAGCCATGAGAAAGTATTATCCTAAAAGTCTAGATAGGCAAAGTAATGATTTTGATATATTGTTGAAAGATTTAAATGAATATTGGAAAGTCCATGAGATTTTACTGAAAAAGGGATATTCATTAGAAAAGTACCCGTACTTTACGAAATATATCCATTTTTGTGGGGTTGCTACTTATAGAAAAATAATTGATTCAGACTTAATTATAGATATAGAAATTAATATTGGAGGCTTTCCCATAAGCGAATGCACCTGGTTAGTAGAACCTTTACTTTGGTCTACAAAACAAACCATATTATTAGATAAAGTGCATGTTCAAATACCAAGTAATGAATTTAATATTATAATATTGACAGTAGAGGTAGGTTCAAATGGAAAAAAGCGAATTAGGGATGCTGTAGATTTATACTATTTAATGAAATCTGAATATGATACAAGATTTATAAATGATTATTTAAAAAAAATAAAATTAAAGAAGCCGCAAAAGGTAGTAACAAAGATGTTATCCCAATTAGAAAAGAAGAAATTTAAAAATTCTAAAACAGGATTTTTAAATGAAATTTATTATCGTTGGAGAACCGATATTTTTCATATTATACCAATTTTCAATTCCAATAAAGTAATAATAAGATTGGTAAATCATTATTTAAGACTAATCTTGATTTATTTAGTTCAGAAAGATATCTTAATAAATCAAATAATTTACTTTGATAAAGTTTGCTCTCCAACTAAATATATAAACCTAGGACTTCCTGTGTATTTTATTGAAATAGACAAAGAAAGGAATGATACGTTTAAGTGGATAACTAAAGATAACATTTCTATAGTTATAACTCCAATAGGGACATTTATGGCTAGTAGCTTATGTCTACATAGTGAAGAAGATTTTGAAATTGCAGATAACTTAACGAAAAAACAATCAACAGCTTAAAGTCTTTTATAGAAGCTTTTTCTTTTATAAAGGTACGAAGCGAATAATGACAATAATATGCTTAACTCACTGAGGTGGTTGTTAATAAAGATACGCAATTCTTTTACGAAATAGATCTTCCAGATTGGACAAAACATCATGAAAAGGATTATTTATTTGATTAACTAGAGATATGGATGACTTTACAATATTCAATGTAAGGTTGTCCATTTTTACTTTGGACTCTTTGACTCTGTTTATTTAGTAGTATTCTGAAAAAAATTAGACTGTTAGAATACTTCGAACAGCCTCTACTTATGATATAAATAATACCTTTAGTCTTATTAAATGGAATTGACCATACATAAGTCCATCTTCTCTAGTTGACATACCCATAACTATGCTACGTAACTAGTACGGTAAAAATATCAACTGTTTTATATTTAATAAAAAAAACAGCTCCTCTGATAGAATAGATAATTAACGAACTATCTTGCGTTATATCACTCTAAACATTCGTATTTAATGGGTGGAAATGCTATTCGTCCATCGACTGAACACTTCTCAAATTACATAAAACACGAATATTATATTTAAAGTTATCTTTCTAAAGTGTTTGCAGAACTAAACTTTATTTTTTATTAAAGGACTATAATCCATATAGGTTATGATTACATCCTAATAGAAAAGGGAAATCCCTAAGTTATACAATGTTAACGTTACTTCTAAATGTTAACCCCGCGGATTTAATGTTTTACGATTTTTATTTAGAAAAACTGTTTCTGTTGGATAAATTTGATATGATCTTAAAGAAGCTTTATAGGATGCCAGAAGCGGAATTATTAAAATCATGCAGGAATGAATTATGCAGTAAAGCTTTATAAAGAGGGAGAAATGACTGTAAATCAATTTGTGAAATTACAAATGTGTCTAGGGCCTCATTATATAGAAAGCTATCGGAAAGGAACAGTTGATGAGTTATACCAAAAATCGAAAATATTTAATAGAAGATAAATTCCTTATAGAGGTGGAATTATATGCCTAAAATTGACAATATGTTAGCAATTCTATGGATGCTTCGTTCAGGTGAAAAAATTACTGCAAAACAAATTGCAGAAAAGTTAGAGATGAATATAAGGACTGTTTATCGTTATATTGATACACTTTCAACAAGTGGTGTACCTATAATTTCAGACACAGGACATAACGGTGGATACACTTTATTAAATAATTTTATTGAAGCTCCTCTTTTTTTTGATTTTGAGGAGCAAACTTCACTATTTCACGCTGCTGTTTTTGCAGAAGAAGCCGGATATTATGGAGGTGAAGCACTAAATAGGGCTATTTCAAAACTAAGTAAATACTCAAATCAAGAGCAGGAAACAAAGATAAATCAACATTTAACTAGTCTTGAAGTAATAAGTCGATTAAGTTCACTCTCTATGGAACCTTTTTTGAAGGAGTTGGAGCGGGCCGTAACTGACGGGTACTCAGTAAAAATTCTTTACCATAAAAGTGGCGAAAAGCAATTAAATTATAGATTGGTCGATCCGTACAGAATTATCTATTGGAATAATAAGTGGTATATGATTGGATTTTGTCATCTTAGGAATGATATCCGTAGTTTTAGAGTAGATCGAATTGAAAGTCTAATGCTAACCGAAATTAAGTTTAACCAGCCAGAAAATTTTTCAGCACGTGACTTTTTTATGAAAGACCTCCTTCCAACTATAGAAGATAAGGAAGGGATTACTTCTTTAGTTATTAATGGGAATACAGGGACGTTGGGAGATCTTTGCCAACATTGGTTTTTAGGACATTATTTACAAGAACGGACTTCAAATCAAGCAGTATTTCTTCTTGAAAAGGATATTATACATACATATGTACCTTATTTACTTTTACCATATGGTAAATCTATTCAAGTTATTGAGCCAATAAGTCTAAAGAAAAGACTTATTGAAGTTCTGTCGGAATTAATACAATTTCATCAAGTATGATAACTTCACTGACGTTAGTTGTCAGGGAAGTTATCTTATAATAGGCTATATTAATTGAGATTGGAGCGTTATTGAATGCAAACAAAAAAAGTGTATCTTTATGTATTTAATACAATGTCAGACTGGGAATATGGATATTTGATTGCCGAACTAAACACAGGGAGATATTTCAAAAAAGATATAGCACCTTTAAAAGTAATTACAGTAGGAGCTAATAAAGAAATAATTACTACGATGGGAGGACTGAGCATAAAACCAGATATTTCTCTTGATGAATGTACGCTTGAGAGTAAAGATCTTTTAGTCTTACCTGGAGGGACTACTTGGAGTGAAGAAATTCATCAACCTATCTTGGAAAGAATTGGCCAAGCTTTAAAGCTTGGCACTATTGTTGCTGCAATTTGTGGTGCAACTGAGGCCCTTGCGAATATGGGATACTTAGATACTAGAAAGCATACAAGTAATAATTTAGAATACACTAAAATGGTATGTCCTAACTATAAAGGAGAAAAGTTCTATGAGTTGGGATCTGCGGTATCTGATGCGAATTTAGTTACTGCATCAGGAATAGCTCCTCTGGAATTTGCGAAGGAAGTACTGAAAAAATTAGATGTATTTGCACCAGATACATTACATTCATGGTATAACCTAAATAAGACCCACAAACCTGAATACTTCTTCCAGTTAATGAATTCAATAAATAGGTGAGCTAAAAAATCAACTTAGCAGATTTATATAGTTTAAATAATTACCATGTTCTAGACAATGTCAAAGCCTGGTTTTTGAATATAACTTAAAAATGCTTATGGAGTAATGAAAAAGCCCGATTTCACTATTAAAACGGTGAAGTTGGGCTTTTTAGTATCGGAAATTTATTAACGTTGTAAATCCGCATTTTCCTGACCGTACCAATATAATTATAAATTCATTTCATATATTTGATGAAGAGACAGATCTTATACAGTGGTTATTCAATACTCATTTTTATAATTATCTACAATTTCTATATAAAACTTAAAAAATTTGTTCTGCTACCAATTCTGAAAGAGTTTTAATTCCATAGTCAATTTCATTTAAGGATGCATAAGAATAGGAAATCCTTAAATATTGATCAGAGTGAAACTCATACAAATCTCCAGGGTAAACAAGTATTTTCCGACTTAAGGCTTTAGTAAAAAGCTGGTACATGGATATACCTGTATTTAACTTAAGCCAGATGAAATATCCCCCCTAGGGATATTCTATGTACCGATGCCGGTAAAATATTTCTTTAATGCTTCAAGAGCAACATCTCTTCGGAGCTTAACATTTTTCCTCATTATATCGTTATGCTGATAATAAAGACCACTAGAGAATAGTTCTGTGGTTACATTCTGGGAGAGTGAGCTGGTTCCATAATCAGTTTGCATTTTTATATCTGCCAATCTTTCAATGACTTTTTCTGATCCAACAATCCATCCAATCCTAAGACCAGGACTTAAATTTTTCGATATCCCACCAATATATAATACAAGTCCATTGTTATCAAATGCCTTTATTGGCTGTGGAGGTTGTTCATCAAACCAAAGCTCCCTATATACATCATCCTCGATAATAAGCAAACGTTCCCTATCACACTCATCAACAAGCGTTTTTCTTCTATCAAGTGACATGACACTCCCGGTAGGATTTTGAAAAGTAGGTATTGTAAAAAGCATTGCTCCTTTTCTCCGCCTATGTCGATCAACCAATTCTTTTATTTCTATACCTTCTTCATCCAGCTTAATTCCCGAAAGCTGCATTCCGAACGATTGAAAGGTTCTAAGAGAGTATAGGTAGGATGGCTTTTCAACATATACTACTGAGTTCGTGTGCAAAAGGGCAAGGGAAATAAGCTGCAGTGCCTGTAAAACACCAGAGGTAATCAAAATTGAGGATGGATCAGCTTCTATTCCTATTGTTTTAAGGTATGTGCATACCTCTCTTCTTAGATGGATATTTCCTTTTGGTTCTTCATAACCGAGCGATGCCATAGACTTAGACAGTTTTTTTAGTACGCCCTGAATCATTTTGTTAGGTATTAATTCAGGGGAAGGCTCGCAGGGCGGGAAAGCATTGAATTTGTCTGAAACAGAGGTTGAAATATAATTGTAGAATATAAATTTCTACTAAATTGAAATAATAAGATAGCCATTTAGTAATTTCAGATAAATAGGAAGAACTTTTAAAGGGTGCAGGCAGGCTTAACAAATATCTCAATTGAACCGAAAGATGATTATTTTCTATTAGTGACCATTTGTTTTGAAAAGACAAGGTAAATTTTAATTCCATGTCATCCGTAAAACATGGAAGGCTTTTATTATGCGCTGTGAGAGCGATTGAGATGGGCAACTGTACGTGTTACTGAATCTCGATTGCTTTCACAGCGCTATTTTAGAGTACGCATTTGAATTTCAAAGCAGGATTTTTTCTTCTTCCACAAACGGGCCAGATTGTGAAATATCATTCTTTATAAAAAAGTCCGCTGACCACTTCACAAATTCTTTGAAAAAAAACAATATTTATACCCATTTCAGTCTAATTACCGATAGCATATTAAATGATTATCATTTATGTTTAATAGGTCGTAAAAGACGCTATCAGGTATATCCTGCAAATATATGAAATGATAGGTGGAAACAATGAATTATCAAGTTTTATTATATTACCATTACACGAAGATTGAAGATCCAGCTGCGTTTTCAGCAGCGCACTTAGCAATGTGTAAAGAAATCGGTTTAAAAGGTCGTATTTTAGTAGCCAATGAGGGCATTAACGGTACTGTTTCAGGTACGATTGAGCAAACAGAGCAATACATGGCAAACATGCAAGCAGACTCATTATTTGAAGGCATTGTCTTTAAAATTGATGCGGCAGATGGGCATGCATTCAAAAAAATGCACGTACGCCCACGTCGTGAGTTAGTAAACTTAGGCTTAGAAGAAGACGTAAACCCACATGAATTAACAGGTCGCTACCTGTCACCAGAACAATTCCTTGCTGAAATGCAAGATGAAAATACAGTAGTATTAGATGTGCGTAACACGTATGAATATGATGTCGGGCATTTTCGTGGCGCGATTCGACCAGATGTACAAAACTTCCGTGATACACCGGAATGGGTACGTGCAAACCGCGAGCTATTCGAAGGAAAAAATGTTTTAACATATTGCACGGGTGGGATTCGTTGTGAGAAATTTTCGGGCTGGATGAAACGTGAAGGCTTTGGCGATGTCGGTCAATTACATGGCGGTGTTGCAACATACGGAAAAGACCCTGTTGCGAAAGGCCAATTATGGGATGGTCAAATGTACGTATTTGATGAGCGATTAACGGTGCCAATCAATCAAGTAGAGCATGTGATTATCGGTCGCGATCACTATGACGGTGAACCTTGTGAACGTTACATTAACTGTGCAAACCCTGAATGTAATAAGCAAATCATCGCATCTGAAAAAAATGAAGCAAAGTATTTAGGTGGCTGTACAATCGAATGTACAAAGCATGCGCGCAACCGCTACATCGTGCGTCACAATTTAACAGAAGAGCAAGTAGCTCAAACAATTGAGGCGTTACAAGCATAAGCATGAAAAGCAGTCTAAACATAAAAAAACGTCATTAAATATCTTTCATAATCTCAACCACCTATATAGTGGTACTTAAAACACTCTATGTAAATGTTCAAACTATCCATTTCAAAATTGGACTAGTCTGCTCGCTTACATAGGGTGTTTTTTCTTTTGTAAGGAAAAAGTAAATGACTAAATGTATGTGTTGGAACGCAGGAAAGCAAAATGTAGCTTTGAATAAAGTTGCGATTTTTATTTTCAAAAATATATGAACCTAGCGTTAAAACACAAGTGATAAATTGCAAGCCATCCAAAACAGTTTTGGGGTTCAGTTCAAATTTGTTCAAAATGAGATTAATTTTTAGCAGTAAAATCAATTATAGTATAGCTTTTTTGATCAATTTTTTTATTAAACTAACAAAAATACTTGCAACACCTATTATAGTACTGTACAGTACTAATTATGACAAGAGGAAAATTAATGAATCAAAAACATGTGATTGAAGTAGCTGCAACATTATTTTTAGAAAAAGGGTTTGCTTATACAAGCATGGATGAATTAGTTCGTGTAAGCAAAGTTTCAAAGTCTAATGTGTATTATCACTTCTCTAATAAGGAAGAATTGTTGGAAGGAGTCGTTGATTATTGGATTGAAATGTATCAATCTGCAATTGATGGCTTACTATCTCAAAACCAATTATTAGTTGAAGATCGTATCCAACTGTTTTTAAAGCAATTATCACAAGGAGTTCAGACGAGAGAATATAAGGGGAGCTGTCCATTTATTACGCTTTATATTCAAAGCCCTACAAATGCCACAAAAGTAAAAGAAAAAATAGGTCTTTTTTTTGTAGGATTACAAACGAAAGTTTCTTTATTACTTAAACAAGGGATAGAGAATGGTGAATTTAGAAAGACAATTAATATTGACGAGGTTGCATCTCTTTTTATTACAAATCTTGAAGGAGCGCTATTTGTTTCAGAAACACTGAAGGATGCAACTGTAATCATGAAAACAGCAGATCATTTTTTTAACTTGCTTCGATAAAAGAAGCATTTTTTTTACATAAAATTAGTACTGCGTAGTACTAAAAGGGGGATTTATATGAGAACAGTATTTTTAACTGGTGGAACAGGTTTTATTGGAAAGCAATTAGTGAAGGAATTAGCCAAAGAGCATGTTACAATTCTTCTATTAGTGAGATCGAAAAGTAAAGCAACACGCATTTATCAAGAAAGAGGCATCTTAAAAGAGGCAGTTATGCACTTTATTGAAGGTGATTTGACGAAAATAGACTTAGGTCTAAGTGCTGAAGATAAGGAGTTGGTATTGAAAACGGATGTGATTATTCACGCAGGAGGCCCCATGGATATTCAAGCGACAAGCAAAGAGGCAGCTTCCGTATTTTTGAATGGTGCCCAACATATTAGTGAATTCGCTAAAAATATTCATCAATTGAAGGGATTGCAACAATTTATTCATGTTGTGGGCTATATGAGTCCCTTTGATGATAAAAATAGCAAGATTGCGATAGATGTGTTTAAAGAAGGAAACAATCTTTTGAAAATAAAAAATCCATATGAGAGAACAAAGTTTTTAGCAGATCTTTATATCCGTCAGCAGGCATCAACAGTAGGTTATCCGCTTTCAGTAATTAATCCACCAACTGTAGTTGGTAGTAGTAAAACAGGGAGTACGGAGCAAACAGGAGGCTTAGGCTTGCTTGTGATGAGTATGCGAAAAGGGCTCCTGCCAGTGATTCCTGGAGGTAAGGAATATAGATTACCACTTATTGCAAACGATGAACTTGCAAAGTTTATTGTGCAGGTTTTCAGATTGGAGCAACCAACTATACAAACATATACACTTGTTGAAGACAAACAACATGATCAGAATATTTCAGAATTATTAGATGCTATGTCAGAAAGTATGAATATGACTGCACCTAAAATCTCTGCCCCATTGCCATTTATGAAAGCACTTATGAATAGTGGCGTAAGCAAAATAACCCAAATTCCTGCTGATGGGCTGAACTTTATTACAAATCGAACATTTTCAAATGGTTCAGCGAAAAAGATTATGGGAGAAGATTGGTTTAAGGAGACAAATGTAATGAAATTTCTCCCAGCCGTAATAGCTGATCTGGATTATCGCATGATGTATCAAAATGGCCAGCACAGTCATTTATTTAAACGAACATTATGTAATAACACTACCATTTACCAAGCACAAGGAGAGGGTAAACCGTTTATTTTATTACATGGTTTATTAAGTGATGGAGAGGATTTATTTCCTTTAGGAAAAGAGCTTCATGAAAAAACGGGTCGACCTGTATGGATCATGGACCTTCCAGGTTTGGGACGTTCTCCTTTTAAACGAGAGAAAAACCTTTTAAATATCTATTTGAATGTAGTGAAAAAGTTATTGGAGAAAGCTACTAATGGTGCCCATCTAATTGGCCATTCATTTGGTGCTTATATTCTTTTGGAAGCATTAGTACAAAAGTACATAGATAAGAAGTATACAATTACTTTACTTCAGCCACCTATTGCTAAAAAAAATGCTAAATCGATAAATGTTCCTCAATTTATGAACAAATGGACATTGAAATTGGCAACTACTAATTTGATAGAGCGTTATTTATTAAGTAATGGTTTATTTGAAAGTACGGAGAACATCCCTGAACATTATATTGAAAAAATTAGTAACAGTTTTACTTCTCCTAGAATTTTAAATACTACGGTTCAGCTTAACAGTTTACTATTGAAAAACGATCAAGGTGATTTCAATGAAGTAACAGAGTATAATCTTTACATTATTTGGGGGGATTATGACAGAGGCTATTCTGCTCCTTCGCATCTTGGTAAGGTTGATTTTGTTCCATATGGTCATCATTTTCCTCTTAACCATCCGAGTGAAACGGCTAATTTGGTAATAAAAAATAGTAGTACTAGAAGATGAGAGTGTGGGATAAATAAAAAGTGGGTAGTAAGATCGTTGTGTCTTTGAAATAAAGTCTTACTGTTTGAAAAAAAAGATTGTCTACATGAACGCTGGATATATTTACTTAAGAATCTAACAGCTAATCAATTACAGCGTACATATCAGTATCCTGAGGTAGTAAAATGCGAATTGAACAAAGTATTGCTCTTTACGCATGGCATGTAATCACCTTGTGAAGAAATATACTTAAACTCCCATGAAAGAACGTAATAATCTTTCATAAAACAAACAGATTATTTTATGTTGCATGTAGTCGAGCCATTAAATCCCTAGTGCTGATTATTTACACAGCCGACCAGCAAAAAATAAAAAAGTTTTTTATAGAAAATCAATTTGCAAAAGAAGATGAGATCTTGCTTCTGAGTAAAAACTAATGTTTAGTGTCCTTTTTACAGGTAGAAGTGAAAATTCTGATAAATTACAGTCGAAAAAGTATACACCTAACCAGTTGTCGAAATTTATTTGACGACTGGTTATTTAGTATTGTTCTTCAGAATAAATTATAATGAACTTCCATGTTGTTTATTATAAGTAGTTAATCATACATATGCGACTAGTATAAAAATTAATCAAATTGAAGCTGAAAGTTATAGGTCAAGTGTCCAAAACTATCTGACCTTTTACAAAAAGTCTGGACATTCTTGTCCAAAAAGTAGGGAATTATATTATGTCCGGACATTCTTGTCCAGAATGTATGTAGATTCTTGTCCGTATACATTTAAATATGGTAGTTGACGTATACAAGCCCTCCCTCACTCCAAATAATTTTAGTTTACATAATATAAATACCTTGGTCACAACTTTCTAATTATCGGATGGTTCCTATAAATTATCGTTCAAAAGGGGATTATTCGTTTAATAATGCTAATTATCGTTTAATGTAGATTTGTCCAATATTTATAAAAATTATTCATAAGGGTGAACAAACTAAGCTGGTGTTACAGAATCACGATACATGTTCTTTGAAGAATATATATAATTTAAAACGGGAATATCTGAAGAGTCGAACATACAATTTTGTATGTTCGACTCTTATAAATTGAGTGTAAGCCCGAAATATAAAATAGGCGCACCTTCTTGGTACGCACGACGAATAGCCATCTATCCTAATTTTTTTCGGATAGATGGCTATTTTGCAC
>NZ_JBIWGL010000056.1:0-9124 GCF_044763535.1 Lysinibacillus sp. NPDC095746
TCCTCACTTTACTTTATTTTCGTGGTTGAAAACATTGTAACCAAGAGGAAAGAAAATGACCCCTTTTCTTTTTACACAATTATACGGACTCAATCTAAGAATCGCTGATAGAACCGTGAACATCGCTGATAGAACCGCGAACAACGCTGATAGAATCACAAACATCGCTGATAGAACCGCGAACATCGCTGATAAAACCAGCCAACCTATCGATACAATCGCAGCTTCTAACTTAAGCTATTTGTTGTAAATGGGTTTTAGTAAAGGCATCATCATATTTTAAACCATAGCCTAGCATACGATCTAAAAATATATGAGCAAGCCAAATGATTGTAGCCATTAGTAGCGGGGTCGATACTGTGATAAAGCCTATAGTCAAGAGAATAGCAGGCACGACTAAACTATGGCCAATATTGTAAAATAATGCGCCAATTCTAGTGTTAACGATGTAGCCTACCATCGTTATATCTGGTAGGAATAAAAGCAGGAAAAAATATAGGAACGAAAATTCAAAATACCAGTAGAAAAATACACTTCCTAAAAATGCTATTAAATATTCTAATGCGATCATTTTACGTATTTTCATTATGAACATTTCCTTCTTGTAATTTATTATACATATCCTCGATAAGTGAGCCGATGACCAACTTATTTTCTGCGTATTTTCCTTCAGCCATTAATGTTTGAGTGAGCTGTAAGGATTGAAGTGCCTGCTGATAAAAAAATAACTGCTGTTCAATGTTGGTGATCTTTGTTGAGAATAGCTGTACTGTTTGTTGATTGCAGGTATTTGAAGTTGGCTTTTGCTCTAGTGTCAGCAGCTGTTTAATTTCTTATAATGTAAAGCCGAGCTGCCTTAATACTAAAATAAATTTTATAGTTTGTTCACTAGTGACATCATACACTCGATAGCCATTGTCCTGTTTATGTGGATGTAGTAATCCTTCTTTTTCATAGTAACGTACGGTATCGGTAGATAAATTATACTTAGTTGCAAATTGTTTAATAAGCATGTGAGCACCTCCTAATTTTATCCTAACATTGGAGTGTGCTCCAAGGTCAATATGAATTTTCAAATTTTTATGAAATGAAGTGAAACGGTCATTTATTGGCAGTAGTTTATAGTGTAAGAGGGGGAGTTGGGAGGCATACTTGAAAAACCATGCAGAGCATTTCTTACGTCTAAACATATTTTTTGTGATAAATAGACACACGGCAGAGGACATTGTACTAGAGGTTTTATCAAATTTTTGCTGCAAGATTATGAAGAACCTGGACTGCTACGTGCTTTTTAACATTCTGAAACAAAGCAGATGAAGTGCCCAGCGACGGTAATTTTTATTCATTTCAAACATTCTGCAAGTCTCTTTAAAGAAGGGGGCTTGTTTTTTCTGTGTTGGGAAATTATAGTTTTTGTACTATCATAAATATTCAAAGGTCGTTTTTATAGGGATGTATATTATCTTTTTGGGATAAATGAATCACCGTATGGTATTTTAAGGTTAAATTTACTCATTAATTTACAAATAAATGAGTCTGAGGAATTGTAATATTATGCACATAAAGATAGTATTAAAGAAGTAGGGGTTAATATAAGGAGGGGCGGTATGAATACACAGGAGTTTGAAGAACTATGGATTACACTAAATGAATTGTATGATGCAAATCGCTTTATAGAATATATAGAATTAAGTAGTGCCGCAATTGAAAGTGCTATTGAGCTTGGTATGTATAAAAAAGCAATCCTGTTACTACGCTATAGCTGTGCAAGCTATTTCCAAACAGGTGATTTGCAAGTTTCTATTAGTGTACTTGAGAAGTATCGCGAATTAACCTTTCAATATGGCGATGATATTGATTTAATTCATCATTATATTATTGTAGCTATTTATTGGGGAACGTTTGGCCATATAAAGAAGTCTAAAGAGTTTATGATTAAGGGACTAAAGATTGCTGAGCGTATTCAACATATAGATAGTATAGGGAAAATATATAATAATTTGAGCGACTTAGAAAACTCTTCAGGGAACTATCAAAAAGCAAAGGATTTTGCATTAAAGAGCTTATACTATGCCAATTATTTTGAGACCAAGCATGAAAATCCATATTCAGGGATTATGTATTCAAAAATAAACTTAGCTGTTGCGCAAATTAGTTTGGAGGAATTTGATGAAGCAGCTGAATTATTGAAAGAGTTGTTAGTGACGATTCAGAAACCTCCTTATTCAAAGCTACAATTGGAGGTTATAAATGCCTATGCTTTACTTTGTGAAAAACAGGGACGCATTTGCGAGGCCATTGATTTGTATCAAAAGTCGAAGCACTATGCCTTAAAAAATAATGATTTATCTATGCTTCAAACGATCTACAATTCTTTGGTGAAGCTAATAGAAAAGCAAGGTAATAAACTTATATTGTGCTCGATACAAAAGGAATATATTAATGTTTTATTAGAAATTCAAAGGGAAAATTATACTCATTTATTATTTGAGATGGAGTACGATGACCAGAAAAAACATTTTGAAAAAACTTCTTACATTGATCCATTAACGAATATTTATAATCGACGCTATTTTGATCAGAAAGCAGAGAAAATGGTGGAGAAAGCTTCAGTAGATAATCAGCAATTAGCATTAATGATGATTGACTTAGATCATTTTAAAGAAATCAATGATACAAATGGTCATTTGTTTGGTGATGATGCTTTAACGATTACTGCAACTACATTAAAGGACTATTTTCAAGCATTTGAATCGATAGTAGCCCGTTTTGGTGGAGATGAGTTTATTGTACTTTGCAAATTACAGGAAGGTGAATCTGTTCAAACGATGACGGAAAATCTTTATCAAACATTAAATTCTCTGTCTTTACTAATTAATGATGAGACTGTCCATTTAGAATTTAGTATTGGTGTAAGTACAAATAAACAAGGCCAAATTACTGCGGTCGAAGAACTGATCCATAATGCGGACACAGCATTGTATACGTCCAAGCGCAATGGACGTAACCAAATTACGTTCTTTAATCAATATAATGATGTGGGAAATAGTATATAAACAGGTCAGATCATGGTACTGGCGAATTTTAAAATGTAAGCGTTCTATTCAGCGAAATGTTTTTAATTTCTTAAACATCCGCTAAAGATTTAATCATAAAGGATTTGCTTCATTTCAACGAACAGTCGTTGGAGTTTGGCAGATTCTTTTCTTTTTAAAAATTTTTTTAATAAAATGAATCGGAAATGAAGTGGCATCCGTCAGTAGTTTAGAAAGAAGGTGAGACAACAAATGGATATCGAAAAAATTATTGCAGAGCACGGTGATTACTTACTAAAGGTTGCTTATTTATATGTGAAAAATGAAGCAACGGCTGAGGACATTGTGCAGGATGTGTTTATCGCCTTTTATCAAAAGCAGGAGCAATTTCGTCAAGAATCATCATTACGTACATATTTAGTAAAAATGACGGTCAATCGAAGCCATGATTATTTGCGTAGCTGGAAAAGTAAACGACTGACACTCTTTGAAAAAATAACAGGGCGTACGACAGCAGTCACGCCTGAAAAGGAATTTCTTGCTAAGTCTACAAGACGAGAGCTAGTAGAAGCTTTGTTTACATTATCTGTTACATATAGGGAAGTATTAATTCTCTATTATTTTGAGGATATGACGACAGTAGAAATTGCGCAGCTCGTATGTTGTCCAGAAGCAACAATACGTACAAGATTACAGCGTGCGAGAAAGCAACTTGCAACAGCAATCGGTGATTATGATTGGGAGGTGTTACGCCATGAATCAATTTAAAGAAGATGTACTAAATGAACTTCAGGATGTAAAGCTTACAGATGAAAAAAAACAAGCAATAGCCCAAAAAGCTTATCGTAAAACGAAACAAAGAAGAAGTAGTCCGTGGCAATATCGTGTGGTATTAGCAACGTTTACGATTTTTGTCATTGGTTTTAGTTATTTATTATCACACAATAAAAAATCAGGGAATCATCAGGCAGCTAGCTTACAGCAAGAAGCGGATACATGGAGTATATTGACATTTTTACAAAACGATTTCGTAAAAGGTATTTTGCTTTTTAGCTTTTTGGTAAGCGTTGCCTTTATCGTTAAACTTGTGCTAATCAAGAAAGGATATGGCCTACCGGTGTGCATTGAGTGTGGGGAAACTTGGTCAGAGAAGCAAGCACGAAAAATGTACCGGAAAAATGGACAACTCGAGTGTCCTTATTGTGGGAAAAAACAATATCGTACAAAAAAATCTATGCAAATAGGTGGCATTTTAGCATTTCCGGTTCCTTTTTTTACTTTTATGCAATTTATTTTTAATAATATTACGATTGGGATTATTTTCTTTATAGCTGGCGTTCTTATTTATTATCGTCAATTAGCACCATATGTCTTTGATTTGCAAGAAAATGATCCTACCAACGATCCGCTTTGGTAATTTGTGAAGAGAAATTGCTAGTTCACTATAGCAATTTCTTTTTTTATAGCTATTTTTCAAAATAGATTGACAACAGTTTTTATTTGCTATATCTTTGTGTTAACTTATTTACAACATGAGTTAACGTACAAAAGGAGGCCATTTAGTTTGAAAAAGAGTAGTACATATAATTTTGTGTTAGCGGCATTTGGTGCAGCGATTATTGCTGTTCTTGCACAAGTAACGATTCCGCTACCACTTATTCCAATTACAGGACAAACATTAGCAGTAGGCTTAGTCGTAACGATTTTAGGGACAAGAGTTGGTACGCTATCAGTACTGCTTTATATTTTACTTGGTGCAGCTAGTCTTCCGGTATTTAGTGGTATGTCAGGGGGATTAGTTATTTTAGTTGGTCCTACAGGTGGCTATATTGTTGGATTCCTTGTTACGGCCATTATAATGGGCTTATACTTAGATACATTTGGACTGACTATTTTCCATGCAATTGTCGCGAACATCATTGGAATGGTTGTGACATTGTCGTTTGGAACGACTTGGTTAAAAATTGTCGGAGATTTAACTTGGACAACTGCTTTTATGGGTGGAGCGGCACCATTTATCGTCGTAGGTATTGTGAAAGCTGTTCTAGCAGCATGGTTTGGTGTAATAGTACGTCGACGCTTAGAGCGAGCACATTTAATTTCTTTCAGTGGGGTCCAAACACTCGCTGAAAGAAATTAAAGCCGATTCCGGACGGTAATAATACCGAGACATAATTAATTAGAAGCAATTGCATAGGAGGAATTGTTTTGGCAACATTATGGACAGGTGGGAAAATTTACACGATGGCGCAAGTTGGCGAAACAGTTGAAGCAGTCCTTGTAAAAGAAGGGAAAATTGTGGCGACAGGCTCGGTAGATAGCTTGTCGCCACATGCTACTTCTATTCAACATTTACAAGGGAATGTGATGTATCCAGGCTTTGTCGATAGTCATTTACATATTATTGGCTACGGGGAGAAATTAAAGCATATTGATGTATCGAACGTCAGAAGTAAGGACGAGCTACTGACGATTATTCATGAGCGGATGATGGAAGTTCCCGCAAATGAATGGGTAATCGCGATTGGGCTTAATGAGACGCAATTTATAGATCCTATTTTCCCGACATTAGCGGAGCTAGATGCCTTAGGGGAAGCACATTTAATTATTAAGCGTAGCTGTCATCATTTAATTTTGGCTAATTCCAAGGCGCTGGCATTTGCAGGAATAACTAAGGACACACGATCTCCAAAAGGTGGGGTCATTGATAAGGTGGATGGACAGCTAACAGGGGTTTTAAAAGATGCAGCATTGTATATGATTGTCAACCATATGCCTCATATTACGTCTGAATATATTGAGGATGCCCTCGAAAAGGCGGTAATATCGCTGCAATCATATGGTTTAGTGGGTGCTCATTCTGAGGATTTAAGCTATTACGGGCCTCCGCTGCAACCAATACATGCTTTTCGAAAGATCATCGAGGCAAAGCGTTCGTTTAAAGTTCATTTATTACAACACCACACGGTATTTGAGGAAGTTGCTAAGATGAAAGAAGTATCTTCTCCGTATTTAGAGTTTGGTGCCATGAAGATCTTTATCGATGGTGCCTTTGGAGGACGTACTGCTGCTCTTCGTGAACCGTACTGTGATGAACCAAGCAATTGCGGTATGCTTGTACATTCAACAGAACAACTAGTCGAATATGTAAAACTTGCACGTCAATATGGACAAACAGTGGCAGTGCATGCCATTGGCGATTTAGCCATTGAAACAATTTTACAAGTATTTGCTGCCCATCCGCCTCGTGAAGGTCAATTAGATCGTGTTATTCATTGTAGCTTAGTCGATGAAGGGATTTTAGAAAAACTCGCTGCGTTGCCTATCGCGGTGGATATGCAGCCTCAATTTGTGCAGGGAGAGTATGAGGCAGAACTAGCTAGGCTAGGGGAGGAACGGGCAAAAGGCTTACACCCATTAAAATCGCTACTAGATCGTGGATTAGTTGTTGCAGGCGGCAGTGATGCCCCGATTGAAGTGCCAAATCCCTTATATGGTATATATGCTGCAGTTACAAGGCGGAATTTTGGGGAATCGCATAATGGCTACGGTCCGGAAGAGAAGATTTCACGCTTTGAGGCAGTAAGGCTCTATACGATAGGAGCTGCACAAATAATAGCGCAAGACCATGCTCGAGGTAAGATTGAAAAGGGCTATACTGCAGACTTCACTATTTTAGAAGAAGATCTTTTTACAATAGCTATCGAAAATATTCCACAAGTAAAAGTCGCTTATACGGTTGTTGATGGCCGTATCGTTTATGAAAAGAGGCAAGGACAAAAGTATTTTAGCTAAAGTTAAACCCGAACAAATTGCAAGACACTCATACGGTGTTTTGCCATTGATCGGGTTTTTAAATATAATGCTTAATTTATTTGAAAGAATTCGGCTTTCGCAAAGAGCCTTATTAGTTATGTCTCAGCTTCTTTTGATAAATAATTAATAACAATAAACAACGGTTGATTTTCACACCGAGTGGCGCTTTCCACGGACTTGGTTTCAATCTACTTCATTGGGTGTTTCAGCGCAAGTCATTCCACAGGAGTCGCCACTTTCCGTGAAAAGTCGACTGTTTCATTTTCCTTGAGTTTCTACACGTTATCAGGAAATACTGTCACAATCACACCATCCGTATTATTGCCCGATACCTCATAACGAAGATTGGCCGGCACATTAATAGTGGTATTTTTAGTAACAGTATAATAAAAGATTTCATTTTTTTGACCATTTACAGTAACAGAAATATGTTTTTCTTCTTTTATATAGTCTAAATATTCCTCTAAAACAAAATTCTTTTCTTTCATAATCGCACTATGCGGTAAACCGACAAAGCGGATATGCCACGGTTCATTCATAATTCCCGTTATATCCGTTTTATCCTCAGGATAACGTAGCGTAAAACCGTATTTCCAAGCGTTCTCTGCAATCCACTCTCCCTCAGGTGCTACCTCCATCTTCCCTTGGGTACTCCCCACATCAAGCGATAAACCTAAATTGTGTTCGCTGTAACCTGCTGGCAAGGCACGATTGGAACCCATTTCTTTATAAAGTTTAGTTTGCTCATCAAATCCTCGAAAACCACTGGAAATTAAAAAATTAGAAACTCCATCTTTTTTCGCATCAAGAACCATATTCGAAAATTTACTTGCTATATCTTCCGATAAATATGTTTCGCTATTAAACACTCTGTATCCTTTTACTAATTCTTTGCGAGCATATAAATTAATGACATCTGATTTTATACTTTCATTGTGAACTGGGTGCTTACTGTTGACCAAAAGCAAATTTCCTTGATAAATTTGTTCTACTGGAATTTCTACTTTTTTCATAGTTCCAAGGGACAACTTACCCTCCACTACACCATTCGCATTATAGGCATTTACTATTACACCTTTTTCATCTTGAGAGAACGGTACTATCTTAAAGGCTGTCACACCTATACAAATTGCAAAAATTAAAAAGCCCAACTTTTTCATTCTTATTTTCTCCCTTATACTTCTTTATTTAAAAGATTATAAGTTAAATTAATGAAGAAAAAAGTAGGATAAATCTTAAGTTTGTCTTAATTTACTTACTTGTAATATGAAGCTCTTTTGTTCACTTATCACTTTTTTAACTAAAACCCTCACATCCACTAACGGGGGATTGAAATGCTGTTATTTCCTACTGGGGAACAACCAAAATTTATTAAGGATTTGAAAGACATTAAAGAGGTTCCAAAAGAAATAGCACTACAAGGCAAGACTCAAAATCTTGAGTATTTGAGTAACTATGCTGATATTGAAACAGTTTGGATATACACTGTTAATCAAAAGAATTTGATTTAATTATTAACTCCATCAATCCTAAAACATTATACATTTATGAAATGAGAGTTGAAGACTTATCAGCTTTAGAAAGGCTAAATGACGTAGAAAAGTTGTATCTTTGTTGGAATCCCAAAGCAATTAAATTATGGGATATATCGAAAAATCTTAATTTGAAATACCTTTCTATTGAGGATTTTAAACGGATGAATAACATTGACCCAATCGGATTGTGTTATTCCTTAGAGGAATTAAATTTGTCTGGTGGGATTTGGACACCCTTAAATATCGACACACTTGAACCTATTAAGCAGCTTCAAAACCTTAAAATTTTGGGATTATCAAACTTAAAACTAAAAGATGAATCTTTAGAGCCTATATCGCATTTAGAGAGTTTATTGGAACTCAGTTTATCGAACCAATTCCCTACTGAAGAGTTTGCAATGCTGTCTGTTAAGCTACCTCAAACTAAATGCGAATATTTCCATCCTTTCGTTAAACTGAATGATTGCTTGATAGATGGAAAAGATATTATGGTTATTGGAAAGCGAAAACCATTCTTGAATTCAACTAAAGATATTGAAAAGCTACAAAAGTACGAAAAACAGTTTAAAATGTTTCAAAAGAAATACCAAATAACTTAAATATTTCTTATTAAACTCCCATGAAAATAAAATCTCTGGCACTAAAAAAAGTCCATGCTCAAATAAACGCGACCTTTATATTCAAAAAAATGGTAGCGCCTAAATAGAGATCTGGTTTTAGATTGTATTAGGAAGCACT
>NZ_JBIWGL010000057.1:0-8188 GCF_044763535.1 Lysinibacillus sp. NPDC095746
ATGAGCCGCTTCGCTGCGCTGCAGGGTCTCATCTGTGACGCTGATCCCCGAGGAGTCGCCCAGTCTCCACTCCAATCAACTATTTACATAGTAGAAGTTTTAACAAAAGTCATCCACAACTTTGGGTGACGAACCTTTAAATGGTTTAATCACCAATTATTAGACGTCCTTCCAACTAAAAAAGTTAGTTAAAATTTGAAAAAATTTTTAATGGTCGGAAGGTATAGATCAATACTTAAACTGTATTACGTTATATAAATGGACAAGAAAGTATCCATCTACCTCAAGAAGAAGGGGTTAATACACCAGAGTAAAGAACTTGGATTCTTTATATGAACAACATGGCGTTGGAAGTTGGTCGTTTTGTTCTATGCTATTTTACTTACTACGCAATCTATTATGCTACTTCTCAACGTTAGGCTTCGGCGCAGTATAAAATAATACTATTAAAAAAGAAGGGAATCATTCCCTTTTATAGAATATTGAGATAAATGGGAGGCGAGGTTAGTTTGTCTCTCTGTTTGAAATTATATCTTAGAGACATATTTATTAGTAGTTTTGTAGAGCTTACATAAAGCTGATTATCTCTCTATGTGATCAGGGATGGCACTAACAAATGAGAAAATCGACACACCATAAATGTACTCACAAGATATGTCTCGCTAAGGAAACCGTTACGATAATGTAGTAATCGAGAGTTTTTTGAATTATGGAATCTGAATTGCTTTTCTACAGCTTTATGAATTTTATTTATAATGATTAGGAGGAAAACAATTTGAAAAAAATGGTTTCGTTATTTGTAATGGTCACAATTATTCTTTTTTCTACTCCAGATGTTTTTGCCTCAAACCAGATTGAACCTTATGGATTGAAGCTACCAGGCGAAAGCTTTACTCCTGGAGAGTGGTTTTTAGGGGAAACTCCACCTAATATTGATCCGAAAAAGCCACCTATTGTTTTCGTTCAAGGGAAAAATGGTAACGCTACAAGCTGGTATGGTAATACAGAATATTACGGTCTTAATGACATGTATACAAAAGCTTATGAAGCAGGGTATCAAACTGTATTTGTTCAATTATACGATGCAGCAGGTAACGGTTCTTATAGCCAATACGATAATGGAAAATTATTAGCCTCTATGTTAAAAGAAATCAGTCAACATTTTCACGGAGAAAAATTAAATATAATTGCCCATAGCAAGGGTGGACCTGATACCCAAGCAGCATTAGTTCTTAATAATGCTCATTCGTACGTGGGTAGGGTGTTTACTTTAGGTTCCCCTCATTATGGATCAGAGTTAGCTGATCTTGCATATAGCTGGTGGGCAGGGTGGCTAGCTACATTACTCGGTCAAAAAGATGATGGAACTTATTCACTTCAAGTTGGGGAAATGGAACACTTTCGCTCACTAATAGACAATCACCCCAACGTTAGCAAGAACAACTACTATACAATTGCTGGCACTAATACAGGACCATTTCTATCTGCACTCTGGATGGGTGGGCTATATCTTTCCGATCCAAATGATGGATTAGTCAAAGAGGCGAGCACTAAATTATCTTACGGAATACATTTATTTACCGATGCCTCACTTGACCATGACCGTATTCGCATGGGATCTGCGGTATTTTCTAGATTGGAACAGTATCTACAGTCTGCTTCTACTGATCGTATCATTGCAAACAAAGAATACTTTTCTCATTCTGACACCTTTCAAGAGTTGGATGCATCTCATTATTTTTATGGAGGAAAGTTACAATCGTCAAATGATGTGACACATTCTTTCTATGTGGATACTGAGCTTGATAATGTTAAACTGTGGACAGGATTAACTACTGATAAAATAGAGTTAGTATCTCCTTCAGGGAAAAAATATACCAACCGAACAATCGAATCATTGGAGGAAGCCTCCTTCTTTAATGGCGTAGTACCTCATATATTTACTGACGTTATTTCTGAGAAGGGAGAATGGAAGATAAATATAAGCACGCAGGCAGAAGATAATGCGTATTTACTAGCAGTTCAACACGGTGGCCCATCTTTGATTAAGGTGAGCGTTCCGACAGTAGCATTTGAAACGAATAATATTATTACAGTGCAAGCGAATCCACAATTACAAAAACTTACTTTCGGTATAAAAGTACTAGATCCAACAGGTAAAGACATTGCTTCTTCACTACAATTGCAGAAGGTTAATGAACAAAACTTTATGGTGAATTTTCCAGAGAATAAAGAGTCAGGTGTATATAATATAACTTTAAATATTTCGGGTGAAACGTTACAGGGGGAGCCATATAATAGAACCATTGTTCGTTCTAAGTATATAAAATAGTCATATATAATAATTAGAAAAATATAATTTCAAAAATAGTTTATAAGTGTAAATGACACTAATAAACTATTTTTGTACTCTGAAGGGTGAATTCTAATTATTTGGCTTACCCAAATTTAATATTACAAATTGGAGTGAAAGTAGATAGGGACGAACCTGAGATTTTAAACTTTGCCTTGCGCACGAAAAATTATATATTATCTTCTCTAACAATTTAAAAGTTTCAAAAAAATAGTAAGTGAAAGAGTTAGTTTTGGGTTTAATGAAAAAAACCAATTATCCTTTATTGGTTTAGAAAATTTGTCTAAATCTGAAAAAGAGAAGTTAAAAGAATCAATATTATTTTAAGTTTTGCTGAACCTCAAGAAACCATTTTTCTTGAGGTTCTTTCCATCTATTAATTTAATTTGTTTTCTATCGAAATTTTCTTTGGTTTATATATGTTAAAAATGTTTTATGGGTATTTACACGTTTAGTAATGAAAAGTATGAAAATATATACAATCAATAGGAAAAACGGTATATTTTAGCGGAGTGGTGTTTGTATTATAATTCCTGATACTAATTAAACAACTAGGTTTCACTCCCTTAGAAACAAAAAAAGCGCACAACTCGTTAATGAGTCAATGCGCCTTTTTTAGTATTTATGTATTCCAATAAATACTAAATGCCCTATCTAGTTTCTTTCAACTGCTACATGACACTTACTACCAACCATTTTATCGCATTTTACCTTTGTTTCGTATATTTTACCATCATATCCTCTTTCTTGTACTATTACATACTTGTCATTTGCACCATTATTTACAAATACATAATCAACTGCATCCGGATATAAGTCCTTGACATAAACATATTCAGTCCATGCATTCGCTGATACTGCAGGAATAAGTATAGCTCCAGATAAAGCAAGTGATCCTACCATTTTTGAAATTTTTGATTTTAACATAATTAACTCCCCTTTGTATTAGTTTTCTCTATTAATAAGTTGCATTTAATAGATCAATACAACCATAGCACAATAAAAATGAAAATGTTGTCGGAATTTGTAGTTATTTAAATTAATTACAAATATTACCGATTTTGTCACATTTATTTGGTACTGCCAACCATCACTAAGCAACTTCTAGAATGTTCTAAAATGAAATGAACTGATTTTAAATAAAAAATACATAAAGATTTATAAAGAGACCAAGCCGAACAATGGAAAGAAGAGTCAAAGCGACGGAAAGGCCGGACCAACGAAAAAATGAGAAGTGACGGATAACCAAATCTATGATAATTATAAAGAAAGTATAAAGTTCAGAAAAAATGTCTTTTTACATAGTAAGGTTAGTTCAGGAGGAAAACAGATGAGAGAAAAGCTATTACTAATTGAGGATGATACGGCGATAGGACGTATTGTGAAGGATACGCTTGAGCAAGAGGGTTACCAAATTACTTGGGCAACAACAGGACTTGAAGGATTAACTGATTTTCAAGCGGATACGTTCGATTTAGTGTTAGTCGATTGGATGTTACCTGAGATGGATGGTCTGACGGTTTGCCAAAATATTCGTTGGGAAAGTGATGTTCCTATTTTAATGATGAGTGCGCGTAAGGAAGAGGCAGATAAGGTTGAGGGCTTGCAGGGCGCTGACGACTATATAGCGAAGCCATTTAGTTTAGAGGAGTTAAAGGCACGTGTAGCCTCACACTTACGTCGCTGGAAACGTTATACGAAAAAAGAATTAGCTGAAGAAGTTACATCCTTTACACACGGTTTAAAAATTGATTGGCAAAAGGAAACAGCGCGCCTTAATGATCAAGAGCTTGCCTTAACACAGAAGGAATTTGCTCTGTTAAAACTACTTGCGAAAAATCCAAGTCAAACCTTTTCAAAAGAAGAGCTCTATCAACATATTTGGCAACAGGCGAGCGTAGATGAAACACATACAGTAACAGTACATATAAAGGCACTACGAGAAAAGCTAAAAGATCCAGTTAAATCACCGTATTATATACAAACAGTATGGGGCAAAGGTTATCGCTTTATCGGTGAGCTATTATGAAAATTAAAGCATGGTTACTCATCACTTTCTTTATCGTGATGGTTTTACCGATAACAGGTGCTTATAGCCTTTATGTATGGATTAATGCCTATTATCAAGATAAAAACGTTGGTGAGTATTTCGAAAAATTAACAGAGCTCAATCAGGTGAAATCTACTCTGGAAAATCCGCTGTATTATTCGAAAAATGCAGATATAAAAGAAATTGAAGCACTAACGAATGATCAGCTCTCAATTACACTTTACTCGAAATCAGGCTTACGTTTGTATTCCTCTGATCCATTGAAACTGGTGTTTGATTCTAAAGATAGAGTTTTTAAAGGTTTATATGAGCTAAAGCAAAATTACAATGCCTTTACTTATAAAGAGCCTGTTTATCAAAATGGAGAATTGCTTGGGGTTTATGAGATTCAATTAGTTAGGAAGGATTGGGTAAAAGGCGTAGAAAGTCGTTCTTGGCTTGTAATAGCTAGCTCTATTGTATTATTTCTCCTTATTTATTTTGCAGTTATGATGCTGCTTAACCGTAAATTAAATCGCCCGTTACATGAACTGATGCGGCAAATGCGTACTTTTGCAAAGGGAGAGCATGTTGAGTCAAATTTAGTGGCAAGAAAAGATGAAATTGGAGAACTTGCTCAAACCTTTCTTGCCATGCAGGACGAAATTGAAACAGCACGTGCTTACTTGAAAACTGAACAACGGCAAAAGGAGTTAATGATTGCAAGTATTTCCCACGATTTAAAAACACCTCTTACAGCTATTCAAGCATATGCTGAGTCTTTACAAAGCAAGGCGTTATCAAAAGAACAGCAAGACGAGTACCGACAGATTATTTTAACAAAGTCTGAAACGATGAAGCATATGCTAGAGGATTTACTAATGTACACTTTACTGCAATCGACAAGCTATCATTTAGAACTTGTTGCAGTTGATGGGGCCGAGTATTTTGAAATGGCACTGTCTGATTATGAGCAGCTATGTAAAGATCAAGGATTTAAGCTTGAAGTTACTTGTGACATAGCGGGTATGTATGCAGTGCATCCGAAGCAGCTACAACGGGTGATCGACAATTTAATGAGTAATGCTTGGCGTTATGGAGCAGTAGGGACAACGATAGGTTTAGCAGCCGTGAATGCTGGACAATGTCCTATAGGGTGCTTTGATTTTGTATCACCAGCACTGAATAAGCAGCATGGTATGTATATCATTGTGCAAAATAGCGGGCAAGGTGTCAAAAAAGAGGATATTGAGAAACTATTCGAGCCCATGTACCAAGCAGATACAGCACGGACAAAGGCTGGGGAGCGTGGCACTGGACTAGGATTAAATATAGCAAAACAAATAATAGAAAAACACGGTGGGACAGTAGAGCTTGTATCGAAAGAAGGCTTTGGAACAGCTGTACTTTGCTGGCTGCCACCATTTAAAGGAGAGAATTTATAATGAATTGGAAAAAATCATTACGAGCAGCAGGTTTAGTTGTCGCATTAACATTTAGCTTAGTAGGTTGTAATACAGAGGGGGCATATTCACCACAGGAAATTATTGATCATGCATTACAGGAAACGAAAAAACCACTCGCTTATTACGGTGAATACACAATGGATATGGGTGAGGCTGGTGGAAAAATTCAAGTCAAAGAGTGGACTAAAGATGGTAAACGACGTATTGAGACAACAGCTGAAAATGGTGAACATAGCATCTCAGTCAACAATGGCTCACAGGTAATTATGTATGATGTTGTGAAAAACACTGCTCATAAAATAGATATTAGTAAAGGTGGGGTAGATGAAATCCCATCACAAAGAGACCAGTTAGAATTACTATTTAACGCTGTAAAGGATACACATGATGTGAAAATGGCAGGAGAGGAGAAGATTGCTGGAAGAGATACGTATAAAGTTGTAGCAAAAGCTAAAAAAGATGATACTTTAATAGGCGATATAGAAATATGGGTCGATAAAAAAACATGGGTAACGTTAAAAACAATCACAAATGGCGCAGGAAATAAAATAACAACAGAGTATACGAAAATGGATGAAAAGGCAAAAATTGATGATGTACAATTTATACTTGATATTCCAAAGGATGCAAAAGTGGAAGAAATAAGTGTACCTGAATCTAAGTCAGTGACACTGGATACAGTGAAAGAACAGCTTGGCGAATTTTTAATGGTGCCAGAAGGTAACGGACTAACTTTGGAGGAAATTTCATTAGATAAAGGGATAGAAGATCGTTCAGAGTATACCTTTAGTTATGCGAAAAATGGTCAGCAAGATATTTCAGTAACAGTTTTTAAAGCAAATAGCAATGCTAAGAAGGTAGAGCCTATTAAAGGTGAAAAAGAAATGGACATTCGAGGTCAAAAAGGTACTGTAATGGACGAGAATAAATTCCGTTCGATTAGCTGGGAGGAAAACGGCTATCAATATAGCATGTTTACTGTAGACTCTAAGCAAACCATTGAAGATCTTGTAGCCTATACAAAACAAATGACCATCGTTAAGTGAGGTGAAT
Source organism: Lysinibacillus sp. NPDC095746 (assembly GCF_044763535.1). Lineage (NCBI taxonomy): Bacteria > Bacillati > Bacillota > Bacilli > Caryophanales > Bacillaceae > Lysinibacillus > Lysinibacillus sp. NPDC095746. The sequence continues at coordinate 6,902 of NZ_JBIWGL010000057.1, forward strand.
GGGTATGAAAAGAAATGAATTTATAAAATGTCTCGCATTGTTTTTATTTAGCACAGTTTTTTTATACGGTGTAGGTGAAACATATGGCGTTCCATGGCTACAATTTCATTTCTTAGGACAATACAATGATGAAGGTTTTTATTTTAGTTTTAGTTCTTTAACCCCTATACTAGGTGGCTTACTAATTGTTGCGTTATATGAAACGAAGATTAAGCGACTTATTTAATACAATGAGAAAATCCACTTTGTAAAAAGAGTGGATTTTCTTGATTTATCTTCAAATGTGAATGTTATAATATGTAAAAACTTCTAGGGGGAGTTATAAATGGAACAGGGGATTGTAGAAACAAAATATTTTACTTTGCGTACTTTATGTGCCGGTGTGTTTGCTGCTATTGCTAAACCGGGTCAGGGTGCTTGGAGTAATGCAGGAATAATTGATTTAGGTGATGAGCTTCTAGTTTTTGATTCGCTAAGTACTCCTTCAGCGGGGGATGAGTTAAGGCGCCAAGCTGAAAGTTTAACGGGTAAGAAAGTAAAGTATTTGATTAACAGTCATTATCATGGGGATCATGTTTTTGGAAATCAAGTATTTTCAGATACAACGATTGTTTCTACATATGTAACGGAGAAATTGTGCAAAGAAAAAAATAAGATTGAAGATTATGAGAAGGAAAAGCAGGACATGAATCATTACCTGTTTCAGTTAAAAAATCAAATCGTTTCAACAGAAGACAACATTATAAAAGCAAGCTTAATCAATCAATATCAAGAAATGTCGAAAGTGTTAGATGACCTATCTCAATTACAAATTGTACTACCATCCTTGTTGTTTGAAGAAAAATTAACTATCACCGGTTCCGAAAGAACTGTGGAATTATACTGTTTAGGCGGTGGACATTCACCGAGTGATACATTTATGTACCTTCCTAAAGAAAAAATAGCTTTTATGGGTGATATAGCGACTGAAAACTTACATGTACCGATTTATAATCCTGAAGAATTTTTGACGATATTAAAGCGAGTTAAACAAATCGATATAAATATACTTGTGCCTGGTCATGGTAATATTGCTGATTTGACTTTATGCGATACATTAATTGAGTATTTATCTTTCATGACCCAACATGCAAAAGAAGCTCTTCAACGAAAATTGTCACGAGAAGATTTTATTGCTGAATTTGATCTACCTAAGCACAGTGGTGAAATGTCAACCGAAAAAAACATCATAATTGGAAATTTCTAAGCACACTAACACCTAAAATTAATTTTTTATGCGCACTTAAA
>NZ_JBIWGL010000058.1:0-5570 GCF_044763535.1 Lysinibacillus sp. NPDC095746
GGGAAGCCCCCAACTACCATCGGCGCTAAAGAGCTTAACTTCCGTGTTCGGTATGGGAACGGGTGTGACCTCTTTGCCATCATCACTAGACTATTATTTTCAATATACTTCGTATGCTGAAAATCTTATGTATTTCGTTTTGAAGTTTTTATTACCTGTCCTTCAAGACAAGGATTATTGTATAATGTTTTCTCACATAGTGCAACACTTTTTTATAAAAGAAAAGAAATCATTACTTTTCGAAGATATTTTTGTAATGTAAGAGAAATTATCACTCTGCTATTTATTATAACAATTGATTAATTAAAAGAAAACAATTAATTTACAAAAGTGTTTTTAGCTATTTTAATTCATGAAAAACACTGTTTTCCGATTTGAGCTACTCTATTTTCTGACTGTCGTGACACTTCGCTTTTAATCTACGGCAGGATCAATCAGAGTAGCCCTTCGTTACAATCAATTAAAAAAATATACACGAAAAACTATTAATAGATTCAACTAACAGGCTGTTAATTTATCATTTTACAATTATTTCATGATAGTTTTCTAGTTTCATTTTATCCTCAATCATTTAAACCCTAAATTTCCTCTCAGGTGAAAGAACATTTCTGACGTTGCACTTTCTTACCGAATACGTCTGCTAAAGAAGTTAAATAACCGAAAGAGCCATTTGTAATTGAACAATTTCCTCAAATGTTGTTGCTGGACCAAAAGATACTCTAAAAAATTGACGTGCCGCTTCCATAGAATAGCCCATTGATAAAATCGCCTTCGTACCAGATTCACCATGACTATCACAGGCACTTCCTGTGGAAATACATATCCCCGCTTCATTTAATTTTAACAAAACGTATTGCCCCTCTACTCTTTTCATTAGTACACCACAAATATTAGGCAATTGCTCCTTACTCTCAATTATTTGACACGTTTCTTGTAATTTTTCCTTAAAACATTGACGTAATGCTTCATAGTGCTTCCGCTCATATTGATAATCTTCAATCGCCGTAGCAAAAGCGACAATAGCTGGCGTATCTAATGTTCCTCCCCTTAACCCACGTTCATGCGTGACACCTGGTGCTAATGCAGGAACACGGAGCTTAGGATTAATATATATAGCTCCACATCCTTTTGGCCCACCTATTTTATGAGCTGATATTGTAATAGCATCTACTTTCTGCTTTAACGGAAGTTTACAGAAGGACTGTACACAATCAACATGCAAGAGAACGTTTGATTGTTTGGCAATCTCGGCTATTTCTTCAATAGGTTGAATAGAGCCTATCTCTGAATTTACATGTTGGATAGTGATTAAAGCCGTATCTTCTTGTATGGCTTCTCTTAGTTGCTCTACATGAATACTACCATCTTGCTGTAAAGGTAACTTCGTGATTACAAACCCCATTTTTTCAAGCGTATTTAAAGCCGCATGCACGGAAGTGTGTTCAGCTTGTGATGAAATAATGTGCTTCCCTTTATTTGACGCTAAAGCTAATGACAAAATCGAAATTAAATTGCCCTCCGTTCCGCTGCCAGTAAAAATGACACCGTCACTATTTACTCCAAGAGATTTTGCTACGACAGCTCTTGCCTGCTCAACAAAATAATGTGCTTGGCCCCCTAGATCATGGAGGCTTGCACTATTCCCATAATACTGCATTGCTACCTCACAATATGCTTTAAGAGCTTTTGGAGTCATTGGAGAGGTTGCAGCGTAATCCAAATAAATCATTTTATTCTTCCCTTCTAGTTATCAGGTCTTGTTTTCTCTTTTATTTTATGTAAAGATATGTGTCAAGACAACTGTAAAGAAGGTATATGTATGGATGTAATGACAGATGTACTTATTATTGGTAGCGGCGTTGCTGCACTTCAAACTGCTCGACTACTCGAAAGACATTTTCAAGTTCAGATAGTTACAAAATGTTCAATTAAAATGAGTAGTTCTTATCGCGCTCAAGGCGGTATTGCTGCCGTTACAAGTCAAGAAGATCATCCAAAGTTTCACATTGCTGATACGTTGATTGCTGGTGAATATCATCATGAAAGAAGGAATGTTGAAATACTAATAGAAGACGGTACAGAAATTATGAGTGATTTATTAAATGAGGGCTTTCCAGTTGATCGACAAATTGATGGGTCCCCCGCTCTAGGCTTAGAGGGGGCACATAGTCATCACCGTATTTTACATGCAGGTGGTGATCGTACTGGCCAAGTAATAATCGATTATTTACTCAGACAACTTTCATCTAATAGCGTTGTGAATTGCTATGAAATGGCTTACGAGCTTTTATTGAATACAGATGGTGCTTGTGTTGGTGTTCTGACAAAAGGAGCAGAGGGAACGAAGCGCTATCTTGCCCACCACGTCATTCTAGCGACAGGAGGTGCGGGCGCTTTATATTCTTGTACGTCTAACTTTGCTACGAATACTGGAGATGGTATCGCTTTAGCATATCGTGCTGGAGCTGCTATCAGTGATATGGAATTTATGCAATTTCATCCAAGCTTACTTTGGTGTGGAGGGCAGGCCAAAGGATTAGTCTCTGAAGCTGTTCGTGGCGCCGGAGGAAAGTTTGTCGATGCACTGCGTCATCCCATAATGAAAGGCATTCATGAGCAGTTGGACTTAGCACCACGCCATATTACTGCACATGCATTATTTAATAAACGTGCTGCTGGGCTGGAAACCTTTATTGATATTTCAAGTATCGAACACTTTGAAGAAAAATTCCCTACGATTGCTCAGCTTTGCTATGACAATCATGTTCATTTACAAGATGGATTAATCCCTGTAGCACCAGGTAGTCATTTCTTAATGGGTGGTGTTGTCGCTGATGACAAGGGAAGAACTTCTATTCCTAATCTATATGCAATAGGTGAAGTTGCTTGTACTGGGGTGCATGGTGCCAATCGTTTAGCTAGTAACTCTCTTTTAGAAGGCATTACGTTTGGACAAAGAACCGCCCAATACATTATTCAAACAGGTTGTAAGCAAAATAGTTTCTTAATTGATGACAAACATCATCAACAAACAATGCCATCATTATTTACAAAAGATCAATTACGACAAATGATGATGCACACGTTAGGCATTGTGCGAAATCCAATCGATATGGAACAATTCGTACAACAATTGCCCTTAATGCAAACACTTCTTCATGTTGATTTAGATAGCTTAAATTGGCAGGAACTCGAACTTTACATGATGCATATTGTCGCTACATTAATGGCGCACGCAGCCATTACACGAAAAGAAACTCGTGGAGCACATATTCGCATTGACAGACCACAAGATGATCATAATTGGGCAAACCGTTGGATCATTTTTCAACAAGGACAGATGAAAGTGAGGAATTCATTATATGAATATCATCAAACTCGAGGAATTGCTAAAACAATTTTTTAATGAGGATATAGGTGATGGGGATTTATCGAGTGAATTTATATTTTCTCCAGAACAGCAGGGATCTTTTTCTTTTTATGCGAAGGAGAGCGGCATTTTTTGTGGAGCCCCTATCATTAAGCATGGATTTCTTCTTCTTGATCAATCTATGGATATTATCCTTTATAAAAAAGATGGTGACAAAGTCAATGCTGGTGATATTCTAGCTGTTATCCAAGGACCACTTCAAAAGTTATTAATGGGTGAGCGTGTAATTTTAAATCTTATCCAGCGCATGTCCGCTATTGCTACAGCTACAAATTTAGCGGTACGAGAAACAGCAGGTACAAATGCGAAAATATGCGATACACGCAAAACAATGTCCGGAATGCGTATGTTAGATAAGTATGCTGTTAGAATCGGTGGAGCCTATAACCATCGCAATGGTTTATACGATGCGATAATGCTAAAAGATAATCATATTGCTTTTGCAGGTAGTATTACTAAGGCCGTACAGCTAGCCCGTGAAAAAATCGGTCACACCATTAAAATCGAAGTCGAAATCGAAACAAAAGCACAATTAGATGAAGCAATTGCAGCCGGCGCAGATATCATTATGTTTGATAATCGTAGCCCTGAGGAAATACGTGAATGGCTTCCCGTAGTTCCACCACATATTGCTACAGAAGCTTCAGGCGGCATTTCACTTCATAACTTAAATGCCTATGCAGAAACAGGTATTCAATGGATTTCACTCGGAGCACTAACACATTCAGTAAAAGCCTTCGATATTAGTGCACAAGTAAAAACGAAAGGAGCTAATTCCATTGTCCATCACTAGCTTATTACAACAAACATCACTACTGCCAGAGCATTATCGTGGATTATCTAAAAATGACATGGAATCTCGCATTATAGCTATAAAAAAGAAATTAGGTAGTAAGCTCTTCATCCCTGGACATCATTATCAAAAAGATGAAGTGATTCAATTTGCAGATGCAACAGGGGATTCCTTGCAGCTTGCTCAATTATCAGCAGCTAACAAGGAAGCTGAACATATAGTATTTTGTGGCGTACACTTTATGGCGGAAACAGCTGATATGCTCACAACTGAACAACAGCATGTTTATTTACCTGATATGCGTGCAGGCTGTTCAATGGCAGACATGGCAGACATTTATCAAACAGAACAAGCATGGCCGATTTTACAAGAACTCTTTGGCAATACAATTATCCCTCTAACATATGTTAATTCTACTGCTGCTATTAAAGCATTTACTGGGCGTCATGGTGGAGCCTGCGTAACATCGTCCAATGCAAAAGAAATGGTTAAATGGGCATTTACGCAAAAACCACGTATTTTCTTTTTACCAGATCAACATTTAGGAAGAAATACTGCGTATGATTTAGGAATACCGCTTGAAAATATGGCTGTTTGGAATCCTCATACAAATATGCTTGAGACAGATCAGTCTCCAGAAAACATTCAAGTCATCCTATGGAAGGGACACTGCTCCGTTCACGAAGGTTTTACAGTTCAGCATACGGAGCTTATACGTCAAGCTCATCCAACTATGCGTATCATTGTTCATCCTGAATGTAATCGTGAAGTTGTTGCGGCTGCAGATAAAGCAGGTTCTACAAAATACATTATCGATACGATTAATAAAGCACCGAGTGGTTCAGCATGGGCAATCGGTACTGAAATGAATCTTGTTAATCGGATAATCCAGCAGCACCCTGATAAGCAGATTATCTCTTTAAATAAGAACTTCTGTCCTTGTCTTACAATGAATCGAATTGACCTTCCTCATCTGCTTTGGTCTTTAGAAAGTATAGAGAAGGGGCAACCACATAATCGTATTCAAGTAGATGCTCACACTGCTGAAGAAGCACGTAGCTCACTTGAAAGGATGCTATTAAGAGCATAATAACAAAACGTCTACTCATTTCTGGTAGACGTTTTGTTATTATAGTTACTAAGTATTTTTTGCAAGCATGTTGTGAAATTCATTATAAATAAATTTCACCTTAGAATCTTAAAAACTATTTTAATACAAAAAAATACAGTAGATGTAATGTACATCTACTGTATTTCAGTATGACCCGTACGGGATTCGAACCCGTGTTACCGCCGTGAAAGGGCGGTGTCTTAACCACTTGACCAACGGGCCAATGGCGGAGAAGG
>NZ_JBIWGL010000059.1:0-4942 GCF_044763535.1 Lysinibacillus sp. NPDC095746
CCTCTCCCAGCCGTAGTATTCAATACCCGTTCTGAGTACATTTTCATCTTCTGTGGTGTAGCGCTGGTTTTTGCGCTACATGGATGGCTAACGGGAATACGCATTCAAAGTTAAATTGGTTATTGGCTAATTCAGGTCGTGTCGTAAAAAGTATACAAAGAGGGACGACCTTGATGCCTCAAGGAGGATCTAATGTAACTATTAACTTTAGTTCCGTAGACATCAGTAAATGTTCTGTAGATTTCAAAGGAACTGAAGTTATTTATGTATCTAGTTTTACTTCGACATCAATGAAATTATCCGTTTCTAATGAAGGTACTATGTACGCCCCTACTTATTTATCATGGGAAGTAACAGAGTACTATTAATAAAAAGGGAGTGAGAAAGTGTATGCTTACGCACAGTTAAATGAAAACAATACCGTTATAGGTGTCAGTCAATTAAGTGCCAAAGATGATAGAAGTGATATGGTGCTAATTAATGGTTTAGAGGTTAGGTTAGGAAGTATTTATAACAGCGGCGAATTTATACCCCCTTCAATTCCTGAACCAACACCTATCGAACAGCAACCATCGCTAGAAGAAATGCAAGCACAAACGCTATTGAATACAGAAGTATTAATTGCAATGAAAAATATCGGAGTGTAGGGAGGAACAAACATGAAAATTGTTTATCGTGCTGCAGAGTTATTAATCAATAGTCCAGGATGTAACTACGATGTAATGGCAACAAATTTAAGTTTACTCATGTTAAATAATCAAGTTAGCCAAGATGAATATTCGAAGTTATGCGCTTTGATGGATAAACAGCAAAAAGAAACAGACAAACCGCAGGCAGAAGCTTAGCGTTATTTTTATTGACTAGAATTAAAGGGATTCCTTTCCTTTTGTCGAATTTAGTAAATAGAGGAGTGATTTATTGCTAACTAAAATTAGAAAAGTTAAGTTTGAGCCAGAAAGAAAAAATCCAATGTATAACGTTATTATGGAATGTCCAGATGGAAAGGAACTATATGTGAAATTTGATTATACTTATGCAACCAAGAATTTTTGGCCATTAAAAGTAAATTATAATAAAAAAAATTATGGTGCAAAACTTGCATGGTATACAAGAGAAGTTGAAAACATGACTGTTGAATTATTTTTAGAAACAATTGCAAATAAGATAAATAAAAAATATAACTTTGATTTACTACAAAATTAGTAATAATACATTTTGTTTCATGCCTTCCACAATCATATGTGGGGGGCTTTTATTATGCAGAAAAGGAAGTGTTGTAATGGACAGCCAAACAGTAGCATTAATAGGGATTTTATGTACGGTACTAGGTGCTGTTATCGGTGTATTATCCTACAACCGAAATCGTGATAAGGATGTTAAAAGCGATGCCTCTGATTCAGCTGTAATACGTACTAAGTTGGACAATATCAATTCAGGTGTAGAATCTATCAGGATTGATATAAAGGCTCAGGAAATGCGTGTAACGGACTTGTCAGAGCGTGTTATTCGTGGAGGAATCAACAAAACAAGCGCATAAAAGAATGGATAAGGTGGAGGGAATCATTCATGAAAATTAACTGGAAAGTCCGTATTCGTCACAAACAATTTTGGGTGTCATTAATCGCATTATTTATCGTGCTCGCTAATCAAATAGCGGGCATTTTTAATGTCGATATTACGATTTACAACGATCAAGTAACTGCTATCTCCGAGACAGTTCTGAGCATTTTAGGGTTGCTAGGTATTATCATCGACCCAACCACAAAAGGCGTTTCAGATAGCCAACTAGCAATGGATTATGACAAACCAAAGGACGGTGAACAATAATGGTAACAATCCGTAAAAAACTAGTATCAGAAGCTCAAGCAGCTAAGGTTACTAATGGTAAAGGTAATACAAAAAGAAAAGTAGTTGTACACGGTACTGATAATTACCGAACAGGAGCAGATGCAGATGCACACGCACGTTTACAATACAACGGTAATAGCCGTTCAGCTTCCTGGCATTACACAGTTGATGATAAAGAGGCAGTGCAATCATTTGAACATGCTTGGAAATGTTGGGCGGCAGGTACAGCGAAAGGCAATACAGAGGCATACATGTAGAAATGTGTGTAAATGGTGATGGCGACTATAGCAAAACATTAGAAAACACTTCCAAATTGGTGGCGAAAATCTTAAAAGATGAAGGTCTAACAATCTATGATGTAGTACAACATAATTACTATAGTGGAAAAAACTGCCCTCGTGAAATTCGTGCTGGTAATGTTGCTTGGAACATTTTCTTGCAAATGGTTAAAAACGCTGGTGCTGTTCAGCAACCAAAGCCAGTCACAGACAACAACAAGTATCGTGTTTTAACAGGCACATACAGCACAATACAAGCCGCAGAAAATGTACTTGATGTATTAAAGCATCGTTTCGGATGGGTGGCGTACATCGAGCCAGACGGTAAGTTATGGCGGGTTAAAACGGGTACATTTACGGGTGCAGAAGCTGCAAAAGTAGGAGCAAATAAAATTAAAACAGCTAAGTTGGCTCAGGTAACGAACATAGTAGCAGAATGAATGAAATGGACCAAGATAGCTTAATGCCGTCTTGGTCATTTTTAATTGCACAACGCCAAACGTAATATCTTGTAAATTTAATTGTATTTCAAAACACCCTTCAAGAAGTTAAAGGGTGTTTTGATTTTAATATTAGATTGATTTTCTATAAGCTTTTAGAGTTGAATTATAAATAGAGTTTGATGAAATTTTTCGGTAATTGTACATACCCAATGCCCCTAATTTATTGGAACTAGAGCCTAATAATCCATCTCTAGAAGCCATTTTAAGTGTTTCAATCTGTTTAGTAGAGAGTTTAGAAGTTTTACTTTCATCAATAATTTTATTAACTTTGTTTATTCTTTCTTGTCTTTCTATAGAAGTGTGATTAGTTTCGTTACTATTTTTTGGGTAATTGTACATACCCAATGCCCCTAATTTATTGGAACTAGAGCCTAATAATCCATCCCTAGCAGCCATTTTAAGTGTTTCAATCTGTTTAGTAGAGAGCTTAGAAGTTTTACTTTCATCAATAATTTTATTAACTTTGTTTATTCTTTCTTGACTTTCTTTAGAAGTGTGATTAATTTCGTTACCATTTTGTTGCGTGAGCCCATACCGTCTATAATATTTACGTGACATAAAATATTGCATAGTAGATGTTGAATTCCTTGTAATCATAAAAGATTTCCACCTTCCTGGTTAATTAATTTTTTAGTATTTACCATACTTATCCTAATATCGTCCATAATTCAAATTTAATTAGTCTTTAAGAATATGTGTCGGTGGAAGACGATTATAGACTTAAAGTTACTCATTTTCAGCTAAGATTATTTTTCATTGCAAAAAACGAACACTGGTTCCGTAATAAAACAAACTAACGTTCTGTTTTTAAAAGGGAAGATAACATGGCTACTAAAACACCAACAAAAAAGAAAGCACCAAAACATTTAGACAGAGATGAATTTGACTTAGAAGAAATAGCATATGCTTTATCTGAAGCACAGGGAGAAAATAAAACTAAAGTATTCACCATCTATAAAAAGGATGAACCACTAACAGGTATGGTCACAAAAATTGATGCAAACACTAAATTAATACATATTACAGATAAACATATGGGCATTCATAAAGTCCATTTCTTAGATATTTTAAGTGTTTCTGAATGTGATTATTAACGGTGAGTGAATGTGATGTTAAAAGACAGGGGTACTAAAAAATGGGGAGCAATGATGCTGCCAGAGCATTTGGTGAAAATTCGAGAGTGGAAACAAGAACAATTTTATGATAAAAAGCGAGAGTTAATTGAGTGGGAACTTGAGGGGATTGAACAAACTATACAACGTGCCTTTAAGTTGCGAAAGTTAGTTACACTTACATTGTGGCAAAATCATAATTTGCGCGATGAAACAGGTTTAGTCGCTGGAATGGATCCTTACAAAAAGGAATTGCAACTGGAAACAGATATATCAGTAAAACGTATATCATTTAATGATATACAAGGCGCAAAACTGGTGGACACTGATGATTAAACCTGATGAACGCAGAAATGTACACCAGTTTATTATTTTAGATATGGCAATCAGGTTGTTACAGCAGGACTATTCATCGCTCGAAAAATTAAAAATGTCTAAGATATATATTCTGATAGTACATGATTTATTAAAAATTATTCGTAATGATTTTTATAATAAGAAAAGATTGTTGGCACAAAAAGGCATCAGTGTAGTGAAGTGGGTCAAGACAGATGAGTATTTTAGTGAGGTAACAATCAAAACGAAAGGTGAAGATGTATACTTCAATACGCCAATCAAGCACTTAAAACAAAAACTGAAGAATTAATACTTAGCTATTTAAAAGGAGAATGAGTATGGTAGTTCAATCAGGATTCTTAAATATAACTTTTCGAAATACTACAAAAGAAAGGCTGGATATAGTTAAAATTGTAGCAAGCTCAGAGCCAAAAGATGTAATTGTCACAGTTTATGAAAGGAAAGATACCTTAGTAATACATAGTAAAAGCGATAAAAAGAATTATGCTAGTATTTCTAAAGGTAAGGGTCAAATTAAAGACTGGGAATTGCTTACATCATAGAACATATTCTAAAAATGGATCAAGATGATGTGATTATATATACAAAAGGAACAAAGGTTATTCATTTACGTTCTAAAGATGAAATTCAAATAAGTTGAAGAAAAGTCACTCATAAAAAATGAGGGCACTGAAAAAGTCCATATCTTCTCACATTGCGAGGTATTCAGCGGTTAATCGTCGAATACCTCGCTTTTTTCATTTGGCACCGTGACTCTACTGTTGTTTTCCGAAGCATTCCGCTCGCTTTCCGCGGGCGAGCGCCGAGCCTCCTCCTACGCTTCGCTTCGTGCGGGGTCTCGTCT
>NZ_JBIWGL010000060.1:0-4654 GCF_044763535.1 Lysinibacillus sp. NPDC095746
TGATGTCCAAAATTTTGTTTCGTTCACTAACTCAAGGTTAGTTACTAAAAACTTTATTGATTACGTTTTGCTTGTTCAGTTTTCAAGGTTCATTTATAAATCGTCATCTCTTTGTTAAGAGTTAACTTTTATATAATAACATGTTTTATACATAATGTCAAACAGTAATTTTATTTTTATATTGTTCTAGCTGCATGTTTAGCAGCAACTTTTATATAATATCACCCACTTCATAGAACGTCAATAGTTTTATTTGTTTTTTTTTTAAAGTTTTACAACCTAAACCTTGGCCATGATTTTAAAAATTGAATAGTACGGTTTCTTCCTATTTCTAAAAGCGTTTCTTTCGTCTCTTCATCTAAATCAAATTGTGTGGCGCTATAGTCATCGACAGGTATAAAAATAATATCTCGTTCATGCCGTCTTGAAATATACCTTTCATCATGAGCATCTTTCATAGTAGTAAATAAAGCCTCAAATAAATTTAATCCGTTTTTGATTTCATGTGGATGTTGTTCTTCTCTACGTCTACTCAATTTAAGTCCTATAATTGGTCGCATCTTACGTCCTTCTCTATCATCAAATACCCATAACGGAAAATTACTCAATACCCCGCCGTCTACTATAACTGAATCTCCTTTTCCTGTTTTTAATGTAACAGGCTCAAAGAAGAACGGTATGCCACAGCTCATACGTAAAGCACTTGCTACAGAAAAGTTCCTCGCTTCAATATGATATTTTTGTAAATCGTCTGGTAAAACGATCATTCGGCCATTTGTTAAATCTGAAGCCACTAATTTTAATGAATCTCTAGGTAAATCTCCGAATGTATAAACACCTTTTGCCGCCAATTTCTGAAAAAACCATTTTTCTAATGCTTTCCCTTTATATAAACCTAAATGGTGATAAACATTAACCCACTTCATAAACGGGAAAGGTAAAATTGTTTTCCTTGGATCTAGTAATGAAGGTACATCCAACTCTTCTAACATCGTTTGAATTTCTTTTCCACTATATCCTGCAGCAATAAAAGCAGCTAATATGGCCCCAGCACTTGTTCCAGCTACCCGTTTAAAGCGGAAATTTTCAGCTTCTAGTACTTGATACGCCCCAACTAGTGCAAACCCCTTCAAACCACCACCAGAAAAAACACCATCAATCCACAAAATTTCCTCTCCTTTTTCAGGTAATCGCTACATTATATAAAGAATTATATACAATTAGAACGAACTCAATGAGTATTTTGTCGAATTTACAAAAGACTTTGATACTCGCATACAGATCTAAAAATAGTAAAAGGATTAGCTCTGTTCAAGTTAGAGCTAATCCTTTTAACTTAGTTGTTGTTATTGCTTAGATTACTTAATTTTAAAATGTGCAATTTGACCTTTTAAATTTTCAACCATATCATTTACTTGATTAGCTGTTCCTAGCATTTCTTCCATAAAAGCAGATTGCTCTTGCATAGTTGAAGCAATATTTTGGGTACCTGCTGATGTTTGCTCCAATGATTGCACAGTTGTCTCAGTAGTCCCTAATACTTGTTCAGAGCTTGCTGATATTTGTTCTACTGTTGAAGCAATTGATTGCGTTCGCATACTAATGTTTGAAATTAGAGATGAGATTTTTTGGAAAGTATCTCCAGCCAATCTTATTGCAACAGTCTCTTGATCAATTTCATCTACTACTCTCGTAATAGCTTCAACCGATTCATTAGAATTGTTTTGCATTTCAGAGATTAATTTAGTTATGTCATTAGCAGATTTAGCAGATTGTTCTGCTAAATGTCTTATTTCATCTGCGACAACAGCAAATCCTTTTCCGTATTCACCTGCACGAGCAGCCTCAATAGCTGCATTTAGTGCTAGTAAATTAATTTGATCTGAAATACTTGTAATGACATTTGTAATTTGTCCTACTTCTTTAGAACGTTGATGCATTTGTTCTGTCATTTGCATAGAGGCTTTTGAAAGCTCGTTAATTGAATCAATTCCTTGTACGGATTGTTGAATGACATTATTACCCTGATTGGATTCTTCTGCTGTCTTAATAGATTCATCAGAGACGTTTGTAGTAGATTCAGTAATTTCTACTATCCCCTGTGATATTTCTCTAATGGCAATTTGATTTTGAATAGCCCCAGTTGTTATCATTTCGCTACTTACTGAAACTTCTTGAACTGCTGCTGATACCTGATTAGCCATTTCTGTCACTTGCTCTATACTTTGAGTCAATTCTTTAGACCCGTTTGCTACATAGTCTGCTGTTGAGGATACATGACCTATAACTTCTTTTAGCTGTACTTGCATACTATTAAAACTTGATGCAAGTTGACCAATTTCATCATTACTTGTATTTTTTATTTCCTGTGTTAAATCACCAGCTGCAATTACTTTAGTATAATCAACAAGTTCATTTAACGGTTTAGAAATTCTTTTAGCAGTGAAATATGCTAGTATACCACTTACTACAATAAATATAAGCGCTAATAATACACATACTTTTATTAGTAAATTTTCTAGATCAACTATAAAATCTGCATCTTCATCTAATCCTAAGACAGAATCTGTCCCTTGAACTTGTAAAAATGTTGACTTATGGGCGCCGTAATCATCTATATAAATATCACTTGTAACCATTTTAGTTGTACCTAGTGCTGCTTTTTGTTCATCTGTAAACGCTAGTGGTGATAAATACTTATCGTCATTACCTAAAAATAAAATGACTTCTTTATTATCTATTTTACTCATAATATAGACATTTTCTAAATCATACTCTTTTTGAAATGCATTTCCTCTAGACAATAGTTCTTGATATGCACTTTTGTTTGTTTTAGCACTATTGATTAATTCTTTATCAAATAACTCATTAAAATCCTCCATTTTCATTGTTAAGCTCTCTTCAAACTGAGGAATAATATACCCGTCAATTAAACGATCAGCTACAATAAAGATGGCTAAACTAAAAATTGTGCTTATAACAACAATAGGCATTAATACGTTTAATAATATTTTCTTTCTAATTGTCATACCTTTAAACATCATTAACGCTCCTAACTGGAATTAAAAAATTAGTCATTATTAAACAAATACCATTTCTTTTAACGTTATATATTGATTCAGATCTAAATTCAATAACCTTCTATTTTCATTTAAATCCGGTGACTTATGAAAGATTACAGCAAAAGTAGAGCTTTCATTCACATTCATTGGTCGATATTCTAAAATTTCACCAAAGTTTAGTTTAAACGCTTCATGATTGATAGATACAACTTGCTTACAATCAATAGAGGCATCTATTTCAGCACAACAAAAACTATAAATTGAATCATCCATTTGATTAACTATATTTTCCCAATCAGGCTTTTCTTGTTTAAAAAAGTACTCACATGCGTTTACACCATATGCATGAACGCCAAGTTCATTTGTCCCGATACCAGCAAATCTTAGTGGATTTACTTCAATAGGAACAATCTGGTCTTTATCGATGCGAATTTCGATATGTATAGGGGCGGACTTTAAAGCGAAAAACGATGAAATAGTTCTTAAAAACTCTTGAATTTTGTTGAGGGACTCGTTTATTACTTGCTTACCCGTATAGTAAATTCTATCGCTCATGTCTTTTTCATGCCTAAACATTCTTTTAAACAGATTTAGGATAACCGGTTCCCCATCTTCTGTAAAATATACGTCAACAGCGTATTCATCGCCTTCAATTAATTTTTCAATTATAAATGATTGATTATTAATAACTTCGATTGGATACTCTGAACTTGTAACTTCCATTTCAAACTTAAGTTGTTTAATAGTTTCTTTATATTCTTCTACCTTATCAATACGATGTACACCTATACTTGAATATCCTATAACAGGCTTAACAATAATAGGGAAAGGTAGAGCACTAGGATCTAATTCTTCTAATTCTTTTAGAGAAACTTCTGTGAAAAAGAAATCTGTATAATGTCTACTTAATGTTTTCCTAAAAGTAACTTTATTTTTCAAAATATCTGTAACAGTTGTTAAATAGTGATTAGGCGCATATTTTGATAAAATATTAAGTCCATTTTCAGAGTTAAAGAGAATTGGAGAATTCCCCTTCTCTAATTCAATCAACAAATCGTCTACCTTTTTTAAATTTATAGTAGATTCGTTTGGTATAAAAACTTCATTTAATTTGATTACCGGAATTTTATTCTTACTAATTGTGTCCGCTAATAATTCCGAAACATAAGGTCTATCTAGTATTATCAATATTTACACTCCTATTTGTATATTTTTTTTACATATCTATATAGTATGTAAAAATAACTATTACCTATTTTAATATATAATACCTATAAAAGCCATAATATTACCTTTTAATACTATGGGTAATATTACATTGAAATTAATATGAAAGCATATTGAATATGTAAATACTAATGAGTATATTTAACTATATAAAGATTAACTTTTGCTAAAGTAAACATTAAAAAAATCGAGAGGCTTACATTAGCTTCTCGATTTTTTACTATTGGTTAATTATTATTTGTATAATTTTATAAAAAAACAGCCAGCACTCAGCTGACTGTTTACATTGCCTAGCGACGTCCTACTCTCACAGGGGGAAGCCCCCAACTACCATCGGCGCTAAAGAGCTTAACTTCCGTGTTCGG
>NZ_JBIWGL010000061.1:0-4585 GCF_044763535.1 Lysinibacillus sp. NPDC095746
TGGCAAAGAGGTCACACCCGTTCCCATACCGAACACGGAAGTTAAGCTCTTTAGCGCCAATGGTAGTTGGGGGCTTCCCCCTGTGAGAGTAGGACATCGCTAGGCAAAATAATTTAGGTCGAGAATATATTTCTCGGCTTTTTTATTTGCATTTTTTCAGGTGGTTAACTCAAATCATACTATAGAAATGGTTATGGTTTCTGCCATTTATCTAGCCGAAGGTTAAGAAATAAGGAATCTTCTCGGAAAAGTAATGGGCGATGAAGCAAAATTTCGAGCACTAGCTGACGAAGATGCAGGACCTAAGGTTTGTTTAAAATAAAGTTTGGTTAAAAGTAATTCTAAAAAGCATTTTATATAAATGAAAAGATAGCACATTGAGCAAAGTTTGATTAAAATATTTCTTTTCCCTCTCAAGCTGTAGAAACAACTTTGATAGCACAATATGAAAAATAACGACTTCTACAATTCATGATTGTAGAAGTCGTTATTATATGAATCAAGAGCTTAGACTGCTCCTATTAAGAAAACTTACGTTTTTAAAAATTATGTTGCTTGAGTTTGTGTCTGTAATAAAGCATTTAGACGATCTACTGCAACTTGCAGGCATTATAAATAAACGTCACCAGATTGAAGTGAAGTTTCGCCTTTCTTCCTGTTTCAACAGCATGCGCTCTTTATACAGTTGTTTCCATAGTTCAGAGCCACGTGCTGGATACGTAAATTTCCGTAAATCATTGTTACACTTGATTTTGAAAACCTTTTGACAGAGTCACGTAACGGACAGGTTGCACATTCCTTTGGCCTTGTGAATTTTAGTGTTCGGTATTTTTCATCGAAGCTGTCGTAACAGTAGCTGTGTTTACGTACACATATCGGTCTGAAATGCTCACCAAATCCAAGATACTCGCCTTCGTTGCGGATGATTCCGTCGCTCGGATTTCTTTCCGTAGCTCTGGCTCTACTTTCTGTCACTTCGCCTCATCTTTCCGTCGCTCTGGCCCTACTTTCAGTCACTTCGCCTCATCTTTCCGTCGCTTTGCCTCTATCTTCCGTCGCTCTGACTCTTCCTTCCGTCACTCGGATTTATAGTGAATCACTGCACGCATTTGATACTCGTGTAATTGACGGTAAATGGGTTCAAAATCATACCTGGCATCCAAAATAGTGGTCGTAAAATGCCCTGGAAATAGGTTTTCTACTTCCTTTAAAAGAGGATTCGCTGTTTTACTATCCGACAAATTGCCAGATGTCATGAGGCGAGAGGCGATATATTGACTCTTGGTTGTCACTACGAGATGCCCTTTAAAGCCAAACCAAAACGTATTTTTGCCGTCACTGTTCTTTTTGATACCCCAATTCGGTTCGATGGGCACCTCTTGCCACAGTGTCTCTAGTGGTGTATCGAGTTGATGCCTGATTTCTTTTTCATAAGTCGACTAATTGGCTTCGATTTCTGCTTGTTTCGCAAGCCGATCCTCACGTTCTTCTTTTGATTTTCGTCCACATTTTTTGTTTCTCCGAAGGTTTCGCTGCATCGTGTGATTCGAAATGTGTGGCATCTATAGCGAGATGCTTATCACAAATGAAACCTTCTATAAAGGCCGTTTGAATCAATGTATCTTGCATCTGATCGACTAATAACGTCGATCATACGTGAATAGGACGCTTCAAATGGAACCACGTCTGAAACGAGAAAACCGCAATTGAATCGAAATAAAGGATGTTCACTAGATTAAATCCTTAATCGTTGGAAACCGCTCGACAATACGAACAACGAGTGACTGTATCATAGCACCGTAATTTTAATTCACGGGGCACCACGTAATGTCTTTTTTGAAAATAGCTGAAAAATAGGTTACACGTCGAAAGTGGCAAAAATCGTATAAAAACGACGGGAACTTCATTTCCATTAATTCTTGGCTATCAAATAGGCTCATTTGTTTTACACTAGTCATAGGGCATTCACCTCATTCAGTATGGTTTAGTTTAGACGCTACCATTATACCGAATTTGGGGAGGTGCCCGTTTTTTATTGTTTTAGAACCTTTGATCTAAAGGGATTAAATTTATGAAATTAGCTCATATTACTTGTATTATTTTTTTAGATTTGATAATTCATAGTTAATAACTGCCTTTATTTTATCGTTTCCAATTGCTCCATTCTGGAATGTATTAGAATCGCTCCAGTAAAGCTGCCTAAATGAAACACCATTATTAAGTTCAATCCCCAAAAATATACGTGTACCATCTTGCTTACCTATATCAATTAATGATTGTCCATCTGCTAATTTTAATTCGTAAAATGCTGCTAGGAACGTATCCTTAGAGGACTGTGAAAATGTGTGTATTCTCTTGCCATCTTCATTGCTTTCAAAATAGATATTCTTCACTAAATGATCCATAGGGTAAAGTTCTCCTACTGTTTTTGCCTTTTTATTTGTGTTGGCTACATAAACATCATTATTTGCAGCAATAATCAAGGATGACGGATATCCTTTTATTTCAGAAATGATTGTTCCTTCTTTTAAATATGTCGCATCACCATTTTGCATCTTGTGATTACTGCATGCATTGTCAGCCATTTTATATGTCACTTTACCAAGTTCTTTACCTTTTTCAATTGTTATAGGAAGATTTTCATTCGCTGGCTCTGGAAAATGATGCTCATACTGTATATCGTTAATCATCAACACATCCACCCATTCAATTACCCCATCAGGACACTCTTTAAGAAAAGTGAAGTTACTGCACGAAGATATCAACAAAGCAAATACAGAAATAAACATCATCTTTTTAAAAACTTTCAATATAACACCTCCTAGTTATTAGACACTTATTACAAATTTAAGTTACAGGTAATATTTGAATGTTCTGATTAATTTACAAAAATGGTAAACGACGTACTTGCAACGTTTTAAATGAATATCTGCTGAATACGATAAAAAAATAAGAATAGAAGGCTTTCTGCTAGATTGTACTACGCAAGAGTGTAGTCGTTTGATACAATAAAATCATAGTATTCAAGATAGAAACGGCGGGTGTTCGTATGGTTAGTGATATTTTAATAGAAATTGTAACAGCGATTGGCCGCTTTTTAATTAACCCATTAATGTATATCGCAATGTTATTTGCGGTTTTATTAGGTTATAGTCGTGTAAAGCAGGAGCGGAAATTTTTTAATAGACGTATTATTTGGGGTTGGACAGAGCTAATTGGTCAATGGAAATTTGGGTGGCTAAATGCCCTCCTCATTTCACTCATAAGTGTTGGTTTAGGTTTAACAGTGCCTAAAGCTTTTTTAATGATTTTAATTGCTATTTCTGCGTTGGCACTATTACTGTTCTTCATTAATGCACTTTCACCTATCTACACAATGGGGCTTGCAACATTAGCAATGTGGTTGATGTACCATTACAATTGGACATTTTCTTGGTGGAAAATTTCTTTAGAAGGTGTAAATTTATTAGATGGTTCCATTATAACGATTACGGTTTTAGCAGGTCTAAGTGTGATTGCTGAGGGTATATTAATTCGTCGAACAGCAATGAAGGTAACGACACCGAGAGTTGAAAAGACGAAGCGAGGTATGCAGGCAATTGTCTATCGTTCAAGAAATGTTTGGATATTGCCAATTTTCTTTGTAATACCTGGTGATATTATTCCTGTAGATTTCCCATATTGGCCCCAATTTACATTAGGGGAGAGTACTTTTGCACTTGTACTATTTCCACTCGTTATAGGCTTTTCAAAGCTTACTCGAAAAGAATTGCCGACTGTGCAATTGCCTAAAATTGGCCGAGCGGTGCTTATACTAGGGCAGTTAATTTTAATAGGTGGACTTGTTGCTGCGTTGGAGCCGTTTATTGGCTTTATCACGTTGGCTATTGGTGCCGTGATTCGTATCATTATCACGATCTACTATGCGCTGCAAGATAAAACGGACATTTATGCGGTTGCACCAAATTCAAAGGGCGCTATTATTGCGGCTGTCTTACCTGATTCACCTGCTGAAAAAATGGGCTTACTGGCAGGAGAATGTATTCGTAAAGTAAACGGTCAGGCCATTTTTACTGAAAATGATTTATACGAGGCTTTGCAATTAAATGCTGCACATTGTCGTCTAGAAGTAATAGATCGAAACAATGAAATACGCTTAACACAGCATGTTATATATAGCAATGATCATTATCGTATTGGATTATTACTAGCTGAGCAGAGGGATATATGATGGATGTTTTCGGGAAAATGATGCTAGCGTTATTTTTACCAGCATTACTCGTATTATTGTTTACTAGAATTACATATAATCGGTATGTTGCATTAATATTGGCAATTGCGCTTATTGCGGCATCTGTCTATGCAGGATATACTTCGCCGCCTATTATTTTCGTAATCGATGCATTTTCGTTAACAGTAGGCTTTTGGCTAGCAAGTAAAATGAGAAAAAACAAATATTAATAGAAAAGGTCAGTCCAAAGTGATAGCTTTAAAATGTACCCTATAAGATAGACACTTTCAAAAAGGTCATCTTATAGGGTATTTTTGTTTATAATGAAGAAAAAACGAGCGGTGGTTAATAGTA
>NZ_JBIWGL010000062.1:0-4504 GCF_044763535.1 Lysinibacillus sp. NPDC095746
GGACGGTTATTTGTTATGCACTTTTTTAGTATAGCACGTGCCTATTAAACTTTTAACAGAAAATTATTGACAAACTATTAGCTGGTTTAGTTGAAGAGCAACAATCTTTACGAAAACAGCCTTGAAAAAAGATTAATCAAAATAGATGCACTTTAACATTTTTTAGTTTATTTATTATAAAAAAGTTTGATCATTTTCTACAGCGTTACTTCATAAACGCGCCCTATAATGGAATAACTGAGTAGTTTCTAATGGCTGGGTTCGTAATATAACAGCCTCATTTTAAACTGTACTTGATATAGTAGACACTATAATGTATAAGAAGGTCTTCAACGATCACCTCCGAACTGATAAACCACATCTCTTGTAGTAAGGAACTGCAAGTTTAGATTGATTTCGGTAAATTTTTCAATCTATTTTTCCAGTAACAACTTGCTGCATAACTTCTTCCATTTGACTCTTCTCTTTCGCTAGTTTATTAGTTCTTCAATTTTTCCATACGTAATTTTGTTTTTTGCTCTAGGATTTTTATTTATCAATAATCGATTCAAAGAGCCTATTCATAAGGATAAGAAGAAACCTATCATAAACGTATTGTGAAATTTATCTTAACTGATTTAATACATATTTTAATCTTTTAGCACCACGGGTGAGGGAAACAATGGCTTATAGTCGATAGGTGAGGAAAGAGAAATTAGTGTAGTGGAGTTACCATATTTCATACTTTCATTTTCAAATAGTTCAAGTTCTTTTGTAGATTCAACTACTACTTTTATTAAGTAATTATATTCCCCACTTATACGATGACACTCTACCACTTTTGGTGTATTTTCACAGTATTCAACAAAATTAAGACATTGTGTAGTTCGAAATAAAATAAAAGCTACTGTTGGCTTACCAATTTTATCATTTGATACAGCAGTCCTGTATTCGGAAATGATTCCTTGTTCCTCTAATCTTTTTACTCTTTCCGTTACTGCTGGTTGAGATAAACCTATAAGTTTACCAATAGAAGTCATTGACAACCGTGCATCTCCCTGTAAATGCATTAATATATCTTTATCTATGCTATCCAAAAAATCACCCTTTTAAAATAAAGTTAAATTAACAGAAACACCATAATATTAAAATCAATATCCTCTCTTTATATAATTTTATCATTTAAATATACAATTTAATATTATAATTTTAAATTTTATATAGTTTATTTCTTATCCTTTTATAAATCAAAAGAAAAAATTATAAAATTATTAGATTTTATAATCATTATTCTAATTATTCAAATGATTTATTATGTAAATTAGTTATTCATTTTATTAAAATTAAGTTGTTCTTTAAATTTGTATAGGATGTGATGAACAGATGTTAACAACAGATAAAGACATCATGAGATTGAGTAAAAGGGTTGATGAAGTAATAAACAAAGCGATTGAAAACAACAAAATCGTTGGTACGGTGACTTTAGTTAGCAAGGATGGTGACCTTATCTATAAGCGTGTTGCAGGTTACGCTGATCGGGAAGAAAAAACAAAAATGGAACAGGATTCGATATTTCGCCTTGCATCTGTTACAAAACCAATCGTTTCTGCAGCAGCTTTAGTATTGGTATCAAAAGAAATAATTGGTTTGGATGATCCAATTACTAAGTGGCTTCCGAAATTTCAGCCACGGTTAATAAACGGTGACAAACCTACTATTACAGTAAGGCATTTGCTTACCCACACTGCGGGGTTGACATATGGATTTTTAGAGCCTGAAGGAGGAGGAGAATATAAAAAGGCAGGGGTTTCAGATGGAATGAACCTTTCAGGATTTTCTCTAGAAGAAAATTTACAAAGACTTTCCTCTGCCCCGTTATTATATGAGCCTGGCACGAATTGGGGTTATTCCATAGCAGTAGACGTGTTGGGTGCAGTTATCAGTAAAGCTTATGGAGTTTCGTTGCAAACATTAATTAAAACTCTAATAACTGACCCATTAAAAATGGTGAATACATCATTTGATGTTAAAGATAAGCAAAGAATAGTTACCCAATATCTAAGTAGTTTTCCTATTCCTAAAAGAATGGGTGATAAGGAAGTTGCTCAAGTATTTGAAGGGACCGCAGGCATAGTGTTTGAACCCGCTCGAGCATTCGATACCAGTGCTTTCCCGTCAGGAGGTTCCGGAATGAATGGAACTGCAGAAGATTTTCTGTATTTCCTTGAAGAGTTAAGGTCAGGAGATTTTTTATTACCAAATGATATAAAAAATGAAATGACCAAGATTCAAACCGGAAATTTGCCATTAGCCAGCTGGCCTGGAAGAGGTTTTGGTTTAGGATTTACTATATTGAAAGATCCCAAAGAAGCTAATACTAAAGAGTCCATTGGAACATGGAGATTAGGCGGAGCTTATGGACACTCGTGGTTTGTTGACCCTATAGAGAAATTAACAGTAGTTTCTTTTACAAATACTGCATTTGAGGGTATGGCTGGTCAATTTACTGTGGACTTAACCGATGCTATTTATGAGTGATATTAAATAAGTTTACCGGAAGAAAAGATGTTTTAATCAATTGAAAGAATAGCCTGACTTCGAGATGTTCCTATAAATTATAGGCACCTTTCTTAATTAAGAGGTGCCTACTTATATATTTTCTTCTTTTTTATAGAAATTTACTTATGTAATTAAAGGATTGGATTATTAAATAAATAAAAGAGGTGTTCTTTCTATGTATAAAAATGGAAGTTTAACTGCACGGAGTGCTACAATTGCCTCTTCACCAGAACGCCTTCAGTGGAACGGTTTAATTGCTCTGGCGATGGCTGGATTTATCTGTATACTCACAGAAACTATTCCTGCTGGGTTATTAATAGAGATTGGTAATGGACTAGGAGTTACTGAATCCCTTGCTGGCCAACTTGTTACTTCATATGCTCTTGGTTCATTATTAGCTGCTATTCCTTTAACTACGGCAACTCAAGGATGGAGAAGAAAACCTTTGCTGCTTCTATGTATCTTGGGGTTTCTTTTATTTAATACTGTTACAGCTTTTTCTTTTAATTATACTTTGACGTTAATAGCTCGCTTCTTTGCTGGTGTAACTGCAGGTATTCTTTGGGGAATGACTGCCGGATATGCCCGTTTAATGGCACCTGAATCACTTAAAGGGAAGGCTATGGCGGTAGCGATGGTCGGAACCCCTCTTGCTCTTGCATTTGGTGTTCCTCTTGGCACATTTCTTGGTTTCTATTTGGGCTGGCGCACTGTCTTCGGAATTATTTCACTTTCATCTTTATTATTAGTTATTTGGGTTCTATGGAAACTCCCAGACTACCCTGGACAATCTACTGAAAAACGTATACCTCTATTGAAGGTCTTAGTCACGCCAGGAGTAAGAACAGTACTATTCGTTATATTAGCATGGGTACTTTCACATAACATTCTTTATACTTATATTGCGCCTTACCTTGACCATGTAGGGCTAACCCAAGGCATTGATATAATATTGCTTATATTTGGTATAGCAGCATTAGTAGGTATTTGGTTTACTGGAATATACATTGACCATAACCTACGTTTGTTGGTTTTAATCAGCCTTGCTGGATTCGGGTTGGCATCTTTGGCACTAGGTATTGGAATGAATCAATCCATTGTAATCTATCTTGCAATTACACTTTGGGGTCTTACATTTGGTGGAGCAGCAACACTACTGCAAACTGCGATTGCAAATGCCGGTGGAGATGGTGCAGATGTTGCTCAATCAATGCTTGTGACAACTTGGAACTTAGCTATTGGTAGTGGAAGTGTAGTTGGAGCATTCCTTTTGGAAACCCTTGGATTATTTTCTTTCCCATGGGTTATGTTCTGTATATTGCTAGTTGCATATATTGTTGTATGGAAAACTAAAACACCTGGTTTTACTGCAAAACAAAACTAGAACAAATAAGAATTGAACTCAAAAAACATGCTATCCAATATTGGATTGTGTGTTTTTACTTTTTGCATTGTTAATGGTCCGGCAAGCACTTATATCCTGCAATTACTGTTTAAGTAATAATAGCTTCTATAAATGTTCTCCCCTCTAATAAACGTAATTATAAAATTGAAATAGTATCAAACTTTATAGAAATATTATTATTCAACTATCCTGTCTGAGAGATAATCGTATCTAACTGAGGGAGCTTAAGTACATTTCTTCAAAATCTCACACCATCATTAATATAAATATCCAGTAGTATTTAAGGGTTTTATTCCATTAAATGGCCCGATTGTGGAATAAGAAAATTGCATTCCATACAGTTTTTTATCAAACTTTATTATAAATGATCGAACTTAATTATAAATTATCAATCTTTATTAAACGACCACAATAAAAAATACATCCATTATCTCAAGAAAGATTTAATGGATGTATTTTTATATACGACGATTTGTCAAATTAAGTGCAACAATTGCTCATTAAAAGCCTCGTTTGCAGTTTTCCAACCAAGACATTTTCTTGGTCGGCTGTTGATATAGT
>NZ_JBIWGL010000063.1:0-1558 GCF_044763535.1 Lysinibacillus sp. NPDC095746
GGTTAAGTTATTAAGGGCGCACGGCGAATGCCTTGGCACTAGGAGCCGATGAAGGACGGCACTAACACCGATATGCTTCGGGGAGCTGTAAGTGAGCTTTGATCCGGAGATTTCCGAATGGGGGAACCCACTACGTTTAATCGCGTAGTATCTTGACGTGAATACATAGCGTCTTGAAGGCAGACCCAGGGAACTGAAACATCTAAGTACCTGGAGGAAGAGAAAGAAAAATCGATTCCCTGAGTAGCGGCGAGCGAAACGGGAAGAGCCCAAACCAAGAGGCTTGCCTCTTGGGGTTGTAGGACACTCTATACGGAGTTACAAAAGAGCGAGTTAGATGAAGCGACTTGGAAAGGTCCGCCAGAGCAGGTAAAAGCCCTGTAGTCGAAAGTTCGTTCTCTCCAGAGTGGATCCTGAGTACGGCGGAACACGTGAAATTCCGTCGGAATCCGGGAGGACCATCTCCCAAGGCTAAATACTACCTAGTGACCGATAGTGAACCAGTACCGTGAGGGAAAGGTGAAAAGCACCCCGGGAGGGGAGTGAAAGAGATCCTGAAACCGTGTGCCTACAAGTAGTTAGAGCCCGTTAATGGGTGATAGCGTGCCTTTTGTAGAATGAACCGGCGAGTTACGATTACGTGCGAGGTTAAGCTTTAGAAGGCGGAGCCGCAGCGAAAGCGAGTCTGAATAGGGCGAAATAGTACGTGGTCGTAGACCCGAAACCAGGTGATCTACCCATGTCCAGGGTGAAGGTGAGGTAACACTTACTGGAGGCCCGAACCCACGCACGTTGAAAAGTGCGGGGATGAGGTGTGGGTAGCGGAGAAATTCCAATCGAACTTGGAGATAGCTGGTTCTCTCCGAAATAGCTTTAGGGCTAGCCTCGTGATGAGAATACTGGAGGTAGAGCACTGTTTGGACTAGGGGGCCATCCCGGTTTACCGAATTCAGACAAACTCCGAATGCCAGATATTTATACACGGGAGTCAGACTGCGAGTGATAAGATCCGTAGTCAAAAGGGAAACAGCCCAGACCACCAGCTAAGGTCCCAAAGTAATCGTTAAGTGGAAAAGGATGTGGCGTTGCACAGACAACCAGGATGTTGGCTTAGAAGCAGCCATCATTTAAAGAGTGCGTAATAGCTCACTGGTCGAGTGACGCTGCGCCGAAAATGTATCGGGGCTAAACGATTCACCGAAGCTGTGGATTGACATCTACGATGTCAGTGGTAGGAGAGCGTTCTAAGTGCGTTGAAGTCAGACCGGAAGGACTGGTGGAGCGCTTAGAAGTGAGAATGCCGGTATGAGTAGCGAAAGACGGGTGAGAATCCCGTCCACCGTATGACTAAGGTTTCCTGAGGAAGGCTCGTCCGCTCAGGGTTAGTCGGGACCTAAGCCGAGGCCGATAGGCGTAGGCGATGGACAACAGGTTGATATTCCTGTACCACCTCCTCACCGTTTGAGAAATGGGGGGACGCAGTAGGATAGGGTAAGCGCGCTGTTGGATATGCGCGTCCAAGCAGTAAGGCGTGTGTGTAGGCAAATCCGCACACTAT
>NZ_JBIWGL010000064.1:0-2778 GCF_044763535.1 Lysinibacillus sp. NPDC095746
TGAAACGTTAGAAGAAGTAAAGAAAGAAATTAAGAGTTATATGATTTACTACAATCATTATCGAGGGCAATGGAATTTAAATAAGCTGCCGCCTGTAAAATACAGACAGCAGCTTCAGAAAGTTGCCTAACCTTTTTTAAAATGTCCTTTACAAAGGGTACATATTATATTGAGGCAGCCCCATTTTTTTATCGAATAACGCCTAGTTCACGGCCGACTTTTTCATAGATTGCTAGAGCGTCGTCTAACATTTCTTTTGTATGTGCCGCTGTAGGCATGTTACGAACACGTCCTGTGCCTTTTGGAACCGTTGGGAAAACGATTGATTTAGCGTAGACGCCCTCTTCAAATAGGCGGCGAGAAAATTCCTGCGTAAGTTTTTCATCACCTATAATACATGGTGTGATTGGCGTTTCAGATTCACCGATATTAAAGCCTAGCTTAGCAAGACCCGCTTTTAGATAATCGCCATTTTCCCATAGCTTATCGTGAAGCTCTGTTGAGTCAATCAACATTTGTACTGCTGCTGTAATCGCAGCTACGTCACCTGGTGGTAATGCTGTTGAGAATAAAAATGGACGAGAACGCACTTTTAGCCAGTCAATTAAATTTTTCTTACCTGCTACATATCCACCAACAACACCAATTGCTTTAGAAAGTGTACCAATTTGGAAGTCAATTTCTTTTTCTAAACCGAAATGCTTCACAGTCCCCTTTCCTTTACCTGTTACACCTGATCCGTGTGCATCATCGACGTATGTGATTAAATCAAACTCTTTCGCAATCTCAACGATTTCTGGTAGTTTTGCAATATCACCGTCCATTGAGAATACGCCATCCGTAATGACCATGACTTTATTATATAAGCCTGATTCTGTTGCTTCCTTTGCCTTTGCACGTAAATCGTCCATATCAGAGTGATTAAAAGCAATGATTTTCGCACGTGATAAACGACAGCCATCAATAATCGACGCATGGTTTAATTGGTCTGAAAGAATTGCATCATTTTTATCCATAACAGCCGAAATAGCTGCCATATTACAGTTAAAACCTGATTGGTAAGAGATCGCTGCTTCAGTCCCTTTAAATTCAGCAAGCTTTTCCTCTAGTTTTACGTGTAAATCAAGTGTGCCGTTAATCGTACGAACTGCTCCAGCCCCTACACCGTATGTCTCAATTGTTTCTTTGGCAATACGCTTTAAATCTTCATTCGTTGCTAATCCAAGATAGTTGTTTGATGATAGATTAATTAGATTTTTGCCACGTACCTGAATAATTGGTCCGTTTGCTCCCTCTACTGGATCAATTTCATTGTATAAGCCTTGATCGTGTAAGGCTTTTAGGTTTTCATCTAAAAATACATTCAATACTTTTGACAAGCGTATCATCCTTTCCTAAGAACACTATTCTAATTCCTAGTGTAGCACAAGCATACTATTAGAAAAATTACTTTGTTAATCTTTCGAATAGTGGGGCAGTTTTTTCTCGCCAAAGAGATGATGATACACAATTATCTAATAATCGCCGGATAGTATACTCTGCTTCCGCGTAACGCTTCGAATAACCCATTGCATCCTGCATCGCCTCTTTATACTTTGCCCGAATATCTTCAATTTGAACTTCTGCCTCCTGTGAAATTGCGCAATGTTTCCCTATATCGAAAATTTCATCTCCTAGTCTTCCGTCCTGTGGGTCAAAGATATGAGGCTCTGTACTATCAAAAATACAGAAATTCAATTCTGGGATAATGACCATGTCCACTGAATTTGAATCCAGGCCGCACCAAATAATTTGTGCATCGAGCCCTCTTGCATTTGCTTCGTCTGCTAAACCTTTCATTAACGAAGATTTACCTGTACCTGGCTTCCCTTTGATCATCAATCTTCTAGATACATTTTTTGTTATGCTATCTACGGTATTTTCGGCACCCCTAGGGGTTAATGTTCCGAGTAACCGATGGGTGCGCACACCTGTTTTATTTAAGACGATTGATTGGAACACATCTGTCTTTAAATTTTCAACCTGATCATTCAATGCCTGCCAGTTCATACAACTCTGTGTGACTACTTCCCAATCACCATGGATCTTTATTGCATCATTAAGCTTCGAAATACACTTCTCACGCCATGACTCTCGTTCCGTCATTGCAGTAGCGAGCTGTTCGCCAACCCTTTCAAGCTGGATTTCTTCTAAGCAATCATAAAATGACATCACCCGATGCTTTGTTCCAAGGAAAACCGGTTCAATCCCCCAACCTGATGACCATACAAATAATCGATTACATCCTTGAACATATACTGCCTCAACAATATCCTCCAGCAAAGCATGCTTAAACCACTCCACCGCAAAGCCCTGCTTTACATAAAAATACCCAAGTTCTTTAAGAAGTTCTGATCCTTTAAACGTCGGTGCACCCTGTAAAATATAAACTAGTTCAGCCTCATCCATCATTTCTTTATATAAATGTTTAATTCCTTGCCCAGTCAGTGCGTGTCCATAATAGTAGGTCACATTTCCGTTCAATTTCGATCCCCCTTTATCTTATGCCTTGCATTATATGAAGGAACCTTAAAAAAAATGAAGCTACTTTTAATTTTTACACATAAAAGTAGTTTCCTTTTTAATAGAATAAGTTCATGCCCTTAGATTGCCGGCAATAAAAACCTCTCAAATAAATCCATTAAACTCCCATGAAAATAAAATCTCTGGCACTAAAAAAGTCCATGCTCAAATAAACGCGACCTTTATATTCAAAAAAATGGTAGCGCCTAAATAGAG
>NZ_JBIWGL010000065.1:0-2324 GCF_044763535.1 Lysinibacillus sp. NPDC095746
TGTAAGCCCGAAATATAAAATAGGCGCACCTTCTTGGTACGCACGACGAATAGCCATCTATCCTAATTTTTTTCGGATAGATGGCTATTTTGCACATGTGACTTGGATTTTTTTCGACCAAGGCATGTAATTATTTAAAATCTCTGGTTGTTGGTGAATCGGCAAATTTGGCAATTCTGTCATTAACGTCACTAGGTATTGATAGAAATCGATGCCGTTAGCTTTTGCCGTTTCAGCCAAACTTAAACAGATGGCATTTGCTTTAGCGCCTGCTTCACTAACAGAGAAAAGCCAGTTCTTACGACCAATCACATTTGGACGAATCGCATTTTCAGCCGGATTATTATCGATTTCAATTCGACCATCGAATAGAAAAGCCTTTAATCCGTGTACACGATTTAATGTGTATTCGGCAGCTTTTGCGAGCGCATTTTTCCCGAAGAAAGGCGATTCGTCAACCCACTTTAGAAACTTCTCTACAATCGGCTTTGAATGTTTTTGCCTTGCTTTTCGGCGTTTACCTGGTGAAAGATGCTTGAATCGACGTTCTAGGTGATACAGTTGATCACAGTAATCCACGCCAATTTGCCCGTTTTTGCTATCAGCTTTCAGCCAATAGCGTCGCACATGCGCCCAACAGTTGGCGAACGTAACGTCAGGTAGATTCCCATATGCAGAATAACCATCACAAATCACAGTTCCTTGAAAACCAGCTGTAAAGTCTTCTAATACAGAACGGCTTCTCGATAAAGCGCTTTGAAAAAGAACGATGATCGGTCCTTGACTTGGCACGCTTCGGAACACCCAATTATAGGCGTTTGATTGACCGGATTTTCCGTCTGAACGTTTGATTATTTGCGCATAGGTTTCATCTACATGCAGAACAGATTTTGCTGTTAATGTCTGCTTCAACTGTTCATAAACCGGTAGAAGCCAATCTTCAGCTGCACGGATCACCCAGTTTGATAAGTTCTTATCATTCGTAAGCAGGCCATATCGTTCCCATTCCTTTACCTGACGGTAAAGAGGTAAGTATTGAATGAACTTATCATAGATGAGTTTTGCTAGAACGGTAGGTCCCGCAATGCTTCGCTGAATGGCAGCTTGTGGGGCTTTCCCACGTTTCATTTGTGCTTTTTGTGTGGCATCCATTTTGCAGTGCTTGCACTCGTAGGCATGTTCAATATGCTGAATGCGCATCATTTTTGCCGGAATGAATTTTGCTTCTTCACGCGCAATAGTTGTACCGGCTTCGGTCATTGGGCCAAGGCAACAGTCGCATTGTGTTTTGGTGGGATGATGGTGAATTTCTTCTATTTCAATCCCATCATGAAAAGAATCATTCCGTTTTTTCTTATGTAATTTACGGTTAACAGTATAAGTAATCGTCGCTGTGCTTTGTTCTTCTGTGTGCTCAGATTCGTTAAAAGACGGATCGTCATCGAATAAAGAGCCTTGCCCGTCTGGTGCTTGATACTTTGATTTTTCTGATTTAGAGCCGTATAAAGCTTTTGTTAATTGGCGAACTTGTTCAGTCAATGCTTCGATTTGTCGATTTGACTGAGCTAATTGTTGCTCAAGCATTCGAATTAATCGTTCATTTTGATTTTCTTGATTAGGAACGTTCGTCAAATCATTCACCACATTTCCGTTCAGTATAAGTTATGGATGATTATACCATCTTATTAGGTGGGTTTAAAAGACACCTTTTGTAGATTTCGTAATTGCTTTTGGCTGCTGAAGTGATAAACCTTCTAAAAGCCAGCGAAGTTCCTTTTGTGAAAGGTTACGTACTTCCTTTTCATCTTTTGGCCATTGCAGTTTGCCATTATCTAATCGTTTATAAAGTATGGCGAAGCCATCTCCATCAAAATACAAACATTTATAACGGTCTTTACTCGTTCCAGAAAATAAGAAGATGGAATCACTATATGGATCAAGTTTAAAAGCATCCTGAATAAGTGTTGCGAGACCGTCAATACCTTTACGCATATCGGTCTTACCGCAAATAATGTAGATGTTCTGCACGCTCGTAAAATCTTGCTTCATTGATTATTCAACTCCTTCATAATCGTTTGGATGATGCGCTCATCTACGCCATTAAAGAAGGAAATTTCAGCACTAGTTGTTTTAATGATGCAGCTCGGTTCAGGAGAGTTTTGTAGTGGAGTTGTTGATGATGAGTTGTCAGTGATGGGATTTAGCGTCACAGGGACAATTGTTAGTTTGGTAGTTGACATAAAGAAGCACCTCCTATAATTTGATACATTTATCGTACCGGAGGTGCCTGGTTGTTTATATGCGTTATTTGATTACGGGCTTAC
>NZ_JBIWGL010000066.1:0-2188 GCF_044763535.1 Lysinibacillus sp. NPDC095746
TATAAATGTCAACACCTATATGTACATTTTTGCTCGTTTAAGGATGTACAAAATTACTCGTTTTCCGAGGTTAAATGATGCTTTAATCGGTATGAATCGCCGACGATTGAGACAACGCTTGCGTGATGTAAAATACGATCTAAAATCGCATTCGCTAACTTCGGTTCAAGGAAAATTTCATCCCATGACTTGAAGTTCGCATTCGTTGTGAAAATCGTGCTACGTTTCTCATATCGGGCATCAATGAGCTGGAAAAACAGCTTCGCATCCTCTGGATCAATTGGTAAATAACCAATCTCATCAATGATTAGTAGTTTATATTTTGTATAATGTTTTAAACGGCTCTCTAAGCGGTTTTCTAAACGGGCTTTCTTTAGATTCTGAATTAAATCATGGCACTTTATAAAATAGGTACTTGTTCGTTTTTTAGCTGCAGTAATACCGATTGCTGTGGCCAGATGGGTCTTGCCGACACCACTTGGACCAAGGAATACAATATTCTCATTTTCTTCGATAAAACGAAGACTTTGAAAGTCAAGTATTTGTTGTTGATTAATACTTGGTTGAAAATCAAAATTAAAATCCTTTATTTCCTTTAAATGTGGAAATGCAGCGACTTTCACCATCGCATGAATCATATTATGCTCACGTACATCGATTTCATAGTTTGTCAATTTTATAAGTGTATCGATAAAAGAAAGTTCATTTTTAATACTAAAGTCGATGACTTCATTCAAATGGATGCCCATTTGCTTTAATTTTAAATACGCTAAGTTTTGCTGTAGTTGCTGATAATTTGTACTCATTAATGAATTCATTTATACATTTCTCCAATCGCAGCTAAGTTCCGTTTCGCTAAATCGTTAATATCAGGGTATTCGGGCATGGCCTTTGTCATCAATTCACGATAATGTGCCTCTTGATAATTTAGTTTTGCTTCACTTATTTTGTGTTGTGCGATTAATTCCATGTTATAATAAATCCATAATTGATTATCGTACACTTGTAGCCCTACTTTTTTGCCTTGATACCCCGGTGGTACGGAGTATTGATTGGACTTGTAGGAAATCATGCTCGATGTATTGACTTTCACAAGCGTATGATTGATTCGATAGGAATCACTTACTCGTTCAGTTGGTAGCTGGAGTAAGTGATTCCTTTCTTTTTGCCATTCTAAAATCGGAATTTTATTCGTCCCTTGATGAATTTCATGGTTAATACGATTACATAGTTTTTCAATGTAGGCTTGTAACTCAACTATAGTAAACTGCCCTTGATAGGCATGGATTTCATCTAGTAATTTCATCGTTGTTTCCACTTTTCCTTTTGTACGAGGACGACCAGCTACACACGGTCTCACCTTAAATCCAAAATCTCTCGCAAATTGCGCGAACTTCGTATTCACTTTTCCTGCAAAATGTTCTGTTCGTGCTTCATCCATCACAGTTTTCATATTGTCAGTGATGAGTTCTTCCGGTACACCACCCATTTTTTCAAACGTGTCGGTTAAGAAAGAAAATAAAACTGCTTGCGATTTGGAAATACTCATATAAAAGAATCGCATACGAGAGTGGCTCAGCACTAACACAGCTACATTAATTTCCACCTGTTCACCATCACTTGTTTCATAAAGAATACTTTCTTTCCAATCCAGCTGTGCTTGTTTTCCCATACGTGTTTCATAACGGATACCGCCATTCAAAGAAGATATGCGCTCAGCTTTCTCAAAGTAAGCCTTAAATTCTGGCGTGTTGGCAATATAGGTACGGAATGTAGATTGTCCACACTCTAAACCATGGTTGTCTTTTAAATACTGCCAAAGATTGCGTCGATAATAAAATACCTGCTTAGAATCTTCTGATAAGAGGCTGGCAATGATCGGGTAGAATTCATCAATTTTAGAAGGCTTATTACGCTTTGTTTTTGGTATAAAGCCATTTAGATATTTATCAATTGTTCGTCGATCTACTCCCATATCCCTCGCTAATTTACTTTTGTTAATTTTCATATTTAAATGCTCCATTACTTGTTTGAAATTTGCTAAATCTGTAAGACTATTAATTTTAAATTCTGTCTCAATCTCTAATTGAATATGCATACTAACACCTCGGTATTAGTATGAAATGAAAGAGCATTTTTGTACATCATTATTCAAGCAGGAATGTACATATTTAAATTAGCATTTATA
>NZ_JBIWGL010000067.1:0-2139 GCF_044763535.1 Lysinibacillus sp. NPDC095746
CTTCGGTGCATGGTTTAGCCCAGTTACATCTTCCGCGCAGGCCGACTCGACCAGTGAGCTATTACGCTTTCTTTAAATGATGGCTGCTTCTAAGCCAACATCCTGGCTGTCTATGCCTTCCCACATCGTTTCCCACTTAACCATGACTTTGGGACCTTAGCTGGCGGTCTGGGTTGTTTCCCTCTTCACGACGGACGTTAGCACCCGCCGTGTGTCTCCCGTGATAACATTCTTCGGTATTCGGAGTTTGCATCGGTTTGGTAAGCCGGGATGGCCCCCTAGCCGAAACAGTGCTCTACCCCCGAAGATGAGTTCACGAGGCGCTACCTAAATAGCTTTCGGGGAGAACCAGCTATCTCCCGGTTTGATTGGCCTTTCACCCCCAGCCACAAGTCATCCGCTAATTTTTCAACATTAGTCGGTTCGGTCCTCCAGTTAGTGTTACCCAACCTTCAACCTGCCCATGGCTAGATCACCGGGTTTCGGGTCTATACCTTGCAACTAATCGCCCAGTTAAGACTCGGTTTCCCTACGGCTCCCCTATACGGTTAACCTTGCTACAAAATATAAGTCGCTGACCCATTATACAATAGGTACGCAGTCACACCACGAAGGTGCTCCCACTGCTTGTACGTACACGGTTTCAGGTTCTATTTCACTCCCCTCGCCGGGGTTCTTTTCGCCTTTCCCTCACGGTACTGGTTCACTATCGGTCAGTCAGGAGTATTTAGCCTTGGAGGATGGTCCCCCCATATTCAGACAGGATGTCACGTGTCCCGCCCTACTCATCGAACTCACGACCTGTGCATTTTAGTGTACGGGGCTATCACCCTTTGCTGCGCGACTTTCCAGACGCTTCCACTAACACACAAGCCGATTCAGGTTCTGGGCTCCTCCCCGTTCGCTCGCCGCTACTGGGGGAATCTCGGTTGATTTCTTTTCCTCGGGGTACTTAGATGTTTCAGTTCCCCCGGTTCGCCTCATGCCACTATGTATTCATGACATGATAGTGTGTCGAAACACACTGGGTTTCCCCATTCGGGTATCGCCGGTTATAACGGTTCATATCACCTTACCGACGCTTTTCGCAGATTAGCACGCCCTTCATCGCCTCTGACTGCCTAGGCATCCACCGTGTACGCTTAGTCACTTAACCTCACAACCCGAAGATGTTTCCATCGTTCGTGCTGCAAACATTTGAGAGACTCTATGACAGGTTACTCTTCATCCCAGTACATCTACGGAGGGATAAATTTCAGCCGTCATGTTTCAATTTTCAGCTTGTTCCAGATTGTTAAAGAGCAATATCTTAAACATGACTCGCAAGTCATCTTTAAGATTTTTTCGGTTATCGCTAACCGGTGATAATGTCTTTCACTCATTATCGGAATGGCGTCCCCAAGGGGATTCGAACCCCTGTTACAGCCGTGAAAGGGCAGTGTCCTAGGCCTCTAGACGATGGGGACACGAAAATCCGATTAAACTGAATAACTTAATCGGTTCGTATCAGCATGAATGACTCATGGCATCAACAGGTAGCGCTTTGCTCGTTACTTTTCATCAGACAATCTGTGTGAGCACGCCACTCGAACTAATATCTTTAGGTAAGGAGGTGATCCAACCGCAGGTTCCCCTACGGTTACCTTGTTACGACTTCACCCCAGTCATGAATCACAAAGTGGTAAGCGCCCTCCCGAAGGTTAAGCTACCTACTTCTTTTGCAACCCACTCCCATGGTGTGACGGGCGGTGTGTACAAGGCCCGGGAACGTATTCACCGTAGCATTCTGATCTACGATTACTAGCGATTCCGACTTCATGGAGTCGAGTTGCAGACTCCAATCCGGACTACGACATACTTTATGAGGTCCGCTTGCTCTCGCGAGGTCGCTTCTCTTTGTATATGCCATTGTAGCACGTGTGTAGCCCTACTCGTAAGGGCCATGATGACTTGACGTCATCCCCACCTTCCTCCAGTTTATCACTGGCAGTCTCCTTTGAGTTCCCGGCCGAACCGCTGGCAACAAAGGATAAGGGTTGCGCTCGTTGCGGGACTTAACCCAACATTTCACAACACGAGCTGACGACAGCCATGCAGCACCTGTCTCAGAGTTCCCGAAGGCACCAAAGCATCTCTGCT
>NZ_JBIWGL010000069.1:0-1735 GCF_044763535.1 Lysinibacillus sp. NPDC095746
CTCAGAGTTCCCGAAGGCACCAAAGCATCTCTGCTAAGTTCTCTGGATGTCAAGAGTAGGTAAGGTTCTTCGCGTTGCATCGAATTAAACCACATGCTCCACCGCTTGTGCGGGCCCCCGTCAATTCATTTGAGTTTTAACCTTGCGGCCGTACTCCCCAGGCGGTCGATTTAACGCGTTAGCTCCGGAAGCCACGCCTCAAGGGCACAACCTCCAAATCGACATCGTTTACAGCGTGGACTACCAGGGTATCTAATCCTGTTTGCTCCCCACGCTTTCGCACCTGAGCGTCAGTCTTTGTCCAGGGGGCCGCCTTCGCCACCGGTATTCCTCCAGATCTCTACGCATTTCACCGCTACACCTGGAATTCTACCCCCCTCTACGAGACTCTAGCTTGCCAGTTTCAAATGCAGTTCCCAGGTTGAGCCCGGGGATTTCACATCTGACTTAACAAACCGCCTGCGTGCGCTTTACGCCCAGTAATTCCGATTAACGCTTGCACCCTCCGTATTACCGCGGCTGCTGGCACGGAGTTAGCCGGTGCTTCTTCTGCGAGTAACGTCAATTGATGAGCGTATTAAGTTCACCACCTTCCTCCTCGCTGAAAGTGCTTTACAACCCGAAGGCCTTCTTCACACACGCGGCATGGCTGCATCAGGCTTGCGCCCATTGTGCAATATTCCCCACTGCTGCCTCCCGTAGGAGTCTGGACCGTGTCTCAGTTCCAGTGTGGCTGGTCATCCTCTCAGACCAGCTAGGGATCGTCGCCTAGGTGAGCCATTACCCCACCTACTAGCTAATCCCATCTGGGCACATCTGATGGCAAGAGGCCCGAAGGTCCCCCTCTTTGGTCTTGCGACGTTATGCGGTATTAGCTACCGTTTCCAGTAGTTATCCCCCTCCATCAGGCAGTTTCCCAGACATTACTCACCCGTCCGCCGCTCGTCACCCAGGGAGCAAGCTCCCCTGTGCTACCGCTCGACTTGCATGTGTTAAGCCTGCCGCCAGCGTTCAATCTGAGCCATGATCAAACTCTTCAATTAAAAGCTTGATTTGCTTCCACTCGAGAAGCGATGCTCAAAGATTTACTGCATGAATTTTACTTCAGTTAGTCACTCTTCAAGACTTGATATTTTTTTGCATCCGAAGATGCTGGATATCGTCTTGTGGAGTGCCCACACAGATTGTCTGATAAATTGTTAAAGAGCAGTGAGTTAGTCGCTTTCGCTTGCTAACTCGAGGTGGCGTATATTACGCTTTCCTCTTTCAGAGTCAACCCTAATTTTCAGGATTTTTTCTCTTTCTTCCCGGCCGCTGTGTGAAGTGAATCACTTGCGCCGTGTCGATGGAGGCGCATTATAGGGATCCGAGTTTTTTGCACAACCCCTTTTTTGATCTTTTCTTTCTGTTTGCACACTTTTCAGCCCTTCCGGGTGGATCTTGTGCGATCAGGGCCATTTTCCGCAGGATCCGGCGCTGAGATTGGTTGTAATTCCATCGTCAGAGTCTAGTATTGCCGGTAAATATGATCCCGAGGTGAGGCAGCACTATGTCCGATGCAGTACGTTCTTATCTTCAATACACCCCTAAACTCGGTCAGCGCGTCCTGATCGATCCTTCCAGCGTCGTCATCGGCGACGTCGATCTGGCGGATGACGTCAGTATCTGGCCGCTGGTCGCCATCCGCGGCGACGTCAATGCGGTAAAGATCGGCGCACGCAGCAATATTCAGGAC
>NZ_JBIWGL010000070.1:0-1490 GCF_044763535.1 Lysinibacillus sp. NPDC095746
AAACATGATTGAGGCTGGTTGGGACTTAGATCTCGTATAACAAGCGAAGCTATGACACTGCATGGAGGATTAGGGGTAACTGGCAAACTATGATTTAGGAGGAGATTAATAATGAATCCAGTCGTTGGTCTGGATATTTCAAAAGGAGAAAGCCAGATTCAAGCATTCTTAGATAAAGGCAAACCATATCGTAAAAGTTTTAAGGTGACTCATACTTTAGAAGGTCTTAATGACCTTGTTATATTTTTAGAGGATGTAAAAAACGAGGCTGGTATGAAGCCTACAATCATTTTAGAAGCCACAGGACATTATGGTGCTCCTGTCATACATCATTTAGAAGAACGAGGGTATTTATTGATTATTATTAATCCGTTAATTTCTTATAAGGCAAGAGGATCGAGTTTGAGAAAAGTAAAAACGGATGCCATTGATGCCTATCTACTTTGTGAATTGTTCTATAAAGAGGAATTAGAGCCATATAAAAAGCGTGGTGTGCAGTTATTAAATCTTCGTAACCTTACAAGACAACATGAAAATATAACTGGCGTAATGATTCAAACTAAGTTGCAATTTCAGGCAGTCCTTGAACAGGTATTTCCTGAATATAAAGGGGTATTCGGAGATTTATATTCTAATGTTTCACTATTAACTCTTTCAGAGTTCCCTTCTTCAGAAGATATTTTGAAAGCAAGTGAAGAATCCATTACAGACAAAATATATGAACTATGTAAGAGTAGGTCCATTAGATGGGCAAATGAAAAAGCCTTACATCTTAAAGCCGCTGCAGCTCGTAATCCTTTTGAAAAAACAGTTTACCAGAGTCATATTTTAAGTCTGGATATGTATATAAAGATCCTTCTTCAGTACAAAGAGCATCTATCAAAGTTAGAGTCAGAAATAGATGCCCTCGCTAAAGAAATTGAAGAATATAGTATTATCAAATCTATCCCAGGCATCGGTGAAAAGATCGCTGCAACGATTATTTCTGAGATTGGTGAAATAGATCGATTTAACAACCCTAAAAAGCTTGTGGCTTTCGCTGGAGTTGACCCAAGTGTTTTCGAATCAGGTAAATTTTCAGCGACCAAGAATCGAATTACAAAACGAGGTTCAAGTAGACTTCGTCATGCCTTGTTTATGGCTGTTCGTTGTGCAATACGAGATTGCAGAAAAACTAAAACAGACGATACAATCATTCCTCGAAACAAGAAAATACGTGAATTTTATGATAAAAAACGTGAAGAAGGAAAACCTTTTAAAGTAGCGATAATAGCTTGTGTTAATAAACTCTTACATTGGATTTTTGCCTTGTTAAAAAACAGAACTACGTACCAAGATTTAGCTTGATAAGTAGGTACAACTAAATCAAACAAAACCTTCCAAATACAAACTTTAGGACGGTTATTTGTTATGCACTTTTTTAGTATAGCACGTGCCTATTAAACTTTTAACAGAAAATTATTGACAAACTATTAGCTGGTTTAGTTGAA
>NZ_JBIWGL010000072.1:0-1350 GCF_044763535.1 Lysinibacillus sp. NPDC095746
GCAGGTATTCCGTTTTGAGTATCCCGTTTATCCGTTCCGCCAGCGCGTTCTGATAACAGTCATACCCGTCCGTCATCGAGCAGATGACGCCATACTGCTGATGTAACGCCTGATATTCCTGCGAGCAGTACTGGATACCCCTGTCCGAGTGATGCACCAACGGCAACGCCGTGCGTCTGCCGGCCAGTGCCATTTTGAACGCGCAGGCGACATGCCGGGTATGCAGACTGTCATGCACGTGATATCCCACGATTTTTCTCGACCAGGCATCCGTTACCAGGCTGACATACGCCGTCCCCGTTCTCAGCGGCAGGTAGGTGATATCCGCCACCCATACCTGTTCCGGACGGCTGGCTATTACTTGATTGTCTCCCGCTTTTAGCAGGTTGGGATGGCGATAAAAACGATGATGGCTGTGCGTCGTCTTGTGATACGCCCGTTTAGGCATCACCAGTAACCGCGCGCAGCGCAGGATACTGAACAACCGGTCACGGCCCACATGCAACGCCGGTTCGGGGTGTTGCCGCAACAGGTGATGCAGCTTACGTGTCCCCAGTCGGGGTTGGTGCAAGCGGATGGCCGTCACCTGTTCGACGAGATGCCGGGCCTGCTCCTCTTTGCCTGCTTCACGCTGCAGGGACTGATACCACGCTTGTCGGCTGATGCCCATCCATCGGCAGGCCCGCGTTACTGTGAGTCCCGGTACTTGTGTTTGCGCGATAAGGCGGTTAGCTGCTTTTTTGTCAGCGTGGCGCCAAAGTCGGTGTTCATCACTTTGACGACAGCTTCGAAGAACTGGGCTTTGACTTCAGATTCAGCCAGTTGCTGCTCAAGTTCTTTAATACGCTGTTCGGGCGTCAGGGGGAGTTTGGGCATGTTGTCTCCGCACGTTCTGGTGGAAGGAGAAGTTCGCCAGTCAAGTTGACCGTATTTGCGCAGCCAGTTCATGACAGTCTGGCTGCCTTGGATACCGTAGCGATCTTGCGCCTGGCGGTATGTCATCTCGCCTTTTTCGACCTGTTCGACGACAGCCAGTTTAAAGGATAGAGAGTAATCGCGTTGTGTGCGTTTAATATACTGGTTCA
Organism: Lysinibacillus sp. NPDC095746; assembly: GCF_044763535.1. Taxonomy (NCBI): domain Bacteria; kingdom Bacillati; phylum Bacillota; class Bacilli; order Caryophanales; family Bacillaceae; genus Lysinibacillus; species Lysinibacillus sp. NPDC095746. The sequence goes on from NZ_JBIWGL010000072.1 coordinate 1,086, forward strand.
TCACATTTTCCTCTGTGCGTGAGTAAAATGTGTCAACGCTATTCAGGACGGGTCACGGTCGACATATAAGAGCGGTAAATGTTGATGTATTCACCCGGCTGTTTGAAGTGGTGCATCCAGAGGATGGTCCCCATGCCGACGCTGAACATCAGCGCCGGCAACAGCAGATTTTTAACGTTGCTGAGGTAATAGCGCGGATACAGGCAAACGGCGATAAAGGCGATGTAGCTGGAAACATAAAACAGATTGCGTCCGGTCGCGGAAC
>NZ_JBIWGL010000073.1:0-1242 GCF_044763535.1 Lysinibacillus sp. NPDC095746
CGAAAAAGGCCGCGGCGAAAGCCGCGGTTTTTTCGTTTGGGCGGGGCAAACGAGTTTGTTGTTGCCGTTGCTGTTGCTGTTGCTCTTCGCTCCCCCCCGCCGCCCCGAACTCGCCACAGGCAAATAGAGACCCGAAGGGCGGCGCGCAGGACGCGCGCCGTGCGCCACCCAGGCCATGGATGGCCTGTGTGGCGCATCCCTGCGCAAGCACCGAACGATAGTGGCTCTTGATTCGAAACAGGGAAAAGCACTTTCTTTGGTTACTTTCTTTGTTGCTTTGGACAAAGAAAGTGACCCGGCCGCTTGCGGACGGAAGCCTTTGATCTTGGCTGGTCGTCAGGCGCACCTAACGGGCTTAGGCGGAGTTTGTCGTAGGTGGGTTGGCGCGGTCGCGACTTGCGTCGCTCCTACAGGGGCTTCGGCCAGTTTCGTATCCGACTGTAGGAGCGGCGCGAGCCGCGACTGCGAATTCGCAACTACGACGACACCTGCGCGATGGTTGTGTTGGCGCGGTCGCGACTTGCGTCGCTCCTACAGGAGCTTCGGCGCGGAATCAGAACTTCCAGCCCACCAGCACCGTCACCTTGTCGTCGGCCAGCTTCTTGTCGTCCAGGCCTTCGGAGATCTTCGGGCCGTAGCTGGAGGTGGTGGTGTATTGCAGTTCGGCGTGGAACGGGCCGAATTCGCGGGTCAGCGCCAGCAGGTAATCGTTGTAGCTGTCGCCGAGCGGGTCTTGCAGGTCGTAGTAGCCGATCTGCGCCTTGAGACCGAAGCCGCTCTCGCCCAGCGGCCATTCGCCGCCGGCGTTCCAGTAATAGCCCTTGCCGCCCAGGCCGAAGATGTCGGGCGAATAGGCCAGGCCGACGTGGTAGTGCTCGGCGAAGCTGAGGGTGCCTTCGAGTTCGGTGTAGTCGTAGTCGAAACCGCGCTTGGCGCCCGGATAGGCGGCGCGGGTCAGGACCACGTCCAGCTCCAGGCCCGGGCGCAGTTCGCCCGACCAGCCCAGATAGCCGTCGAGTTCGTAGTGCACGCCGTCGCGCTCCTCGCCCGGCGCGGTGAAGTCGATGCTCGACGCCCACAGGCCCGCGTAGAAGCCGCTGCGGTGTTCGAGGTTGATCTCGGCCTGCAGGGCCGGGTCATCCTGGGTCTGGGAGACGCCGCGCCAGACGTACTCGCTCATCAAGGTGACGCCGCCGCGCACGTTCCAGTAGCGTTCGCTCTCGCCGGCCTCCTGCGCGCAGG
>NZ_JBIWGL010000074.1:0-1201 GCF_044763535.1 Lysinibacillus sp. NPDC095746
CGATCTGGACCTTGAACTTGCTCATACAGACGCCTCGATGGCTGCATGCTGCTCTAGTTCGCGGACAAAGCTGGTAAGGCCCAGTGGGCGCAACCGCAACTCGGCGCGATCTTCGTGGACGACGATTCGCTCAATCAGCAGTTGGAGCATCTGTGCTTGCTCGTGCCCGGCAAGGTACTCCCAGATCTCATGCAGGCGAAGCATGGCGACCATGATCTGGGGCTCGTCCAGGTCAGGGTCGAGCGCAATTGCCTGCGGCAACATGGCGGAAATCAGCTCAGGTGCGCGCAGGACACCTTGCAGTTGCTCGATAACGGCGGCTTCCAGCTCGCCTGCAGGAACGCGAGGCAGCTTCAGCAGCTTGGCGCTTTCATGCAGCGCGCGGGTGTGAACGTAATAGCGGTACGTTCGCCCATTGCGCTTGGTCGTATGCCAAGGCGTCATGGCGCGGCCATCCGCCGCGAACACCAAGCCCCGCAGAGGGAAGGGAATCTTAGACGCGTCCGACGACGGCATTGCGCGCGGCCGGGTCGCGGTTGCTGCCTGCGCCTTGGCCCAGAGTTCGGGATCGATGATGGCTTCGTGCGAGTCGGGGAACCACTGCGCGCCGTGGCGAAGCTCCCCAAGGTAGGTTCGGTTGGCGAGCATTTTATATAGCAGGGACTTGTCGATAGCCTTGCCGACGATCTGCCGCCCGTTCCGAGTAGTCCAGACCTTCGAGGTTGCGCCACGTGCGCGCAGCGCAGCTACCAACTGCGCCGTCGGCGTGCCTGCCGCGACCTGCTGAAATATCCAGCGCACCAGCGGTGCCTCCTCTGGATCGACCACGAGCCGGCGGTTCTGCAGGTCGTAGCCGAGCGGCGGCACGCCGTGCATCCACAGCCCCTTCTTCTTACTGGCGATCATCTTGTCTCGGGCTCGCTCGACGTCGAGCTCGCGGTCGAACTCGGCGAACGAGAGAAGGATGTTAAGCATCAACCGTCCCATCGCATCGGTCGTATTGAACTGCTGGGTCACGGCGACGAACTCGACCCCGTATGTCGTCATGTGCTCCCACAGTCGGTGAAAGTCACGCAGACTGCGGGAAAGCCGGTCAATCTTGTAGGTAACAACGATGTCGATCTTGCCGGCGCGCATATCATCCAGCAGGCGCTCCAACGCAGGGCGTGCGAGTGTGGCCGCCGAGTAGCCTGCGTCGTCG
>NZ_JBIWGL010000075.1:0-1187 GCF_044763535.1 Lysinibacillus sp. NPDC095746
AATCATTTCAGGGTCGAGCTCTTCAATGACGGCTAAACTCGTCGTACCAAATGTGTTAGAGAACGGGTTATCTTGGCGTAAACCACTAAATTTTAAAAACAGTTGATTTAACATGTACGTTTTATTACGCGCAATTTCATGCATCATGTGAAAACGTGTACGGGTTAAACGGCGAAGCGCTTCGTGTTGAAGGGTTTCTTGCATATCATATGGCAAGCGTCCAAAGCGTAAATGATCCGCAATAACCCAGGCATCAATTCGGTCGTTTTTCGGTAACGTATCGTAGCCTTTTTTAAAGCGTGCTACTTTTCGAGCATTGAGCATAAACACCGCTGTTTGAAACAAGGGTGCATAGCCCTGTAATTGATTTTTCAAATAATGGGCTAGGTGCCAACTATATTGGTCCGTTGACTCCATCCCAATTTTTAATTGTGTAAGCTGATTCTTTTCCGCTGTTTTCAAAAGCTTTTGAATCAAGGTGTTCGCACCTTCTATATCATTAGAAACAGAAAAATCAGCAAGCGAATGACCCTCGCCATGCATGAATTGGACATGATGGGAGCGCATACTCACGTCGATACCGACTAGCATTTGTGACATGCCAATCACCTCCTATGGGGAATAATCAAGATTGTCTCAGACCTGGGTGCCCAGTCGAATCATCGATGTCTGCCTCGTGATGAGCAATCAAAGTGAAGAAGACCAAAATGAGCGCTACACTCTCTTCTCCAACAGCGTCGCAGCCAGTGGTTAGACCTTCAATAATGAACGATGGGTAGCAGGCTATTTAAGCAGTACACAAAAAGTGCCCGCAAGGGGGAATAGCTATTTCCTGCGTCAACCTTGTCCGTTCCATTGTCTCATGGGCACAGTCTAAGTGAAATAAAAGTTGAAATAAAAAAGGACGAAGTACTAAAATGGAGCCTCCTCCATCCTTCGCCCAAACGATATAAAATTGGATAACACAAATAAGCAGGTAAGCACCTGTTAGCTATACTATTTTGAATGGTTAAAATGGAAGTTTCCTTTTGGTCCCTCGTGTAAACCAGGGTCAAACAGGTAAAACATCAAAAAAGAGTGAGGGAGCCAAAAGGCGACTATCTCCTATAGGAAACCCAACAGATCCCCAGTTGTCCGGATCAACTGGAAATTCTATCGGAAAGAGCTCTTACTACTAATATACGAGG
>NZ_JBIWGL010000076.1:0-1163 GCF_044763535.1 Lysinibacillus sp. NPDC095746
CGCAGATATAAGGCCACACAAGTAGGCGCGATAAATACTATCTTGGCCAGAAAAATACTTTACAGGCATCTGCGGCCAATCTTCCAGCTTATATTTCATGATAATGGCAAAACTCTTTGGATCGCCACAAAGCCACTCACGCGCAGGCCGATCGTCAAGAGCAACCTGATCATTAAGTTCGAGACGCAGCGCCCTTTCCATCCCATGCAACCCGAACCGCGTTTGCTAGATATAAGGCAAGACGAAAAATTTGGCCCCGGGATTGCTGGTCCTGTGCTCCTTATAGCGCCACACCGGATCGTTGGCCCCACCTACTTTGCCTCCTCCGAATGTCTCGTGAGGCTAGAGCATAAATCTACCGATCTTCCGACCTGATCTCGTAGTCAGTTATTTCACCACTACAGAAGACCCGTTTGATTGACGCAACTGACATCTGACACCCCAGTTGTCCTAAGCAACTTCGGGTAATCATCGCGACTTCGCAAAACAATTAGCCTCTGCAGCGCAGACATTGGACATTGCAACAGCTCACTCATTTTTTCGTTGTCTCCGGATGCGATCAGCGCATTGGCTTGCACCTTGGGCTCAACGTTGTAGCCATCAACTCGCGTAGGCTCGGGCACAGCCAACCATCGCCCGTAGCCCAATGCGGCGCGCGATGCGTGGAGACTACCGCCCTTTAAATCAGACTGAACCATAACCACACCCTGCGCAAAGCCAGCCTGAATGCGATCACGTTTGACGAAAAGCTCAGGGCGCGGATCTACACCGAACCGATATTCGGAAACAAGCGCCCCGCCCTTATCTAATATTTCCTGCGCCAACGCTCGATGTTTGGATGGTGCAACTGTGTGCAGACCATGCGCCAGCACCGCAATAGTGTGCCCCCCGTTTGCCACACTCGCCCGATGCGCAATTGCGTCTAATCCTAAAGCCAACCCGCTCACCACAGACCAACCACTACTTACTAAGAACCGACTGATGCGCTCAGCAATCATTACTCCATGTTTAGTGGGCTCGCGCGTGCCAATCACCGCCACTGACCGCTCCGGGGTCGTTGAGAAATGCCCCTTTACGTAAAGAATTACAGGGTCGTCTTTGGTTGCCTTCAGCAGCGCGGGATAATCTGAATCGAGCACAGAAATGATGCGCGCTCCAGCTCG
>NZ_JBIWGL010000077.1:0-1160 GCF_044763535.1 Lysinibacillus sp. NPDC095746
CACGGTTGTACTCACGTAGCTATGGAAAGTACAGGTGTATTTTGGAAGCCTATTGTAAACATACTCGAGGCTGAGAATATCGAATTTTTAGTTGTAAATGCTCAACATATCAAATCGGTTCCTGGTCGTAAAACTGATGTTAAAGATGCGGAATGGATCGCCAAGTTACTTCGTCACGGATTACTCAAAGCTAGCTTCATTCCAGATCGCACCCAACGTGAATTACGAGAATTAGTTCGGTATCGTCGAAGTATGATTGAAGAACGCGCGAGACAACATAACCGCATTCAAAAGGTACTCGAAGGTGCGAATATTAAACTTGGTTCTGTTGTATCAGATGTGATGGGAGTTTCCTCTCTTGATATGCTTCGTGCCATTGCCGAAGGAGAAAATGAACCAGAAAAGTTAGCTAGTTTCGCTAGACGTTCAATGAAAAAGAAAAAAGCAGAACTTGAACTCGCACTTCGTGGCTATATCCAACCACATCAACGACTAATGATTAAAACCATTCTTACTCATATTGATTTTCTGACTGCACAAATTGAATTGTTAAATCAGGAAGTAACTTGCCGGCTTTCCACACACCAAGAAGATATCGAAAGATTGGATTCCATTCCTGGAATTGCCACTCGAATGGCGGAACAAATCCTAGCTGAAATTGGAACGAATGTAGAAAAGCAATTTCCAAGTGCAGCACATCTCTGTTCTTGGGCAGGACTAGTACCTGGACACAACGAAAGTGCAGGAAAAAGGAAATCCTCCGCTATGAAGAAAGGCAATAAATATTTGAAATCGGCTCTAATTGAAGCAGCTCATTCTGTCAGAGGATCTAAAACCTATCTAGGTGCATTATATAGACGGACTGCAGCCCGAAAGGGTAAAAAACGAGCTGGCATATCCGTTGCTCATGCCATATTACGTATTGCTTATTACCTTTTAACGCGGAAAGAAATGTATGTAGACTTGGGCGAAGACTACTTTGATAAACAAAAAGAACAATCTATTATTCGATATTCTGTTCGAAGACTTGAAAGTTTGGGTTACAATGTGACCATCACTGAACTTGGTGCTTCCTAATACAATCTAAAACCAGATCTCTATTTAGGCGCTACCATTTTTTTGAATATAAAGGTCGCGTTTATTTGAGCATGGACTTTTTT
>NZ_JBIWGL010000078.1:0-1140 GCF_044763535.1 Lysinibacillus sp. NPDC095746
TTCTGCTCAGCCTTCAGCGAACCCCTCGCCCTACGCCGCACTGCACGCCTTCCTGGACCGCGCCACCCGCCCCGGCGGCTACCTCGGCGCAGTCAGCCTGATCGTGCGCAACGGAAAAATCGTCGATTTCCAGGCCTACGGCCAACGCGACCTAGCCCGCCGCGAGCCGATGCGGCACGACGCGATCTTCCGCATCTATTCGATGAGCAAGACCGTCACCTCCGCCGCGGTCATGCAACTCGCCGAGCGCGGCCTGATCGACGTGGAGGCGCCGATCGAACGCTACCTGCCCGAACTGGCGCACCGCCGAGTCGTCGCCGGCGGCACCGCGGCCGCGCCGCGGCTGCGTCCGGCGCAACGGCCGATCACCGTGCGTCATCTGCTGACCCACACCGCTGGCTTCGCCGCCGGCCTGCCCGGCGACGAAACCGCCGCGGCGCTGACCCAAGGCCACGATCCGCACGCCGCGCGCGACCTCGCCGGCTTCGTCGCCCGCCTCGCTCAGGCGCCGCTGGCCGCCGATCCCGGCACGCGCTTCGGCTACGACGGCGCCGCCACCGAAACCCTGGCGCGGCTGGTCGAAGTCGTCTCCGGACAAACCTTCGATGCCTACCTGCGCGAGCATCTGTTCGCGCCGCTGCAGATGCGCGACACCGGCTTCGTAGTTGCAAGCAGCGAGCGCAAGCGCATCGCCGACCTCACCACCACCGGCGACGACGGCCGCCTGCGCCTGGACGACGGCCCATCGCAGCGCGAACCCGGCGCACCGCTCAACGCTTATCCCAGCGGCGCAGGCGGCTTGTATTCCACCGCCTGCGATTACGCCCGCTTCGCCCAGATGCTGCTCGACGGCGGCCGCATCGCAGAACGCTCCGGCTTCGCCCAGTGCGACGGCAAGCGTGCGCGCGGCCCCGGCCCGCGCGTGCTGCGCGCCGACACCGTCGCCGCGATGCTGCGCAACCAACTGAGCATGCTCGATCCGCCGGTGCATCAGTTCGATCCCGGCGAAGGCTTCGGCTTCGGCGGCGCGGTCGTCATCGACCCGACCAAGCGCAGCGCGCCGGCGTCGCTGGGACAGTTCGGTTGGCCCGGCGCGGCCTCGACCACCTACGCCATCGATCCGCTGCGCAAGACCGTGGC
>NZ_JBIWGL010000079.1:0-1125 GCF_044763535.1 Lysinibacillus sp. NPDC095746
ATCGCGGCTACGCGCGGCGGGTCGGCGACGAACGCTGGCAGGCGGTGTGCGAAGGCATCCAGCAGGCGCTGGCCGCGGGCGAGGCCGAGGCGGCGGTGCTCGGCGGCATCGCCGCCTTGAACCAGATCATGGCCGAGGCGTTCCCGCGCCGCGCCGGCGGCGCCAATGCGGCGGGCAACGAATTGCCCGACGAGCCTGTGTTGCTGTAGCCGGCCCTGCGGCGGCCGATACCGTACGAGCCAGTCCTGCCGCGGTTGGCCCTGCTGCCATCGCGCCTGTGGTAGCCGGCTGCGCAACAGCTCGTTCTGCCGTAACCGACTTCGTCGCGGTCGGCGCCCGTCGCCAGGCCCGTACAAGAACGCCGCACGCAAGCGCCACCTCCGCAATCGCACGCCCCGCGCCGGCACAGCGCCGCCTCGGCGTCGCCGCGGCAAGCCCAAGCGCAGCTGAAACGCGGTGCGCCCCCGGCGCCCAGCGGCCGCAACCCGCACCCTGCGCGCCGGCGCGCTGGGGCACAATACGTCGGTCCTCCGCTGCCCCGAGCCCGTCTCGTCGCATGATCATCCTGCATCAGATCGATCCGATCGCGCTGTCCCTCGGCCCGCTGCAAATCCACTGGTACGGGATCATGTACCTGCTGGGTTTCGTCACCGCCTGGTGGCTGGGGCGGCAACGGGTCCGCGCCGGGCGCCTGCCCGGGGTCAGCGAGGCCTCCTACGGCGACCTGCTGTTCTACGCCATGATCGGCGTCGTGCTCGGCGGCCGCATCGGCTACGTGCTGTTCTACGGCTTCGCCGACCTGCTGCGCGACCCGCTGATGCTGCTGCGCATCTGGGAAGGCGGCATGAGCTTCCACGGCGGCCTGCTCGGCGTGGTCGCCGCGGTGTGGTGGTGGTCGCGCAGCCACCGCACCCACTTCTTCGACACCCTCGACTTCATCGCCCCGCTGGTGCCGCCGGGCCTGGGCTTCGGCCGGCTCGGCAACTACATCGGCGGCGAGTTGTGGGGCAAGTTCACCGACGGCGGCTGGGGCGTGGTGTTCCCGCGCGCGCCGGAGTTCGCCAACTGGAGCGCGCAGCAACTGCAGACCCAGTTCGCCGCCGGCGCGCTGGAACGCTACGCCCG
>NZ_JBIWGL010000080.1:0-1116 GCF_044763535.1 Lysinibacillus sp. NPDC095746
TACGAGGAATACGCCCCATTGGTAGCAAAGCCAATTCGTCCCAGTTTGAGAGTTCTGCGCTTCAATCTCCAACACAAATTCATCTCGAATTGCCTCTAATGTGGACGGCCAGTTGAGATTAACCGTCACAGGGTAAGCGGCCTCAGCAGCGATTACCGTTGAAGCGCTGTGAACGACGGCACCATCATTGAGCAGCCGCGCGTTTACCCTAAAGCCGTTCGCACCGCTAGCGAGTGGCTGATCCACTTGCACGCTCATCCCGCAGGAAACCGTGTTTAGGTGTACAAGAGCGCCACCTCGCTCGGTCAATCCGGGGAGCACCAGCAGTTCCAAATCGCCGATTCGCCATGCATCAAGGTCCGCAAATTCAAGGCCCGTGTCTGCGCTAAGCAGATCGATAGCAAAATTGGCGAGTTCTCGGTCTTCTTCTCCGCCAACCAAAAAGAGTTCGGACTTCACCAAGCTGCAGATCGAGGCACTGTCGCAGCTACACATATCAAGAGGACTGACCTTGTTGGTGGACCAACGGAAGTAGTCACGGGTAGGCAGATGCATTGAAGGCCGTACTGCAAGAGGCAGTTGCAGTTTAAGATCTCCGAAACGGCTCTCAAAATCTGCAGACATTAAAACGCCAGCGCTCTTGCTGGCATCTGCGAGAGTGGCCCCTCCTGTCATAGCACTCAAGAGTCCAATCAAGTTATTCGACCGGCAGTAGAGCGTCAGTCTCGCACACTGAGCAAAAAGCCCATCGCGTATGATCTTGAAGTGGTCCTTCGCGGGAGAACTCCAGCGATCGTTGCTGAAATCGAATGGCGACACGCGACCGTACAACAAGCGGCTCTCAACAGCAGCTTGAATTTGCAACTGCAATACCCATAGCTCCACAGCACATTCTCGGTTATCGCCAGCCAATATCCTTGCCAACCTGGTATCAGTAGTCACGATGGCTAGATCCAGCCCTGTCATTGCTGATCCTGGTCGTTTCATGCTGCTCCCTTTCTTATGTTTAATACGAGTGCGCTATAAATGTCGTTATGGTTCTTCGCGATTCTTGCGGGTCGAGTAGATTCCTGATCCCAGAAAGGCTACGTCCGTAGCTCGGCACGGCGAACATAT
>NZ_JBIWGL010000081.1:0-1041 GCF_044763535.1 Lysinibacillus sp. NPDC095746
GTCACCGACTGGGTCAGGCTAGTGCCGGGGATGCGCATGGCCTGGACCGCGACGTCGCCCTCGTCGAGGCTGGGGACGAACTCGGTGCCCATGCGCGTGGCGATGAAGCCGCTGACGATCACCAGCGCGGCGGTGCCGCCGACCACGATCGCGCGGCTGCGCAACGCCCAGGCCAGCGCCGGCTCGTAGCGGCGCTTGAGCCAGGCCATGGCCTTGTTCTCTTTCTCGTCGACCTTGCCGCCGAGGAAGATCGCCACCGCCGCCGGCACGAAGGTCAGCGACAGCAGCATCGCGCCGGTCAGCGCCAGCACCACGGTGATCGCCATCGGGTGGAACATTTTTCCTTCGATGCCGCTGAGCGCGAAGATCGGCAGATACACCGCGGTGATGATGCCCAGGCCGAACAGGCTGGGGCGGATCACTTCGGCGGTGGCCTTGGCGGTGAGGTCGTAGCGCTCCTCGCGGGTCATCTCGCGGCCCAGCGAATGCTGCGCTTCGCCGAAGCGGCGCAGGCAGTTCTCGATGATGATCACTGCGCCGTCGACGATCAGGCCGAAGTCGAGCGCGCCCAGGCTCATCAGATTGCCCGAGACTCCGCCGCGGACCATGCCGGTGATGGTGAACAGCATCGCCAGCGGAATCACCAGCGCGGTGATCAGCGCGGCGCGGAAGTTGCCGAGCAGCAGGAACAGCACCACCACCACCAGCAGCGCGCCTTCGATCAGGTTCTTCGACACGGTGGCGATGGTGCGGTCGACCAGCGAGGTGCGGTCGTACACGGGGCTGGCGGTCACGCCCTTGGGCAGGCTGGCGTTGGCGACCTTGAGCTTTTCCGCCGAGGCCAGCGACACGTCGCGGCTGTTGGCGCCGACCAGCATGAACACCGTGCCGAGCACGACTTCGTGGCCGTTCTGGGTGGCCGCGCCGCTGCGCAGTTCCGGGCCTTCGCCGACGCTGGCGACGTCGCGGATGCGGATCGGCACGCCGTCGCGGCGGTCGAGCACGATTCCGCCGATCTGCTCGATGTTGCCGATCTGCCCG
>NZ_JBIWGL010000082.1:0-1028 GCF_044763535.1 Lysinibacillus sp. NPDC095746
CCTCGCCGGCGCGCAGCGCGCATCGGCGGTCGACACGTCCGGCGGGTTAAAATGGCCGGATCGCCCCGACCGGGCCACCCGGAGTCAGACAGATGTCCCAGCTCTCCGCCGGCGCCAAGTTCCGCGCCGCGCTCGCCGCCGAATCGCCGCTGCAGGTGATCGGCGCGATCAACGCCAATCACGCCCTGCTGGCCAAGCGCGCCGGTTACCGCGCCATCTACCTCTCCGGCGGCGGCGTCGCCGCGGGCTCGCTGGGCCTGCCGGACCTGGGCATCAACACGCTCGAAGACGTGCTCATCGACGTGCGCCGCATCACCGACGTGTGCGACCTGCCGCTGCTGGTCGACATCGACACCGGCTTCGGCCCGAGCGCGTTCAACATCGAGCGCACGGTCAAGTCGCTGATCAAGGCCGGCGCCGCCGCCTGCCACATCGAGGACCAGGTCGGCGCCAAGCGCTGCGGCCATCGTCCGGGCAAGGAGATCGTCAGCGCCGGCGAAATGGCCGACCGGGTCAAGGCCGCGGCCGACGCCAAGACCGATCCCGACTTCTTCCTGATCGCGCGCACCGACGCCATCGCGGTCGACGGCGTCGACGCCGCGATCGAACGCGCCATCGCCTGCGTCGAGGCCGGCGCCGACGGCATCTTCGCCGAAGCCGCCTACGACCTGGCCACCTACCGCCGCTTCGTCGACGCGGTCAAGGTGCCGGTGCTGGCCAACATCACCGAGTTCGGCCAGACCCCGCTGTTCTCGCGCGAAGAACTGGCCACCGCCGGCGTCGCCATCCAGCTGTTCCCGCTGTCGGCGTTCCGCGCCATGAACAAGGCGGCGGAGAACGTGTACGAATCGATCCGCCGCGACGGCCACCAGAAGAACGTGGTCGACAGCATGCAGACCCGCGCGGAGCTGTACGACCGCATCGGCTATCACGCGTTCGAGAACAAGCTCGACGCGTTGTTCGCCAAGAAGGGCGGTTGATTTTTCTTCTCCCGCGAGCGGGGGACCCGATGTTTTTTCCTTCTCCCG
>NZ_JBIWGL010000083.1:0-1020 GCF_044763535.1 Lysinibacillus sp. NPDC095746
CGTAACTTCCGTGTATTTATATGTCCACATTCAGAAATGGCTGTCAAAGGCTCTTTTCACTTTGATAGCCGTTTCTGAATGTGGCATCCTACGGAATGGAAGTTACATGAAAAATACTTAAGTTCACTAAGTTGTGAGTCCCTTTTTCTTTGCGTATACAGTTTCTTGATACTGCATTAGAACTGCACCTACTAATCGAAAAGCAGATTGTGTATTTGGGAAAATGCGGATTACTTTTTCTCTTCTACGAACTTCTTGATTTAAACGTTCAAGAGAATTGGTACTACGAATATGACATCGTATTTTCTCTGGGTAGTTCATGTACTGTATCGTATCTTCGAAGCCTTCATCAAAGATGGCAAGGGCTTTTTCATACTTGGTATTGTTTCCGAATTGATCAAATAACTCATCTTTAAATTTTCGAATATCTTCAATTGTAATAGCTTCAAAAACTCGTTTTATCATCATACGGATTTCCTCTGAGTCTTTTTTAGGAAGCTTTTCAATGATATTTCGTTTAAAATGTACGTTACATCTTTGCCAAGCTGTCCCTATAAAATCACGTTGTATGGCTTTTTGAAGACCTTGATGAGCATCTGAAATCACAAGTTTAGGTGATTGAAGCCCACGCGATTTGAGACTTTGGAAAAACCGACTCCAACTCTCATAACTTTCAGCGTGGTCCACACTTAAACCTAGTATTTCACGTTTGTTGTTCTCCGTAATAGCTGTGGCAATATAAACAGCCTTAGAGACTATACGATGATGTTCACGTACTTTTATATACATCGCATCTACAAAGAGAAAAGGATAATAAGTTGTATTTAATGGACGCTTGGCCCAAGCATTTACAATCGGATCTAGCTTTTGTGTAAGTGAAGACACAAAGGATTTAGAAACGTTTTCTCCGCAAAGTTGTTCCACAATATGAGTAACTTTGCGTGTTGAAACACCGTTTATCACCATTTCTAGCATAGATAAAACGAGAGCTTGATCACACCGAGCATACTTTTCAAAAAT
>NZ_JBIWGL010000084.1:0-1008 GCF_044763535.1 Lysinibacillus sp. NPDC095746
GACGATTTGTCAAATTAAGTGCAACAATTGCTCATTAAAAGCCTCGTTTGCAGTTTTCCAACCAAGACATTTTCTTGGTCGGCTGTTGATATAGTTTAATGATTCTGTTAGTTCTTCTGGTGATACTTCTTCGAAATTCGTTTGCTTTGGGAAGAATTCGCGAAGTAATCCATTTCCATTTTCGTTACTTCCGCGTTGCCAGGAAGAATAGGCGTCCGCAAAATAAACATCAATTTTCAAGTCTTTTTCTAACACTTTATAGCAGCTAAATTCTTTACCTCTGTCTGTTGTGGCTGTTTTTATAGCGCCTTTTGGTAATTTAGTATGTAGAAGACGTACTGCTCTTTCCATTGATTGTGCTGAGCGATCTGGTATCAAAAAGCCAACATACCACCGTGTCATTCGCTCAATAAATGTTGCGACACAACCTTTTGCTTTCCCACGTCCAGATACAACTGTATCTAACTCCCAATGTCCAAAGGTTTCACGTTTACGTACTTCTTTTGGGCGTTTAGAAATTGGTGTGCCAATGTTAAATCTTCCCCTTGTTTCGCGGGGCTTTTGGCGCTTTCCCTTTTGACGAAGAACGGTTATAGGCACTTCTAAAAGACCATCGTAAATCCAGCGATAGATGGTTTTAAAACTTAGCTGTCCTTGATACAAGCGGCCGACAATTTGTTCAGGCGACCATGTATCCCGCAACTTTTCTTGAACAGCTTCTTTTACTTCTGGCGTACATTTTGACCTGGCACCACAGTTGGATTTATTTTGGTGGTAACGTACTTGCGCTTCGTCAGCCGTATTACCGACGTGGCGTTTTATCTCTCTGGAAATCGTAGAAGGTTGGCGATTTAAGAGTTTCGCTATTTTACGAATCGAATAATCAAGTTCCAGGTATGTTTCTATTTTTACACGTTCTGATATGGTAAGATGGGTATAGCTCATAACGATTCCTCCGTTTGAATGTTTGTGTGGTAACTACATTTTACACGAGGTCGTTATGGGCTT